>NZ_JBSFWD010000002.1:0-266419 GCF_053592655.1 Streptosporangium sp. NPDC002607
TCCCGCGCCCACCTACGCACCCCCCCCCGGCCCCCCGGCCGGGGACCAGGGGACGGCTCCTACGAGGCTGGTGTTTTTCGCGCGAAGTAATCTTGGCCCCTCCGCCGAGCCGTCAAGAACGGTGAGGATCGGGAGCACACACTCCAGTTGGAAGCCGAATCTGCATGCTCTGTGGGTGTGGCGCTCCAGCATGATCGCTAAGCGGCCGTTTAACACCAGCCTCCTAGATCCCCTTCAGCTCCACCGTGGTGATCTCCGAGACGTCGATTCCGGTGGCGGTGTCCCAGCGGACCGAGGTGGGGTCGGTGTCCAGGGACAGCACCGCCACCGCGTTGGAGAACCACGGGCCGTTGGTGATCCGCCACCTGAAGGGCGCCTTGGGGATCTTGGCCAGGCGGGAGAGCGAGCGTCCGATCAGGCTGGCGACACCGAACTGGGCGACGATGTTGGCCAGGCGGAGCGTGCGGCTCAGCGGGTTGCGGATCGGCGAGCAGACCAGCTGGTAGATGGGGAGCCCGTGCGCCTTCGAGACATAGGAGTAGTGCACGTCTCCGGAGAGTATGATCACCGGCCTGCCCAGCCCGGCCAGCAGCCTGAACAGGTCCTCGAAGGAGCGCCGGAAGGCCGCCCAGTGCTCCAGGTCCAGCCCCTGGCGCAGCGCCTCCGACCAGCGGGCCACCCTGGCGCCCCAGGCCCCCTGCGCCAGCGCCTCGTTCCAGTTCTGGATGTGGTGGATGCCCGCGGGAAGCAGGAACGGCACCGAGGAGCCGATCACGTAGCGCTTCGCGCCGTCCCGCTGGAGCTGCTCGGTGAGCCACTCCCACTCCACCGGGTCGATCATGCGCCGGTCTTTCGGGGTGAGCCGGCGGGAGCAACGGGAGTCCAGCATGACCAGGCGGGTGTCGCCGAGGTCGCGGGCGTAGCTCCACCGACTGTCGGCGGGTACGTCGTAGGCGTGCTCGGCGAACGCGTCGAGCACCTCCCCGCCGTCCCCCTCGGCCGCGCACACCTTGCTGAGCAGTTCGTCGGCGGCGCGCTCCGCCGGCGACAGGTTGCCCAGATGCTGGTAGACCCAGTAGGCGCCGATCCCGGAGATCACCCGGTGCCGCCACCACGGGACGTGCTCCATCTGCTCGCGCCAGGTGCTGGAGGTGTTGAAATCGTCGCGCAGGTCGTGGTCATCGAAGATCATCGCGGTGGGCACCGTGGAGAGGATCCAGCGAATCTCCGGGTCGGTCCACGCCAGGCGGTACAGCTCGGCGTACTCCTCGAAGTCGGCGATCTCCTTCTTCGGCTCGCTGTCCCTGCGGTTTCCGATGAACTCCAGCATCTCGGCGGAGGGCTCGTCGGCGTAGACCTGGTCGCCGAGGAGCAGCAACAGGTCGGGCCAGCGGTCCTCGGGCGCCTCCATCAGGGTGCAGCCGTACGCGCGCAGCATGTCCACCCCGTGGGAGATCGTGTGCAGGGGGTCGTGCGGCACGCTGGTCCGGCAGGAGCCGAACATCACCCGGTCCGGCCCGCCGGGGCCGAGCAGGCGGATGCGACTGGGCGGCTGGTCGGGCAGCGGCCACACGGTCTCGGTGTCCAGGCGCACCTGGTAGGTCCCGCCGCCCGCCACGTCCACGATCGCGTAGTGGTGACCGTGGACCGTGAACGTCCTGGCCTGCGAGCTCACGCCACCGACCTCGACCGTCACCTCGCACGGCTCGCTCGTCTCCAGCCATACCGACGCGCTCGTCTCGTCGACGTAACGCAACATCGGTCCGACCACAAGTTCCGGCACGTTCATCCCCTCAGTCACCGCACGACGGCAGGAATCCTTTACCGGAGCCCACCAGATCCGTACCTTCCTCCCAGATTGCCCAGAGACGCGGACAGATAACAACGCACCATCCGGTCGCGGTGGCGCGACCAGGCCTCGGAGCGGTCACGAGAACGAAACACTGCCCGTCCCCGCAGGCAAAAAAGCGCACCTACTCTGATCGTGACCAGCTGCCCCGGGCGGAGCAAAGGCGCCCCGCTCACCGTACGGAGGTTTCCCTTGAGGACGCTCACGGTGCCGTCGACGACGCCGGCCACCACCGCTCCCGTCAGCCCTGGCCGTCAGGCCCTCGACACCGCGCTCTTCCAGCTCGGCCAGGCGGCCGACCGGCTGGACCTGGACGACAGCCTGCGCGCCATGCTCGCCACTCCCCGCCGCTCACTCACCGTGTCGGTTCCGGTCCGCCGCGAGGACGGCCGGATGGACGTCGTGCAGGGTTTCCGGGTGCAGCACAACATCACCCGTGGCCCGGCGAAGGGCGGCATCCGTTTCCACCCCCGCACCGACGTCCACGAGGTCACCGCGCTGGCCATGGGGATGACGTGGAAGTGCGCGCTGGCCGGCATCCCGTACGGGGGCGCCCAGGGCGGCGTCTCGGTGGATCCCGCCTCGCTGAGCACCCGGGAGCTGGAGCGGGTCACCCGCCGCTACGTCAACGAGGTGCTGCCGATCGTCGGCCCCGAGCGGGACGTCCCGGCCCCCGAGGTCGGCGCCGACAGGCGGACCATGGCCTGGATCATGGACACCTACTCGGTGAACGCGGGCTACCCGGTGCCCGGCGTGATGACCGGCGGATCGACCTCCGGCGGCGCGCCGGAGCGGGCGGAGGCCACCTCACGCGGCGTGCGGTTCGCCACGCTCAGGGCCATGTGCGGCTCCCCCGAGGGCCGTACCGTCGCGATCCAGGGCTTCGGCAAGGTCGGCGCCCCCGCCGCGCGCCACCTCGCCGACGCGGGCGCTCTCGTGGTCGCGGTCTCCGACAGCACCGGGGCCGTGGTCAACCGTTCGGGCCTGGACGTCGACGGCCTGCGGGCGTGGTCGAAGGAGACCGGTGGAGTGCGCGGCTACCGCGAGGCGGACCCGCTGTCCCACGACGACCTGCTGGAACTCGATGTGGACGTGCTCGTTCCCGCGGCCCTGGAGGGGGCGATCACCGAGCAGAACGCCCCCCGGATCAGGGCCGGCCTGATCGTGGAGGGTGCCAGCTGCCCCACCACGCCCGGGGCGGACCGCGTCCTCGCCGACGCGGGCATCACGGTGGTCCCCGACATCCTGGCCAACGCGGGCGGTGTGATCGTCTCCTACCTGGAGTGGCTGCAGGAGGCGCAGGCTCGTTCCTGGAGCGCGCGCGAGGTGGACGCGAGGCTCCGCGGCCTCGTGGAGAACGCGTTCGACACGGTCGCGGCGGTCTCGGCCGAGTGCGGGATCACCCTGCGCCAGGCCGCCCACGTGATCGGCGTCGGCCGGGTCGCCGAGGCGCACCGCTCGCGCGGGCTCCGATCCTAAAAGCCGCACCCCGTCACGCGCTACCGGGCCGCGGCGGTGACGATTTCCTCGCAGATCGCATGGGTGGCCAGGGCGTCGGCGGCGTCGACGACGGTGCCGGAGCGGACCGCGTCGAGGAACTCCAGGCAGACCTGCTCGATGCCCCGCTGCCGGGAGACCGGGGTCCAGTCGCCCCGCCTGGTCAGGGTCTCGGCGCCGGCGTGGTCGGTCACATCGGCCATGTTGACCACCCGGCGCTTGGCGCCGCCGCCCATGACCTCCACGCTCTCCTCCGCCAGGCCGCCCACCCTGTTCATGATCCCGAAGGCGGTGAAGCCGTCCCCGGAGAGCTCCAGCGTCACGTGCTCCAGCAGTCCCGCCCTGACCCGGGTGCGGACGACGGTGTGCTCGACCTCGCCCGGCACCAGGAACCTGAGCGTGTCCACGACGTGGATGAAATCGTCGTAGACGACGGCCCGCGGGTTCTCCGGATGGCGCGCACGGTGCTTCTGCATCACCACCAGATCGCGGGGAAGATCGCGCAGAGCGGCGTAGGACGGCGCCCTACGGCGGTTGAAACCGACGAACAGCGACCGCTCGCTCTCCCGCGCCAGCCGCACCAGGCGCTCGGCCTCGGCGAGGGTGTAGGCGATCGGCTTGTCCAGGTAGACGTGGACGCCGGCCCGCAGCAGCGGCTCGACGACCTTCACGTGCGCCTCCGTCGCGACGTGCACGAAGGCCGCCTCGACCCCCGCGTCGAGCACCTCGTCCACCGAGGAGAGCCGGCGTTCGACCCGGTAGGCGTCACCGAGGCGGTCGAGCGTGGCACGGTCGCGGGTGCACAGGTGCAGGTCGAGGCCGGGGGTCGCGCCGAGGACGGGCAGGTAGGCCTTCTGCGCGATGTCCCCGAGGCCGATGACAGCGATCTTCATGCTGAGAGCCTACGACGCGTGCTTTTCCGGCGCGTACGTCGCGCCCCCGGGCCGGCGCACCCGCCGTACGGCGTCCGACCGGTCCCTACGCCGCCGCGGCCAGGCGGTCGCGCCACCACGCGATCGTCGCGGCCAGCGCCTCGTCCATCGGGGTCGGCGCGATGCCGAAGGCCTCCTGGAAGTCACTCGAGTCCAGGACGAAGGGCCGGACGAACTGGTAGCGCAGTTCCTCCAGCTCGCCGAGCATCGGGGAGAAGGTCCCGGCGGCGCGCAGCAGCCAGTGCGGCATGGCCTTGACCCCCGGGTCGGGGATTCCGGCGAGCGCGCACAGCCGCGCGGCGACCTCGCGCACCGTCATCGGCTCGTTCGTCGGGATGTGCCAGGCGCGGCCCCAGGCGCGCTCGCCCTCTCCCGCCGCGATCAGGGCCCGCGCGACATCGGGCACGTAGGTCCAGCTGTGCGGCTGTGCGGGGTCGCCGACGACGCGAACGGCCTTGCCCGTCAGCAGCCTGGGGACGAGCCTCTCCCCCAGGTGTGACTGGTCCAGGCAGCCGGGGCCGAAGAAGTCGGATCCGCGTACCTCGGTCACCCGGACCCGGCCCGCCTCGTGCGCGGCCAGGGCCTCCTGCCACAGCCGGACCCGTATCTCGCCCTTGGCGCTGGGCGGGGTCAACGGGTCGCTCTCCCGCATCGGCCTGGTGGGAGCGGCGTAGACGTAGAGGTTGCCGAGGATGACGTATCCGGCGCCGGTGTCCTCGGCGGCTCCCAGCAGCGACGCGGCGAGCGGCGGCCAGTCCCGCGCCCACCGGTGGTAGGGCGGGTTGACGCAGTTGTAGAGGACGGCGGCGCCCCTGGTCAGGGCGGTCAGCTCCGTGCGGTCGCCCGCGTCGGCGGCGACCCTGCGGATGCCCGGCAGCTCGGGTCCCGAGCCCGAGCGGCTGACCAGGACCACCTCGTGTCCCTGCCCGGCCAGCAACCGGGCGACCTCGGAGCCGACCTGACCGGCTCCCGCGATGACGTGCTTGGCCATGATGGTTCTTCCTTCACTGGTTCCAGAGGAGCCGCAGCGCGGCATTGACGACGAAGAGTGCGGCGAAGGCGATCCCGGGGACGACACGGCCGGCCATGACCAGCGCCGCGGCGCCGCCACCGAACCAGAGCACCTCCAGGACGGCACGGGCGAGACCGGTGAGCGGGATCGTCGCGCCGTTGGCCGCGCCGAAGATCGCCCAGGCCACGACGAACAGCGCGGGGCCGCCGAGGCCGAGGAGCAGCTTCACCGGCCAGTTCGAACCGGTGACGAAACCCCAGTAACCGACCGAGGCCAGCACGCCCAGCTCCAGCAGGAACATGACGAGCAGGTTGGTGTTCTTGGCCAGGGAGATCATGGGAGCTCCTAAGAGATTGCCGTTCCGTTCTGAGAGCAATGCTCTCGTTAAAGAGCGCTGTTCGTCAAGAGCAGTGCTCTCGTTTCTTTCCAGTGCTCTGATATGGTCGGGACATGAGTTCGAGCCTCACCGCACGCGAAAGGGTCAGGGCCGAGCTGACCCGCGAGATCACCGACGTCGCCCGCAGGCAACTGGCCGTCGACGGCGCGAGCGGCCTGTCCCTGCGCGCGGTCGCCCGCGAGATGGGCATGGCCTCCTCCGCGATCTACCGCTACTTCCCCTCCAAGGACGACCTGCTCACGGCCCTGATCATCGACGGCTACAACGCCCTCGGCGAGGCCGTGGAGAACGCCGACGCGGCCGTCCCGCACACCGACCACGCGGGCAGGTGGATGGCGGTCTGCCACGCCGTACGGGACTGGGCACTGGCCCACCCGCACGAGTACGCCCTGCTGTACGGCTCCCCCGTCCCCGGCTACCAGGCTCCGCAGGACACCGTCCCCGCCGCGATCCGCGACACCGTCGTCTACGGCCGGATCGTCTCCGACGCCCACCGGGCCGGAACCCTGAACCCGCCCGGCGACCACCCGCCCGCCCCGCCGTCCTTCCGCGAGGACGCCGCACGCCTGCGCGAGCTGATGCCCGACGTCCCCGACGACGTGATCGTCCGCGGCCTGATCACCTGGACCGGCCTGTTCGGCTGGATCAGCTTCGAGTTGTTCGGCCAGTTCAACAACGCGATCCTGGACCGCGCCGCGGCCTTCGACCACACCATGCGCTGTCAGGCCCGCACCCTCGGCCTGCCCGCCTGACACGTCACGACTTAGCGGCGATCGGTAACGGTTGCCGATTCAACGTGATAAATGAGAAGAATCGGCTTTCGAGTGAGCCGTCCCCCCACAGGCGAGAGGCGCTGCCGACTTCATGGTGGACAGTCCCATTCACGGCGAGGGCGTGACGGTCCGCACCCTCTTCGAGCGGAACTCCTTCGCACTGGACTACTACCAGCGTGAGTACACCTGGACCCGGCACGAGGTCAGCACGCTGATCGACGACCTCAGCCAGCGCTTCCTCAGCCAGTGGAACCCCCTGCACGACCAGGAGGAGGCCGGCCGCTACGCCCCGTACTTCCTGGGCCCCTACGTCTACCACGAGAGCGACGGCCGCACCTTCCTCGTCGACGGCCAGCAGCGCGTCACCACCCTCCACCTCGTGCTCATCTATCTCCGGCAGCTGCTGCTCGACCAGGAGATGTGGATCAACGTCGACGAGCTGGAAGGGCTCACCTACACGGCGCGGCACGGCAGGCGGAGCTTCAAGGTCGGCAGCTCCGAGGAGCTGTCCCGCGCGCAGCTGCTCAACTCCCTGGTCACCGATTGGAACGGTCTCAAGGGGTTCACCCTGCCCGACGACGCGCACATCTCGGTGCGCAACCTGCACGACCGGAGCAGGGAGATCGACGGGGAGTTCCCCGAGGAGTTGCGCGGCGAGGCCCTGGTGCCCTTCGTCCGGTGGCTGCTGGACCGGGTCTGCCTGGTCGGCATCCGGGCCCTCGACCAGGAGAACGGCCGCGAGATCTTCGTGTCGATGAACGACCGGGGGCTCCGGCTGAGCCACGTGGACCTGCTCAAGGGCCATCTCTTCCGGCGGATCGGCGAGCAGCCGCGCGAGGAACTGGGCAGGGAGTGGGCCGACATGCTGGCCCGTCTCACCACCGCGGAGACCGACTCCCCCGAGGCCAACACGCCCAGCGCGTACGTCCGCTCGTTCCTGCTGGCGCAGTACGCGCACCTCGACAAGGACTCCGAGGACGCCGCCGAGATCGGGCGGGCCGTCCACGAGTGGATCCTGCGCAACGACGTCCAGCTGGGCCTCGGCCGCCCGGCGGAGGCCGAGAAGTTCGTGCGGAAGCTCACGGACGTGTCGAAACGCTACTGCGAGCTGCTCCGCGCCTGCCGGGAGTTCACGCCCGCCCTGGCAGCCGTCTACTTCAACGGATACAACGGCATCGACAACCAGTTCACGCTGCTGCTCTCCGTCGTCTCTCCCGAGGACACCGACGAGGTGTTCGTCCGGAAGACCTCGATGGTCGCCTCATTCCTCGACCTCCTCTACGTGCGCAGGTGCGTCAACAACCTTCCCGTGCAGCGCCGCGACCTCGACGAGGTCATCCACCGGCTGATCCCCGTCCTGCGGATCTGCCGGACCGTCGAGGACGTCGCCACGGTCCTCGGCCGGGAGACCTCCCTGCTCGACCACGACTTCCGCGAGCTGGCCTCCTTCGGGCTGCGGGCCAACAACCGCCGCGTGGTCCGCTACCTGCTCTCCCGGATGACCGCCCACGTCCAGCGCGCCTGCGAGGGAGGGCAGCACGAGTACGCCTTCCTGCGGGGGCGGCGCGACTACGAGATCGAGCACATCTGGGCCAACCGCTTCGAACGGTACCGGGACGCCGTCAAGACCACCGCCGAGTTCTACATCCGGCGCAACCGCCTCGGCGCCCTGCTGCTCCTGCCCAAGTCGGTCAACGCGAGCTTCCGCGACGATCCCTACGACAGGAAGATCGAGCACTACTACGCGGAGAACCGGCTCGCCGCCTCCCTGCACCCCAAGAGCCGCCTGCGCAACACCCCGTTCACCCACTACCTCAGGGACTCGGGGCTGGACAAGGCGTTCCGGCCCTGCCCCGGTTTCGGGGTACGGGAGATCGAACAGCGCCAGCACCTCTACCGGCTGCTCTGCGAGGAGATCTGGAACCCGGCCAGGCTCGGCTTCCGCCTGCCGGTGATCCCGCTCCCGACTCCTGTCGAGTCGCCCACGGCCCGCCGCCACTACGGCGTCGAGGTCGCCGACCTGATCAGGAGCGGCCTGATAGCACCGAACGCCAAGATCTTCCGTACGGTCAAGGGTGAGGTCCACCACGCCACGATCGAGGAGGACGGAAGGATCAGGCTGGCGGCGACGGACCAGGCGTACCACTCCCTGTCCGCCGCCGGGGCCGCGGCCGCGGGGAGCAAGGCGTGCGCCGGCTGGGACGTCTGGCGCATCGACCGCGACGGCGCGGCGATCCCGCTGAAACGCCTCCGCGAGGAGGCCATCACCCGCGGCCTCGTCTCCAAGAACTGACGAACCGGCCGGAGGGTGAAGCCTCCCTCAAGCGAGGTTCGGTCCGACGTCGACGTTGCCCGGCAGTGCCGTGGAGTAGGGGCAGTGCCGGTGTGCCCGTTCGGCGAGACGACCGGCCGGCCGGGGATCCACCTCCGGCAGGTGGACCGTCACCTCGACACCGGTGAGGGAGAATCACCCGCGAAGAGACGATCGTTCACGAACGGGTTGCGGAACTTGCCCGTGGGGTCGAGGTCGGCGGCCAGCCGCCGGAAGTCCGGTAGCCGGTCGTACCGGGACGCCAGGCGCTCAGAGCCCATCAGGAAGAGCTTGCCCCAGTGGGGGCGGGCCTCGAAGGGCTCCAGCAGGTCCTCGATCACGGTGAGCACCCGGCGCACCGCGGGCCAGTCCTTCTTCCAGGTGAAGTGGACCGCGACGACGTCCTGGCGGTAGGAGGGGCTCAGCCACAGCTCGTCCGCCGCGACGGTGCGGATCTCCGACACCTGCAGGACGGGGGAGACGACGTCCCTGACCCCGTCCAGCGCGCGGAGCGCGGCCAGGGCGTGGCGGCGCGGGAGCAGATACTCCGACTGGAGCTCCTCCCCGCTGCTCGGGGTGAAGTCCAGGCGAAAGTGCGGCAGCCGGTCGTACCAGGGGCCGGGCACCCCCAGTTGCGCGGTGCAGTTGACGGCGGACAGCCCCGGCAGCGGGTGCCGGTCGGCCGGCGCGGCCGTGGCGTCCAGCCAGCGCGACACCGGCTCCCACGGGCCGGGCTCGCCGTCACGCCGCTTCACCCACACCTGGTCGATCACCGGGCCGTCCCATCCAGTGAACATGCTCACGCTGTACCCGGCCGAGGTGATCTCCTCGAAGTGCTCCTCAAGGCGCGCCCAGGGCAGGTTCTCGTAGACGTGCTGCCGCACCTCGAAGGCCGGGACGACGTCGAGGACGACCCTGGTGACGACTCCCAGCGCGCCGAGCCCGACGACCGCCCCCGCGAAGCGGTCGCCGTCCCGCTCCCGGCTGAGGAAGGTGACCTCACCGTCGGCGGTGACCAGTTCGAGGCCGGAGACCGCGGTCGCCAGGTTGCCGTTGGCATCGCCCGAGCCGTGCGTGGCCGTGGCGCAGGCACCGGCGACCGAGATGTGCGGCAGCGAGCCGAGATTGTGCAGCGCGTAGCCCGCACCGTGCAGATAGCGGCTCAGCTCGCCGTAGCGCACCCCGGCGCCGACCGTGACCGTGCCGCGTGCCGGGTCGAGCTCGGGCCCACCCGGCAGATCCTCCAGCGAGACGAGGTCACCGCCGGGACGGTCGGCGATCTCGTTGAAGGAGTGCCGGGTGCCGAGTGCCCGGACGGCGTCGCTGCCGGCGACCAGTTCCTGGAGCTGCTCCATGCTGCCGGGGCGGTGGAACCGCGCGGCGCCGTAGGTGATGTTGCCCGCCCAGTTCAGCAGCCGTCCGGTCAAGTCGTGCCCTCTCTACGCCTCGCGCCAGGCCGTGCACGGCGGATGCGCGCCGCACACGGGTGGCCATGCGAGGGCGCGACGACGGCATCACCGCCCCAAGGGTATTTCAGGCTCGTACGGCGGCGGAATGCCCCGCCGCCGTGCAGGCCGATGTTCCGGGGATCGGGCCGCCGTTTCATGACGGGCGGCGGCCCGATCCTCTCCGGGCGCCGGCGGGTGGGCGCTCTCCTCTCCCGGCCCCTCGAAGGTCAGGACCTAGAACTCGAAGACCGGACCTGTCGCGGCGTGCATGTCGCACTCGTTGCTGAAGGTCCGCCGGTACTGGATGTACTGGCCGTCCCACGTGCCGGTCGCACTCGCCGTCGTGGGGTCGTACACCCGCGCGCACCCCATCCACGTCGGCCCGACCCGGGCCGGGTCGCCCTGCGCCGGGTAGAGCGCCGCGCACGCGTCCGCCGCGCGCGGGTGCGTCCCGAAGACCGGCGAGCAACTGAGCTGGACGCTACGGGTGCCCAACCTGCCCGCGATGGTCAGTGAGAGATCCCTGCCCAGTGGTACGCCCACCGTCACGGGCCACTGCGGAATCGGGCGCGGCGGCCACGGGGTCGGCCACGGCGGAAGCGGCCATCCGGTCGGCCTTGGCGGGAACGGGCGCGGCGGCCACGGAGTCGGCCACGGCGGAATCGGGGTCGGGCGAGGTGGGATCGGCTGGCCCCAGGTGCCGGGTGGCCACGGGAGCGGAGGCCGCGGCGGCCACGGAGGTCGTGGGGGTGGGATCATCGACCCGGGTCCCGGAGGCAACGGCCCAGGCCCCGGGGGCAGCATGATCGATCCGGGTCCCGGAGGCATCGGCCGCGGCGGCCACGGAGGCGGATCGGCGATCGGCCGGCCCGCGGCCGGGTCGGGCCCGCGGCCCGGCGGCTGCGGCAGCGCGTCCGCGGCGGCCGTCGTGCCGCTGAGAAGGACGAGCCCGGCGGTGGCCAGGCCAAAGATACATCGCATGAATTCCCCCGATGAATACGAATTCCGTACATAGCCGAAAATGTCGCTTTCGATGTGTTCGGGGGGAGCGAATTACGCCCTGAGCTGGAAAGATGCTATGTCGCTAACGATGGGGCACCTCGGAGCGACTCGCCGTGGAATGCCATGAATTCACCAGTTTGGAAAGGCCTCGGCCGAACCCGCTTCGTACCGCCGGTCGCCACTGCGGAAGCAGGATGCCAGGTGACGGCGCCCGCACCGGGGCACGTTCAGAGCGACCGGACGCCCGGCCGTCCCTCCAGCAGGAGGAGCAGCTCGCCGAGGAGTTCCGCCAGCTCCCGCTGCCGCTCCACGGCCAGGCCGGCCAGCAGCGACGCGTCGTAGTCGACCTGCTCGGGGAGCATCCGGTCGATGAGCGTACGGCCCTGCTCGGTGAGCGAGAGGTGGGACACCCGCCCGTCCCGGTCGTCGGGACGGCGGGCCACCAGTCCGCGCTCCTCCAGGAACCGTAGCCGCTTGGTGACGGCGGCACCGGAGGCGAAGGTCTCCCTGGCGATCTGGCTGGGGGTGAGCTCCCGATCCAGCCGCCGCAGCGCGCCGAGGATGTCGAACTCGGACCGGGTCAGACCGTGCTCGCGCAGCGGCGCGTCGGCGGCCTGCTGGATCAGCAGGGAACAGCGGTTGAGGCGGCCGATCACGGCCATCGGCGCGGTGTCCAGCCCCGGGTGGACGCGCTGCCACTGGCGCATCACCTGCGCGACGATGTCCTCCACGCCCCCGCTTCCCTCACCCGCTGATCGACTTTGAGGCGACTCTATCCCGGGCGGGTCCCCTCAGGCGCGCGAGCGTACGGTGGCCCTCCTGCTCGGCCTGGGCGATCTGTTCCGCCGGCAGCACCCGCTGCCACCACTCGCCGGCGGCGACCTCGGCGGCCTCCCGGAGTTCCACCAGGGCGGCGACGAGCAGGCCTCGGGCCCGGGAGATGTCGCCGGGGCCCGCGGAGCCGCTCTCCAGCAGGTGTCCTGCCGCGGCCTGGGTGACGGCCACCCGGTGCAGGGCGGCGTCGATCCGGCCGGCGGTACGGCGGTTGGTCACCAGCAGGCAGCCGAGCAGTCCCGCCGCGACGCCCACGCAGGTGTCCAGCCAGCGGTCGGCGATCAGCTGCCCGGCGGGCTGGTATCCGGAGAACTCGGTCAGCAGAAGGGCCATCGGGGTCACACACACCGTGCCGAGCCAGTGGTTACGGGTGATCAACGCCTCGGTGCAGAACTGGAGGAGCAGCACCAGCAACACCAGCGCGAGCTGCCCGGTGCGGCTGATCGGCAGCAGCAGGGTGAAGGCGAGCAGTCCGAACACGCTGCCGAGGGCGCGCTGCAGCGCCCGCTGCCAGGACAGCACGGCATTGGCCTGGAAGACGGAGGCGGCCATCACGACCGCCCAGTAGGGGTGACCGACCCCCAGCGCCATCGAGGTCAGCCCGGCCAGAGCGGAGCCGACGGCGACCCTGATCCCGATCGGGAACAGCGCGGAGGCCGGATGGAACGCCCGCAGCACACTCGGCTCGCGGCTCCGGACGGCCCGTTCCATCGCGATGCCGGTCAGCTCGGCGGCCTCGTTCCCGGTGAGGCTCGTGCGGGGCAGCGGCCGGTTCCGGCGCAGGTCGGTGGCCCAGCCCGTCAGCCGGGCGGCCTCGGTGCTGAAACCCGTCGCGAGGGTCTCCTCGGCGTGTACCAGCAGGCGCTCCAGCGCGCCGCGGTTCGGGCTCGCGGGCACCGGCAGGAGAGTGCGCCAGGCGGCGTTCACCGCCGCGGCGGCGTCATGGCGGACCCGGGGTACCGGGGTGATCCGCGCCGGGGTGTCGTCCTGGGGGTCGCGTCGCGAGGGGGCCGCCCGCGGGAGCCGCGCGACCGCCTCCAGCGCGCGGGCGACGGCGATCCGCTGGGGGCCCTCGGGCCGGACGAGCGCCGGGGCCATGCAGACCAGCCAGGCAAGGAGGGCGCCCAGTGCGGCGAGCGCCAGGTGGAAGGGCACCTCACTGAGCCGCTGGGGAATGAAGGCACAGGTCGCGGCCATGAAGGTGAAGATCAGGTTCCCGGGCGGGCCGATCCGGGTGGCGTCGCAGACCACCTTGTGCAGGGCGGCCAGCACCGCGGACACGATGATCAGGATCGCGGTGGACCGGGTGAGGCCGGACGTGACGAGCGCCACCCCCACCCCGCCGATCATGCCCAGCGCCACCCAGATCAGGCTGCGCGCCCGCGCCGCGTACGGCAGACCGTGCGCGTACAGGGCGCACATCGCTCCGGCGGAGGTGTAGACCGCCAGATCCAGCCGGCCCGTGGCGAGAAGGATCAGGTCGGGGATCGCCAGCGCGATGACCGCGCTGAGCGCGTGCTTGTGCCAGATGTCGCCGAACCGGCCGAGCCGGAACACTCCCCTCAGCGGCAGCCGCCGCGTCCGTCCGCCCGGCTGTTCCTTCATGATCCCCGTTCATATGATTAGCAAGTGTTTTACCTATAAATTATATGGCGTCAGGACGACCGGTTTCCCCACCGCCCCGGCCACCTGCCGAGACGACTCGACCGCGCGTCCGCGGGTTACGCGGGAGGCGCGGTCGAATAGGCGACAGATGACCTTGTGGATCGTTGTCGGACGCGTTGCCCCGGCCGGTCGTGCCGGGGACTAGCGGTTGGCGCGGTTGACCGCGGAGATGACGGCCTTGAGCGCGGCGGCGGTGGTGTTGGCGTCGATGCCGACACCCCACAGGGCCTGGCCGGCGATCTCGCACTCGATGTAGGAGGCGGCCTTGGCGTCGGTGCCGGCGCTCAGGGCGTGCTCGGCGTAGTCGAGGACGCGAACCTCGATGCCGACCCTGGCCAGGGCCTCACAGAAGGCGGAGATGGGACCGTTGCCGACACCCTCGACCTCCCGGATCTCCCCGTCGATCCGCAGGTCGGCGCTGATCGCGTCCTTCTCGTCGCCCTGGGAGGCGGTGCGGTGGGCCAGCAGGCCCAGCCGGCCCCACGGGCCGACCTCGTTCGGCAGGTACTCGTCGGTGAAGATCTCGAACATCTGGGCCGGGCTCACCTCGCCGCCGAGGGCGTCGGTGCGGCCCTGGACGACGCGGGAGAACTCGATCTGCAGGCGGCGCGGCAGGTCCAGCTGGTGGTCGGCCTTCATGATGTAGGCGACCCCGCCCTTGCCCGACTGGCTGTTGACCCTGATGACCGCCTCGTACGTACGGCCGATGTCCTTGGGGTCGATCGGCAGGTAGGGGACCGCCCAGGTGAACTCCTCGACCGGGACGCCCGCGGCGGCCGCGTCGCGCTCCAGGTGTTCGAAGCCCTTCTTGATGGCGTCCTGGTGGGATCCGGAGAAGGCGGTGTAGACCAGCTCGCCGCCCCACGGGTGGCGCGGGTGGACGGGGAGCTGGGTGCAGTACTCGGTGATCCGGCGGATCTCATCGATGTCGGAGAAATCGACCTCCGGGTCGATGCCCTGCGAGAACAGGTTCATGCCCAGCGTGACCAGGCAGACGTTGCCGGTGCGCTCTCCGTTGCCGAACAGGCAGCCTTCGATCCGGTCCGCCCCGGCCAGGTAGCCCAGCTCGGCGGCGGCGACGGCGGTGCCCCGGTCGTTGTGGGGGTGCAGGGAGAGCACGATCGAGTCGCGATAGGCCAGGTTGCGGTGCATCCACTCGATCTGGTCGGCGTAGATGTTGGGCGTGGCCATCTCGACGGTGGCGGGCAGGTTGATGATGACCTTGCGGTCGGGGGTGGGCTGCCACACGTCGTTGACGGCGTCGCAGACCTCCACCGCGTACTCCAGTTCGGTGCCGGTGAAGGACTCCGGGGAGTACTGGAAGTAGATCTCCGTGCCGTCCATCTCGGCGGCCAGCTTCTTGCAGAGCTTGGCGCCCTCGACCGCGATCGCGGTGATGCCCTCGCGGTCCTGGCCGAAGACGACCCTGCGCTGGAGGGTGGAGGTGGAGTTGTACAGGTGGATGATCGCCTGCTTGGCCCCGCGCACCGACTCGAAGGTCCGCTCGATCAGCTCGGGTCTGGCCTGGGTCAGGACCTGGATCACCACGTCGTCAGGGATCAGATCCTCTTCGATGATCTGCCGTACGAAGTCGAAGTCGGTCTGGGAGGCGGCGGGGAAGCCCACCTCGATCTCCTTGTAGCCCAGCTTCACCAGCAGCTCGAACATCTTGAGCTTGCGGTGGGGGTCCATGGGGTCGATCAGCGCCTGGTTGCCGTCACGCAGGTCGACGGCACACCACCGGGGTGCCCGCTCGATGACCTTGTCCGGCCAGGTCCGGTCGGCCAGCCGGATCGGCGCGAAGGACTCGTAGCGCTTGAACGGCATGGGGCTGGGTTGCTGCTGCGGATACATGCAAAGGCTCCTCGACTGGGAAAACAATCGTGGCCGACACGCATGGCTCGCTCCGCGACGAGGGAGCCGGCCCTTACAGGCCCTCGTCGCGGCAGCTAAGAAGCAGCCCGCGCAGCATGCATAGCACGCTATCAGACGGGTCCGAATGCCCGAGCCCCGGTCTCACATGGCGGAACTCGAAGATCTCCGGGAGTCCGTCCGAGGATGGGCACGCGACGCGAAGCACGCCGGCGCCACCGGCTCGGCTTCCGACGGTACGGTCACCTGAGGAGAACTCTGACAGGGGGAACTGCCATGAGGGACGTCGACATCCTCGCCCACATCAACGAACTCATCGCCGAGGAGCGGGAGCTCCGGAAGAGGCTGACTTCGCACTCGATCTCCTCGCATGAGGAGAACAACCGGATCCAGCAACTGGAGGAGGCTCTCGACCAGGCATGGGACCTGCTCAGGCAGCGCCGGGCCCGCCGCGAGTTCGGTGAGGACCCCGACTCCGCCGCGCCCCGCCCGATCGACGAGGTCGAGGACTACCGTCAGTGACCGCCCGCCCCGAAGGCCCCTGCCGGAGTCGGAGTCGAGGTCGGGGACGGTGAGACGGGAGCGGGTTCCGCGGCCGGGCGGCCCTCGCAGCGTGAATCGGCCGGGGTCCGCTGCGAGACCGGGGCGAGCCAGGAGATCACGCTCTGTTCGACGTACCAGCCGTGCAGGTTCGCCCATGTCCTGGGCACCTCGCCGGGGTCGGGGCAGAGCACCTTCGACCGCAGCCGCTCGTTGGAGATGAAGCTCACCGCACCGTCGCGGTGCAGGACCGTGGTCATCAGGTCGTCACTGGCGACCATGTAGCCCACGAGCACCTCGGAGGACTTCTCCCCGGTGATCTCCAGGGCGACCAGCGGGAGGATCGGCGCCCTCATCACGACCGCGCCGACCAGGAACGGGGTGAACACCGCCATCGCGATCGCGATGCCATGGGTCAGCACCCTGGCCGACGCCGCGGGCACCGGGCCGGTCAGCAGCGGCGCGCACACCGGGGGGAGCGTCAGCAGGATCGCGGTCGCCACGTCCCGCTCGGCGAACGCGGTGACGACGGCGGGCCACAGCAGCACGTACGACAGCACCGCGGCGATCAGCGGCAGCGCGTAGCAGAACGTGGTCCGCAACTCCTCGTTGGCCGGGAACCGCTCGCGCACGATCAGGCCCGCCAGCGCGAGCGACAGCATCATCAGCGTCGGCAGGAAGCGCAGTTGCCAGGTGCCCACGCCCACCACGACGGCCAGGCCGGCGACCCAGCCGGGCAGCCGCCGGGCCGCGCGCACCAGCCATGAGGAGCGGCCCGTGCTGATCCAGCAGAGGGTGCCGAGGAGCCGGCCGCCGACGACGACGACGGGCAGCACCCACACCGTGGTCAGCAGGATCGCGCTCAGCATGCCCAGCGGGCTGATGGTCTGCACGAGCAGGAGCAGCGTCTGGGTGTCCTGCCGGCTGGCGTACCACAGCCGCATCACCAGCAGGACGATCGGGAACACCGGCAGCAGCGTGAGGAACCACTCCTGGTTCCTCGGCGCGTCCCTGACCCGCCTGTCGGTCTTCAAGGGGCGGAGGGACAATCCTGGACGGGGAGGGTCCGCTCCCACGGCCAGCGGCGCACCGGCGGGGGAAGCGCGCACGGCTGCTCCGCCTGGGCCACGTTCACCCCCGGGTTGGTCTTCAGCAGCGGCTCGATGTGGGTCTTGTACGCCTCCTCCCAGCGCTGGTTCTGCGGATCGGCGTAGGAACGGTAGAGCGCGAGGTCGACCAGGGTGCGCAGCGCGGCGTTGGGCCCCGCGTTGACAGCCCACATCTCCGTCTTCTCCAGCGCGATGTCGTGGTGACGCAGGTTCCTGTCCTGCGCGACGAACCCGGCCAGGAGTGCCGCGTCGGTGGTCACCGCGTCGATGTCGCCCCTCCGGAGACGCTCCACGCACTTGCTGATCAGGCCCTCGGCGATGGGGTTGCCCCTTATCGCCTTGCTCAGCTCGACCAGGGAGGTCGAGGTCCCGAGCGAGCAGACCTTCTTGCCCTCGAGCTGCCCCAGGGAGGCGACGTGTTCGTCCTCGTAGTCGGATCTGGTCACCACCGACTGCTCGGTGAAGAGGTAGGGCGTGGAGAAGCCGACGGAGGGGTCCGCCTTGCGGTCGGGCGTCACGCTGAAGGTCGCCACCACGAGGTCGACCCTGACGAATCCCCCGTTCTCGTTCCGGGCCTGCATGCGCGCCCTGTCCTCGGTCTCGATGGACATGAACTCGACCTGGTCGCGCCGGAAACCCAGATCCGCCGCGATCATGTAGGCGATGTCGATGTCGAAGCCCTCGAAGCCGCTCCCGTCCTTCGACCTCAGGGCGATGCCCGGGGTGTCGTCCTTCACGCCGATCCGGAGCCTGTCCTTGCTGAGGAGTCCCGCCTTCTCCCGCAGCTCGGCCTCGGTGGGCGGCCCGTTCACCCATGCGACGGACACCCCGACCACGACCGCCGCGACGACCAGCGCGATCCAGGCCGTCAGCCGGAACCGGCGGAACCCGCGCCTGGCGGGCGTCCCCGGCGGATCGATCCGCGCCCCGGGGTACGCGTCCTCGAAGGGCCGCACATCCTCGGGCCGCGGGTCGCGGCCGTACCTGTCGTCGTCCCGCCGGTCACGCTCGTACCGCTCGTCGAACCGGCGCTCCTGACCGTATCTGTCGTCGTCCCACCGGCCGCGCTCGTACCGGCCGTCGAAGCGCCGCTCACGGTCATGTCGATCGTCGGACCGTCGGTCACGATCGTCACCGGGCGATCCGCCGGTCTCGGCGCCCGATCGCCCCTCGCGCTCGTCGTCGGCCGGGCTGCCGGTCTCGCGGCCGGGCTGCCGGTCGGAGCGACCGTGATTCCCGGGAGGGTCCGGTGTCCCCTCCGCTCGCGTTCCCCCGTCCGCAGGTTCCTCCGCCATGACACCCCCGGACTCCCTTTTTGCTGGGTAGGTTATGTCGCCGTCGCCCGCAGCGGGAGGTTCTTCATCAAGAAGAGATCAAATACGACTTTCTTGATATGAATTAGTGCGGTTCACACGGCGAGAAGGCGGTGAATTTCCTCCCCGTGTAATTCCTCCACCGCCCCCGAATGAGCGACGTGCCCGGCGTCGAGGATGAGAAAACGGTCGGCGAGACGGAGCGCCAGGTCCAGATACTGTTCGACCAGCAGGAGCGACAGGCCGGAGGCGTGCAGCCGCTCGATCGCCTCCTCGATCTCGATGATGATCGAGGGCTGGATGCCCTCGGTGGGCTCGTCCAGGATGAGCAGCCTGGGCCGGGTGACGAGCGCGCGGGCGATCGCGAGCTGCTGTTGCTGTCCGCCGGACAGGAATCCGGCACGCCGCTTGAGCAGCGGCTTCAGCCGGGGAAAGGTCTCCAGCGCCTCCTCCAGCGCCTCCTGTGGGCCGCCGGAGGCCTCCAGTGTGACCTGAAGGTTGCCGAGCACGCTGAGCTGAGGGAAGGTCTCGTGCCCCTGGGGGACGTACGCCATGCCGAGCCGTACCCGCTCGTGCGGCGGCAGGCGCGTCACGTCCCGGCCCTCGAAGGTGACCGAACCCGCGGTGGCGGGCAGCACGCCCATCACGGTGTTGAGCAGGGTGGTCTTGCCCACCCCGTTGCGGCCCATCACGCACACCAGTTGCCCTGGCTCCACCCGCAGGGAGACCCCGAACAGCACCCGGGCCCTGCCGTACCCGGCGTCAAGATCCTGTACTGACAGCATCTCCGCGCTTCCTTCCGAGATAGACCTCCTGCACGCGCGGGTCGTCGCGGACCTGGTCCACCGAGCCCTCGATCAGCACCTTGCCCTCGTGCAGGACGGTGACCTGCGAGGCGTACCTGCGCAGGAACTCCATGTCATGTTCGATCACGATCACCGTGTGGTCGTTGGCCACTGACGTCAGCAGCTCGCCGGTCCGTTCCCGCTCGTCCTTCGACATCCCGGCCACCGGCTCGTCCAGCAGGAGCAGCTTGGGGCTCTGGGTGAGCAGCATGCCGATCTCCAGCCACTGCCGCTGCCCGTGGGAGAGCACCCCCGCGGGCCGGTCCGCCAGCTCCCGCAGCCCCGTGGTCTCCAGCGCGTCGGCGACGGCCGTGGAGATCCCGCGCCTGCGCCGGGCCAGCGACCAGAGCGGGCGGCGGAAGGAGGCCGCCAGGTCGAGGTTCTCCAGGACCGTGAGCTCCTCGAAGACCACCGAGGTCTGGAAGGTACGCCCGACGCCGAGCCGGACGATGCTGTGCTCGCGCAGGCCGGCCAGGCTGCGGCCGTCGAAGACGACCTCGCCTGTGGTGGGGCGGGTGAGGCCGGTGATGACGTCGATGAGCGTGGTCTTCCCCGCGCCGTTGGGGCCGATCAGGAAGCGCAGTTCCCCCGCCTCGACGGTCAGGTCGATGCCGTCGATGGCGCGGAAGCCGTCGAAGACCACCGACAGCCCGCGTACCTCGATGATCGGGCTCATCCGACCTCCTCCATGACTCTCCTGCCGGGGGCGTCGTCCGTGGGCGGGGGTTCCGGGGCCGTGGGGCGCTTCGGCCACCGGGCCAGGGCGTCGCGGGCCGACGCCGCCAGGCCGAGGATCCCTCTGGGGGCCAGGGTCATCACGAGGATGAACAGCGCGCCCTGCAGGTAGAGCCAGCCGTCCGCGAACTGCTCGCTGAAGGAGGTCTTGGCGTACCCCATGACGACCGCGCCGAGGATGGCCCCGGCGAGGGCGAACCTGCCGCCCACCGCGACCGCGACGACGAGTTCGAGCGAGGGGACCACCCCCAGCAGCGCGGGCGAGATGATGCCGACCACCGGCACGAACAGGGCACCCGCCAGCCCGGCCATGCCCGCGGAGATCGCGAAGACGACGGTCTTCACCCTGGCCGGGTCGTAGCCGAGGAACCTGACACGGTCCTCGCCGTCCCTGATCGCGACGAGCAGCCGCCCGAAGCGGCTGCCCACCAGCTGGCGGGCACCGAGGTAGAGCAGCCCGGTGACGATCGCGACCACGAAGTAGAGCCCGCGCTGGGTGGAGTCCGCCGCCAGGTCCTGGCCGAACAGGTCGAAGAAGTTGGTCAGACCGTTGGTGCCGCCGGTCAGGCCCTGCTGGCCGACGAGCAGGATGACGAACGCGGCGGCGAGCGCCTGGGTGAGGATCGCGAAGTACGCGCCGCGCACCCGCTGGCGGAACACCAGCAGGCCCAGCACGGTGGCGATCAGCATCGGCCCGAGTACGACCATGGCCAGCGCGAACACCGGGTTGGCGAACGGTTTCCAGAGCGCGGGCAGCTGCTCGACCCCGCTCCAGACCATGAAGTCGGGCAGGTCTCCCTGGGCGTCCACCAGCTTCAGGTGCATGCCCATCGCGTAGCCGCCGAGCCCGAAGAACACGCCCTGGCCGAGGACGAGCATGCCGCCCTGCCCCCAGGCCAGTCCGATGCCCAGGGCGATGATCGCGAAGCAGAGGTACTTGGCCAGCAGGCCGAGGCGGAAGGGTTCCAGCAGCAGCGGTGCGACGACCAGGGCGAGCACGGCCACCGCCGCGAAGAGCCCCGGCCCTCTGAGGCGGGTGAGATTCACGTGAGCGCCCTCGATCGGAGTACGAACAGGCCCTGCGGGCGGAACTGGAGGAAGGCGATGATCGCGGCGAACACGATGACCTTCGCCAGGCTGGCGTCGCTCCAGAACTCGGCGTAGGAGTTGAGCAGGCCGAGGCCGGCGGCGGCGATGACGGCGCCGCGCAGCTGGCCGAGCCCTCCGGCGACGACCACCAGGAAGGCGTCGACGATGTAGTAGGTGCCCAGCGCCGGGCCGACGGGGCCGATGAGGGTGAGCGCCACCCCGGCGACCCCGGCCAGCCCTGAGCCGATGAAGAAGGTCCGCTGGTCCACTCGGGCGGTGTTGATGCCGCTGACCGCGGCCAGCTGCCGGTTCTGCATCACGGCCTGCATCCGGCGGCCGGCGCCGGTGCGGTTCATGTAGGCCCAGATGCCGATGACCGTGGCGACGGCCAGGCCGAAGATGAACAGCCGGTTGTACGGCAGGGACGCGATGCCGCCCTGCAGCCAGGTGGGTGCCTGGACCTGCACGTTGGGCGCCCCGAACAGGTCGCGGGCGAGTTGCTGGAGCACGAGGCTGACGCCCCAGGTGAGCAGCAGGGTGTCGAGCGGGCGGCCGTAGAAGTGCCGGATCGCGGTCCGTTCCAGGATGAGCCCCATCAGCCCGGCGACCAGGAAGGCGACGGGCAGGGCCACGATCACCGCCATCCGGCCGGTGAGGTCCTGGAGCAGGTAGGCGGTGTACGCCCCGGCCATGATGAACTCGCCGTGGGCCATGTTGATCACGCCCATCTGACCGAACGTGAACGTCAGCCCGAGGGCGATGAGGAGCAGCACGGCGCCGATGGACAGGCCGATCGGGAGCTGGTTGAGAAAGGCCTCCACCGAAGGTCCCCTTCCTACGAGTGTGTGGCTCCGGAACCGGGCCGCGCCGCGTTGTGGGCGCGCCACGGTACTTTCCGTGATCTGGTCACGGCCCGGTCCGGAACCTGTCTTGAGGGGGGTCAGCCGGTGGCCAGGCCACTCGCCCAGGGGTAGCCCTTGAGGTAGGGGTCGGGCTTGATCGGCTGGCCGGAGTTCCAGACCTCCTTGATGAGACCGTCGGGCTGGATCACCCCGATCCTGGCCGTCTTGTACATGTGCTGGTTCTCACCGTCGATGGTGACGAGGCCCTCGGGACGGTCCAGCGCGATGCCGCCCGCCGCCTTCCTGACCGCCTCGACCTCGACGCTGCCGGCCTTCTTGACGGCCTCGGCCCAGAGGTAGACGGCGTTGTATCCGGCCTCCATCGGGTCGGAGGTCACCTTGTCCGCGCCGTACTTGGCCTTGAACGCGGCGACGAACTTCTCGTTGGCCGCGTTCTCGGTGGTCTGGTAGTAGTTCCAGGCGACGGGGTGGCCGGCGATGTTGTCGACGCCGATGCCCTTGACCTCCTCCTCGGCGACGCTCACCGACAGCACGGGCATCTTCTCCGCGGTGACCCCGGCGCTGTTGAGCTGCTTGAAGAAGGCGACGTTGCTGTCGCCGTTGAGGGTGTTGAAGACGGCGTCCGGCTTGGCCTGGAGGACCTTGTTGGTCAGCGTGCTGTACTCGGTGTGGCCGAGCGGGGTGTACTCCTCGCCGAGGATCTCCATGTCGTTCGCCGCCGCGTACGCCTTGATGATCTTGTTGGCGGTCCTGGGGAAGACGTAGTCGCTGCCGACCAGGAAGATCTTCTTCTTGCCCTGTTCCTTGAGGTAGTCGAGGCCGGGGATGATCTGCTGGTTGGTGGTGGCGCCGGTGTAGAAGATGTACGGCGAGCTCTCCAGGCCCTCGTACTGCACCGGGTACCACAGCAGGGCCTTGCTCCGCTCGAAGACCGGCAGCATCGCCTTGCGGCTGGCGGAGGTCCACCCGCCGAAGGTGGTGGCGACCTTGTCCTGGCGGATGAGCTTGGTGGCCTTCTCCGCGAAGGTGGGCCAGTCGGACGCGCCGTCCTCCACCACGGGGACCAGCTTCTTGCCGAGCACTCCCCCGGCGGCGTTGATCTCCTCGATGGCGAGCAGTTCGGCGTCCCTGACGGTCACCTCGCTGATGGCCATGGTGCCGCTCAGCGAGTGCAGGATGCCGACCTTGATGTCTCCGTCACCGCCACTCGCGGCGGCCGCGTCCTTGTTCGCAGGGGCTTCACCGCCGCAGGCGGTCAGCGTCGCGGCCAGCGCCGCGACGGCCACCACGGAGCACCATGCTGTCTTCCTCAATGACTTTCCTCCTTGCCGGTACGGCCCCCGCACCGATCTATCTGCCGCCAAGGTGACTGAGTGAGGTTTCCCGCCTAGTTCGCGGTTGTTAATTGCGTCTTACCGGCATATCACCGCCGTGACAGAGCGCAGCGATACAGACAGACTGCACGCACTTGTACAGACAAATCGCGAAACGACGTGATACTGAGCAGCGGTAATGAGTTTCCGGTGCGCGCAATCTGAATGACAGTCGTCATACACCATGCCGTTACCGGGGCGCTTCAGGCTTATCTCGCCTCAAGAACCCCATAAGGAGCCTGAATGCGCCGGTTATTCATGGTGGCGGCAGCCGTAGTGACACTCGGTCTGACAAGCGGCCTGGTGAACGTCCCTGCCTTCGCCGCCACGGACGGCACGCTGAACGTCATCTCGGCTTCGGTGAAGGCCGGTGAACCGATCAGCCTGACCTACTCCACCCCCCGTCCCGACCCGAAGAACTGGATCGGCCTGTATACGGACCCCGGCAACGGCCCGGTCGCCGAGAAATACGTCGGCCCCTCCCTGAAGTGGGTCTACATCCCCGAGGGCTCCGGCACCGCCACGCTGCCCACCGACGGTCTCGAACCGGGTGACTACGTCGCCTACTCCCTGGCCAAGGACGGCTATGCCTGGCTCGCCCAGCCCGTCAAGTTGAAGATCGTGAGCGCCGAACCGCTGCACTTCGTCAGCGACCGCGTCCCGTTGCGCAACGCCCGCGCGCTGAAGCCGTACGCCGCGACCGTCGGCGGCCTCACCCGGGGTGACGCCGAGGGCCTGACGTTCCGCAAGACCTCCGGGCCCCGCTGGGTCACCGTCGGCTCGGACGGCAGGATCTCGGGCACCCCGCGCCCGCCGGACGCGCTCCGGCCCGCGGCCGTGCGGATCGAGGCGCGCAACGGCGCCGGCGAGACCGCCTCGGTGACCGCGGCGATCGAGGTCAGGGTTCCGGGCGCCAAGCTCGTGCCCGACCTCAAGGCGATGAGCTGGAACCTCTGGCACGGCGGCAGCCAGGTGAAGGGCGCCCGCGAGAAGCAGCTGAAGTTCCTGCTCGACCAGGACGTGGACGTGGTCGGTATGCAGGAGACCTCCGGCACCTCCGCGAAGGAACTGGCCGAGGCGCTGGGCTGGGAACACTTCCAGGCCGGGAACGACCTGGGCATCGTCAGCCGCTACCCGATCACCTCGCGCGGCCCGCTCCCGGCCGCGTCGGGACTGGCCGGGATCACCGCCAGGATCCGGGTCGACGACCAGCACAGGCAGGACGTCGTCATCTGGAATGTCCACCTCGGCTACACGCCCTACGGTCCCTACGACGCCTGCTTCGGGAAGATGAGCCACGAGCGGCTCCTGGCCAACGAGGTCTCCTCGGGGCGCACCCCGCAGATCACCGCGGTCCTCGCGGCCATGCAGTCCGACCTGCGGGACGCGAAGCGGACCCCCGTCCTGCTGACCGGTGACTTCAACGCTCCCTCGCACCTGGACTGGACGCCCGCGACCAGGCGCTGCGGCTATGACTCCGTGGCCTGGCCCGCCTCGGTCCTGCCGGAGAAGGCGGGCCTGAAGGACTCCTTCCGGGTCGCCCACCCCGACCCGGTCGCCGCCCCCGGCATCACCTGGTCACCGATCTACCCGACCTTCACCGGCGGCTACGGCCACGACGCCCACAAGGGCGAGCCGGAGCCGCAGGACCGGATCGACTTCGTACACTACGCGGGCGATCTCCGGGTGCTGGACTCCAGCGCCCTGGTCGAGGGCACCCCCGCCCCCATACCCGGCCACTCAGGCAACGCCTGGACCTCCGACCACGCCGCGGTTCTGACCACCTTCAGGATGCGTTGACCGGACGCACCGAACCTCCCCGCGGAGGAAGGGCGGCTCCATGCCGCCCTTCCTCCGTTCGTACAGCCCGCGCCACCTGGAAACCGACACGACATCGACGTGCAACGTCACCGAAACCACCGGTTCCTATGGTCCGGGAATGCGGCTCACACCACACGAGCAGGAACGCCTGCTCATCCACGTCGCCGCCGGTCTCGCCCGCGACCGCAGGTCACGTGGCCTCCGGCTCAACCACCCCGAGGCCACCGCGATCATCGCGTCCTTCCTCATGGAGGGGGCCAGGGACGGGCGGACCGTCGCCGAACTGATGGAGGCGGGGCGCAAGGTGCTCTCCCGCGACGACGTCATGGAGGGGGTGCCCGAGATGCTGTCGTCCGTGCAGATCGAGGCCACCTTCCCCGACGGCACCAAGCTCGTCACCGTCCACCAGCCGATCCCGTGACCCCAAGGAGCGGTGAGCGCCGATGACACCCGGCGAGATCCTGTACGGCGACACGCCCATCCCGCTCAATCCGGGCCGCGAGCGCGTCACCGTCCGCGTCGTCAACACCGCGGACCGGCCGATCCAGGTCGGCTCGCACTACCACTTCTCCGCGTGCAACCCCGGCCTGGAGTTCGACCGCCAGGCGGCCTGGGGCACCCGGCTCGACGTCCCCGCGGGTACGGCGGTGCGGTTCGAACCCGGTGTGGAGCGCGACGTGACCCTCGTGCCGATCGGCGGGCTGCGGATCGTCCCCGGTCTCCGTCCCGAATGGGCCGGACCTCTCGATGGGAGTCCCGGTGTTCATTGAACGATCCCGCTACGCCGCGCTCTACGGCCCCACCGTCGGTGATCGGATCAGGCTGGCGGACACCGACCTGCTCATCGAGGTCACCGAGGACCTGTCGACGGGCCCCGCCGGAGCGGGCGACGAGGCGGTCTTCGGCGGCGGCAAGGTCATCAGGGAGTCGATGGGCCAGGCCAGGACCACCAGGGCCGAGGGCGCACCCGACCTGGTGATCACCGGCGCGGTGATCCTCGACCACTGGGGCGTGGTCAAGGCGGACATCGGAGTCAGGGACGGCCGTATCGTGGCGATCGGCAAGGCCGGAAACCCCGACACCATGGACGGTGTTCATCCGGACCTGGTGATCGGCCCCTCGACCGAGATCCTCGCGGGCAACGGGAAGATCCTGACCGCCGGGGCGATCGACTCCCACGTCCACCTGATCTGCCCGCAGATCCTCGACGAGGCCCTCGCCGCGGGAGTGACGACCATCGTGGGCGGCGGCACCGGGCCCGCCGAGGGCACCAAGGCCACCACCGTCACCGGCACCTGGTATCTCGCCCGGATGCTGGAGTCTCTCGACTCCTACCCGATCAACGTCGCGCTGCTCGGCAAGGGCAACACGGTCAGCCGCGAGGGGCTGCTGGAACAGCTCCGCGCCGGGGCCTCCGGTTTCAAGCTGCACGAGGACTGGGGCACCACCCCGGCCGCCATCGACGCCTGCCTGTCGGTGGCCGATGCCACCGGCACCCAGGTCACGATCCACACCGACACCCTCAACGAGGCCGGGTTCGTGGAGTCGACGCTGGCGGCGATCGGCGACCGGATGATCCACGCCTACCACACCGAGGGAGCCGGCGGCGGGCACGCGCCCGACATCATCCGGGTCGCCTCCTACGGCAACATCCTGCCGTCCTCGACCAACCCGACCCGCCCGCACACCGTCAACACGCTCGACGAGCACCTCGACATGCTGATGGTCTGCCACCACCTCAACCCGTCCATCCCCGAGGACCTGGCGTTCGCCGAGTCCCGGATCCGGCCGTCCACAATGGCGGCCGAGGACATCCTGCACGACATGGGCGCGATCTCGATGATCGGCTCGGACTCGCAGGCGATGGGCCGGGTGGGCGAGACGATCATCCGGACCTGGCAGACCGCGCACGTGATGAAGCGCCGTCGGGGGGCTCTGCCGGGTGACGGCCCCGCCGACAACCTCCGGGCCCGGCGCTACGTCGCCAAGTACACGATCTGCCCGGCCGTGGCCCACGGCCTGGACGGCGAGGTCGGCTCGGTGGAGACCGGCAAGCTGGCCGACCTGGTCCTGTGGGACCCGGCCTTCTTCGGTATCAAACCGAACCTGGTGGTCAAGGGCGGTGTGATCGCCTACGCCCAGATGGGCGACGCGAACGCCTCCATCCCGACCCCGCAGCCGGTCATGCCGCGCCCGATGTTCGGTGCCGCCCCGGTCACCGCCGCCGCCACGTCCGTCCACTTCGTCGCCCCGCTAGCGATCGAGGACGGCCTCGCCGACCGGCTGGCCGTACGCAGGCGCCTGCTGCCGGTGGCCGACGTCCGCCGCAGGGGCAAGGAGAGCATGCCGCTGAACGACGCCATGCCCAGGATCGACGTCGACCCCGACACCTTCGCGGTCAGCGTCGACGGCGACCTGATCGAACCCGCCCCCGCCGAGACCCTGCCCATGACCCAGCGCTACTTCCTGTTCTGATCTCCTGCCCGGCCGAAGGGAGCCCCGGATGAACGCCGCGCTGCTGCTGCTGGCCGATTCCCGGCTGCCCGCCGGGGGGCACGGTCACTCCGGTGGCGCCGAGGAGGCGGTCAGGATCGGCGCGATCCACGACCTCGCCGGCCTCGCCGCCTTCCTGCGGGGCCGGCTGGCCACCGCGGGCCTGGTGACGGCCGCCCTCGCCGCCGCGGCCTGCGATCTCGGCGCGTCTCCCCCCGCGGCGACCGGCCGCCCGGAGTGGACGCGGCTGGACGCGGAGGCAGACGCCAGGATCTCCTCGCCCGCCCAGCGGGAGGCGAGCCGCACCCAGGGCAGGCTGCTGCTGCGGACCTCGCGGAGGATCTGGCCCTCCCCGGTGCTCGACACGCTGGCCGGGGCCCTGCCCCAGGGCGCCCACCATCCCCTCGCGCTCGGCGCGGTGGCGGCCGTGGCGGGATGCTCCCCCGCCGAGGCCGCCCTCGCGGCGGCCTACACCTCCGTCACCGGACCCGCCACGGCGGCGGTACGGCTGCTCGGCCTCGACCCCGTCGCCGTCCACCGACTGCTCGCCGATCTCGCCCCGGCCTTGGAAAGGGTCGCGGCCACCGTCCCCACCGGCTGGGAGGCGCTGCCCGCGCATGCCTCCCCCGCGCTCGACCTGCTCGCCGAACACCACATTCGTGCGGATCTACGGCTTTTCGTCTCCTGACGACCATCTGGAAGGACGGTGACCCATATGGGCGCCAACCACGACGACCACCACCATGCGGCCGACCCGCACGGCCGGGCGTTACGCCTGGGCATCGGAGGCCCCGTCGGCAGCGGCAAGACCGCGCTGACCGCGGCGCTGTGCCGGACACTCGGCCCGTTCATGCACCTGGGCGTGGTCACCAACGACATCTACACCACCGAGGACGCCGACTTCCTGCGCAGGGCGGGCGTGCTCGACCCGGAGCGGATCGTCGCCGTGCAGACCGGGTGCTGCCCGCACACCGCCATCCGGGACGACATCGCGGCCAACCTCGACGCGGTGGAGACCCTGGAGGAGCGGTTCGGCCCGCTCGACCTGGTGATCGTGGAGAGCGGCGGGGACAACCTCACCGCCACCTTCAGCAGGGGCCTGGCCGATCGGCAGATCTTCGTGCTGGACGTGTCCGGCGGCGACAAGGTCCCGCGCAAGGGCGGCCCCGGCGTGACGACGGCCGACCTGCTCGTGATCAACAAGACCGATCTGGCCCCGATGGTCGGCGCGGACCTCACGGTCATGTCACGCGACGCGGCGGCCGTACGGGACGGCAAACCCGTGCTTTTCACCTCGATCAGGGAGGATCCACGAGCGTACGCGGTCTCCGAATGGGTCACCGGCCTCGTCGAGTCCTGGGCCCACGAGCACTCCCACGCCTGACCCATGCCCCTCACCGACCCGGTCCCCGCACCCGTCCTGCCCGCTCCGGCGCCGGCGCCGGCGGGGTCCGTACCACGGCCGGAGCAGGCAGGACGGCGGGCGATGAGGGCGCGGGCGGCGATCGCCACCCGGCGGGACGCGGCCGGCCGGACCGTCCTCGCCACGATGCGTTCCGGCCCACCGCTCACGCTGCGGGCGACCGCGCCCGGCCGGGTGCACCTGGTGTCCACCGCGGCGGGTCCGCTGGGCGGTGACGATCTGGCCCTCGACATCGAGGTGGCGCCGGGAACCGAACTGGAGGTGCGGTCGGTCGCGAGCACTCTGGTGCTGCCCGGCCCCGCGG
Source organism: Streptosporangium sp. NPDC002607 (assembly GCF_053592655.1). Taxonomy (NCBI): domain Bacteria; kingdom Bacillati; phylum Actinomycetota; class Actinomycetes; order Streptosporangiales; family Streptosporangiaceae; genus Streptosporangium; species Streptosporangium sp. NPDC002607. The sequence continues at coordinate 29,501 of NZ_JBSFWD010000002.1, forward strand.
GGGCCGAGTCACTGATGACGATCACGGCCCGGGTCGGCGCGGGCGCCTCGCTCAGGTTCGCGCCAGAACCGACGGTGCTCGCGGCGGGCTGCCTGCACCGCATGGTCGTCCGGCTCGATCTGGCCGAGGACGCGCGGGTGCGCTGGCGCGAGGAGATCGTCTTCGGCCGGTACGGCGAGCGCCCCGGACGCTGCCACTCACGCTTCGACGCCGTTCTCGGAGGGGTCCCGCTGCTCCGGCAGGAGTTCGTGGTGGGCGACCCGGAGATCGACGGCAGTCCCGCCGTCTACGGCGACGCCCGCTGCGTGGGCAGCATCCTGATCACCGGCCGGGCGCCGGAGACGGTGGTCGGCCAGGGCTGGGCCGCCCTGCCCCTGGCCGGGCCGGCCACCCTGGTCTCCGCGCTCGGCCGGGACGCGGTCGAGCTGCGGCGACGGCTCGGGCAGGGAGAGGAGGCCATCACCGACCGCCGCTGAGGGGCACTGAGGGAGCACTGAGGGAGCACTGAGGGAGCACCGCCACGGTCCCCGGGAGCCGGGCCCGCACAGCCGCGGCTCGCGCCGCCGTGCCGGGAACCGTCAGTCGTAGAAACCCAGGCGGCGGAGCTGCTTGGGGTCGCGCTGCCAGTCCTTGGCGACGCTGATGCGCAGGTCGAGGTAGACGCGGGTGCCGAGGAGCGCCTCGATCTGCCGGCGGGCGCGGCTGCCGACATCCTTCAGCCGGGAGCCCTTGTGCCCGATCACGATGGCCTTCTGGGACGGACGCTCGACGAACATGTGAGCGTAGATGTCGAGGAGGTCGTCACGCCCCTGTCTGGGAAGCATCTCGTCGACGACCACCGCGATCGAATGCGGCAACTCGTCGCGCACCCCCTCCAGGGCCGCCTCCCGGATCAGCTCGCCGACCAGCACCTGCTCGGGCTCGTCGGTGAGCTGTCCTCCCTCGTACAGCGGCGGGCTCTGGGGCAGGCGCTGGACCAGCACGTCGGCCAGCACGTCGAGCTGCTCACCCGACTGCGCGGAGACCGGCACGATGTCATCGAACTCGGCGAGCTGGGAGACCGCGAGCAGCTGCGCGGCGATCTGCTCGCGGGTCGCCAGGTCGCACTTGGTCACCACGGCGACCACCGGGGTCTTCTTGACGCCCGCGAGCTTCTCGGCGATGAACCGGTCGCCCTTGCCGATGGGCTCGTTGGCGGGCACGCAGAAGCCGATCACGTCGACCTCGGTGAGGGTGGAGAGCACCAGGCTGTCCAGCCGCTCACCCAGGAGCGTGCGGGGCCGGTGCAGGCCCGGCGTGTCGACGATGACGAGCTGGGAGTCGGGGCGGTGCACGATGCCACGGATGGCCCGGCGGGTCGTCTGGGGCTTGGAGGAGGTGATCGCCACCTTCGTGCCGACCAACGCGTTCATCAGCGTGGACTTGCCGACGTTGGGCCGGCCGACGAAGCAGGCGAAACCGGCATGGAAATCAGCAGCTGAGGAACTCACGTCAACCATTGTCGCCGATGCCGGACTCAGCTCTGACGCGGTGTCCCGTCAGGACCGGCCACGAGCAGGGTCTCGGCACCCAGGTCGCGGACCGCCCGCGTGTCGTCGTCGGAGGGCCCCTCACCCGCGGTGACCAGCGCGGCCGCCTCCAGCGACTCCGCTCCACCGGACACCGCCATCGCCACGGCGACCTGGATCGCCGACAGGGTCAGCGACGGCAGCGCCACGTTGGTCGCCGAGTAGGTCCGGCCTGTCTCGTCCCGTACGGCCGCGCCCTCGGCGGCTCCGTTGCGTGCACGGGCGGAACGGGCCAGCACGATGATCTTCTTGTCCTCGGGATCGAGGGTCGCGTCACTCACAGCACAAGGGTATTCAGCTCCCGGCACCAAAACGACACGGCTGCCGCCTCGCTCAGGCGGCGACCTCGTCGACCAGCAGGCGGGCGAGCTCCCGGGTGCGCTCGGCGTCGACGTCCCTGACACCGGCGTGCACCAGTGAGATCAGGGTATGGCCGCTGAGGGCGAACACCAGGTGCATCTCGTACGGATATCCGTTCAGCTTTCCGTTCAGCCGCCTGGCCTGCACCTCGTCACCGACCCCTGCCAGGTTCAGGGGGGAGACCCGAAGAGCGGTGCCGCGGCCCGCCACCTGGGCACGTGCGACCGGACAGCCGCTCAGCGCCTCCGTGAGCTCGTTGAAGTGAAGCTCGGCGTCGTCACCGCGGTAGGAGGCCAGACCGAATCCGGCCAGCTCCCCGACTCCGTCACCCTGGTAGGTCACGGCCGCCCGCGCCCCCAGTGCCCGCTGCGGCGGCCTGCCTCCCGCGGTGTCGAGAACGAGCCGGCAGTCCTCGTTCACCGGCTGGAACGGGGCGCGCCAGCCGTCCCGCGGACGGGCCGAGAACCCGTCGGGCAGCCCTCGTGTCTCGTCGAGCACTCCCCGCAGCCGGTTCAGCTCCGCGGCGCCGTCCATCGCGTCGCCGGCCCCCGCTCCGCCGGCGCATCCGGCCGCCCCGCCCACGATAAGTCCACATAACACCGCAAAAACGACAATATTCATCCCCCGCGTCATGACCATCCCCCCGATGTCATGTGCGAGGCGTCTCGTCCTCGCCGACTCGCTTTCTTCCCCGTCCGCAAAAGCGGCAATCATTAAGAAACGCCTAAGGGTGCCCTCAACCGTATTTCACGGTCGAGAACACCCCTAAGCGAGTGACGCAGGACGGCCACGAAGCCCTACGTGAACTCTTCTCCCCCGTGAGCCGACCCACGCGCCGCGAACCCCTCCGGACGCGGGGATCTCCCACCGGCTCCCGCGCGACCAGGTGCCGTGCGAGAAGCATCACCCGTGCCGCTTGCAGAGCACTTGCGGACGACTTGGGGCAAATCCACCGCCCCAGCCCGTCACTGGTCGGGGGAGGCCGAGACCGAGTCGGGCTCCGCGGGGGCGATCCTGGTGACGAGGACCGTGCCGATCCGGTTGCGACGCCCGGCGAGGCTCTCGGCCGTCAGGCTGAGACCCTCCACCACCGCCTGGGAACCGGCGATCGGCACCCGGCCCAGCGCGTGTGCCAGCAGCCCTCCGACGGTCTCGACGTCGTCGACCTCCAGTTCGATGCCGAACAGGTCTTCCAGATCGTCCACCGGGAGCCTGGCGGTCACCCGTACCGCGCCGCCCTCAAGCGGCTCCACCCTGGGGACCTCCTGGTCGTACTCGTCGGTGATCTCACCGACGATCTCTTCCAGGATGTCCTCGATGGTGACCAGGCCGGCCGTGCCACCGTACTCGTCGATGACGATGGCCTGGTGGATCTGGCGGGCCTGCATCTCGCGCAGCAGTTGGTCGATCGGCTTGCTCTCCGGCACGTAGGTGGCCGGGCGCATGATGGACTCCACCGGCTCGGCGCGCCCGTCGTCACCGGTGTCCTGCACCCGGCGTGCGATGTCCTTGAGGTAGGCGATGCCGATGACGTCGTCCTCGTTCTCGCCGACCACGGGAATCCGGGAGAAACCGCTGCGCAGCGCGAGGGACATGGCCTGGCTCAGCGTCTTGCCGCGCTCGATGAACACCATGTCGGTGCGGGGCACCATGACCTCGCGGACCAGGGTGTCGCCGAGCTCGAAGACCGAATGGATCATCTCCCGCTCGTCTGGCTCGATGACCCTGCGCTCCTCGGCCAGATCGACCAGGTCCCGCAGCTCCGCCTCGGAGGTGAAGGGGCCCTCGCGAAAGCCCTTGCCCGGCGTCACCGCGTTGCCGAGCAGGATGAGCAGCTTGGGCAGGGGGCCGAAGATCCGGGTCAGGCCGTACACCACGGGGGCGCTGGCGAGCGCGATGGGCTCGGCGTGCTGGCGGCCCAGCGTGCGCGGGGAGACCCCGACGATCACGTAACTGACGACGATCATGACCGCCGCCGCCGCGGCGTAGGCCCAGCCCTGGTCCCCGAGCCAGTCGATGAAGAGCAGCGTGCCGATCACCGTGGCGACCAGCTCGCAGCTCAGCCGGAGCAGGAGCAGGAGGTTCAGGTAGCGCGGCGGGTCGGCGACGATGGCCTGCAGACGCACCGCGCCCCGGCGGCCGTCACGGACGAACTCCTCCGCGCGAACCCTTGAGATACGAGTCAGAGCCGTCTCCGCGCTGGCGATCAACCCGCCGACCACGACGAGGACGACGGCGGAGAACAACCACCCGTTGGCGAGGTTCACCGCTGGGGGCGCACCTCCTGCCACGACTCCAGAAGCTCGCCCTGAAGGCCGAACATCTCCTTGTGCTCCTCGGGCTCGGCGTGGTCGTAGCCGAGCAGGTGGAGGATGCCGTGCGTGCACAGCAACTCCAGCTCGGCCTCGGTGCCGTGCCCGGCCTCGGCCCCCTGCTTGGCGGCCACCTGCGGGCAGAGCACCACGTCACCGAGGAGCGCCGGGTCGGTGGGCGAGTCACCCTCCTGCCGTGCCCCCGCGCCCGGTCCCGGCCGCAGCTCGTCCATCGGGAAGGCGAGCACGTCCGTGGGGCCCGGCTCCCCCATCCACCGTTCGTGCAGAACCGACATGGTCTCCTCGTCGACGACCAGGATCGACAGCTCGGCGAGCGGGTTGATGCCCATCCGCTCCAGCACATGCCCGGCCAGCGAGACGATGAGCCCCTCGTCGATCTCGACGCCGGACTCGTTGTTGACCTCGACGCTCACAGGTCCCCCCCTGCTTCCCCCGTGCCGCGCGACCCGCTCCGGAATCGTTCCGCGCTCATGTCCTCTCCCGAGGACGCTGCTTGACCATGCCCTTGATCTGCTGCGGCGCGCGTTGGCGCTGCGTCTCGTCATAGCGCCCGTACGCGTCCACGATGTCGCCCACCAGCTTGTGGCGCACCACGTCGTCGCTGGTCAGACGGCTGAAGTGGATGTCAGAGATGCCTTCGAGGATGTCCTGGACGACCCGCAGACCGCTCTGCGTGCCGTTCGGCAGGTCGACCTGGGTGACGTCGCCGGTGACGACGATCTTCGAGTTGAACCCCAGCCGGGTCAGGAACATCTTCATCTGCTCCGGCGAGGTGTTCTGCGCCTCGTCCAGGATGATGTAGGCGTCGTTGAGCGTGCGGCCCCGCATGTAGGCGAGGGGGGCCACCTCGATCGTGCCCGCGGCCATCAGCCGGGGGATCGACTCGGGATCGAGCATGTCGTGCAGCGCGTCGTAGAGCGGGCGCAGGTAAGGGTCGATCTTCTCGTAGAGCGTTCCCGGCAGGAAGCCCAGCCGCTCGCCCGCCTCGACCGCGGGGCGGGTGAGGATGATCCGGTTGACCTTCTTCTCCTGGAGGGCCTTCACGGCCTTCGCCATCGCGAGGTAGGTCTTGCCCGTGCCGGCCGGGCCGATGCCGAAGACGACGGTGAACTTGTCGATCGCGTCGACGTACCGCTTCTGGTTCACGGTCTTCGGGCGGATGGTCCGGCCCCGCGAGGAGATGATGTCCAGCGAGAGCACCTCGGCGGGACGGTCGGAGGTCATCCGCAACATGGCGATGCTGCGCTCGACCGCGTCGACCGTGAGCTGCGCGCCTCCGCGGACGAGTTCGGACATCTCCTCGAAGAGCCGCACCACGGTGCTGCTCTCCTCCGGGCTGCCGGTGACGGTGATCTCGTTGCCCCGGACGTGGATGTCGGCGCGAAAGGCGCCCTCGATGACGCGCAACAGCTCATCGCGCGAGCCCAGCAGGCTGACCATCGACTGATCGTCCGGAATCACCACCTTTGCCTGAGTCCGGCTGGAACCCCTGGACCTCGGCGACGTTCTGCTGGAATCGTTTGTCTCGGACATGAGCTGGCCCTACGGCCTGTTCGCCTCCAGATATAGGCGTGGAACTTCAACGCCATCGTATCCGTGATCGCCAGGATCGCGCTTGCCGGTTTTCAGCCGGGCGGCCACTTCAGCCCGCGCCCCCCGATCACGTGTCCATGCACGTGGAAGACGGTCTGACCGGCCTCGGGTCCGGTGTTGAACACCAGCCGGTAGCCCGATTCCGCGACTCCCTCCTGACTGGCGACCGCGTGCGCGGTCTTGAGCACGTCGTCGGCCAGCCCCTGGTCGGCGGCCGCCAGCGCCGCGGCGTCCCGATGGTGCTCCCTGGGGACCACCAGCACATGGGTCGGCGCCTGGGGGTTGACGTCACGGAAGGCCAGCGTGCGATCGGTCTCATAGACGATCTCCGCGGGGATCTCCCCGGCCACGATCTTGCAGAACAGGCAGTCGGCTTCGCTCACCATGCAGGCACCTTATCGCCGAGGACGTTGTGAATCGGTGATGGTTCCCGCCAGCAAACAAAGATCCGCCCGGATATGGTGGTTGTGCAAAACTTCAACCAAGACAGCCTTTGCGCACAGCACCATATGGCCGCCTGGCGAGGACACGACTGGGTCATGCCCCTTAATGAACCGGAAGAGCGTAAACCCTCTGGGAAGGCCGAGCGTCCCACTGATGTGACCACCGAGACCCTCGTGGCAGACAGATCGCTCGGGGCGGCGCCCGTCGGGTGGGATGCCGACATGGCCGTTACCGCGCTCTACAGCGCGCACTATCGGTCTCTTGTCCGTCTCGCCGTACTCCTCGTTCGCGACATGGCGACCGCGGAGGAGGTCGTGCAGGACGCGTTCGTCGCCATCCATGGCGCCTGGCGTCGCCTGCGCGACACCGACAAGGCACTGGCCTACCTGCGACAGTCGGTCGTGAACCGATCACGTTCGGTGCTTCGGCACCGGGCGGTCGTCGAGAAGTACGCGCCCAAGGGCATGCCCGACGCGCCGAGCGCCGAGAACGGGGCGATCGGCGAGTTCGAGCGCTCCGCCGTCATCGAGGCGCTCCGCGGGCTGCCCGCGCGCCAGCGGGAGGCCCTGGTCCTGCGCTACTACGGAGACCTGTCCGAGGCGCAGATCGCCCACGCGATGGGCATCAGCAAAGGCGCGGTCAAGAGCCACACCGCTCGCGGCATGGCCGCCCTACGAACCTCACTGGAGCAACTGTCATGACCGACTCCCCGGATGAGTACGGCGAGCTGCTCCGCCGTGCGCTCAGCGCGGAGGCGAACTCGGTCGTTCCCTCCCCTGACGGGCTGGAGATAATTCGCGCCCGTATCGAGCGACGTGGGCTCCGCTGGCTGACGTGGTGGCGGACCGGAGCCTCCGTCGCCGGTGCGCTCCTCGTCGCGGCGACCATCGTCATGGTGGTCCCCCAGTTCCGCGAACAGGTGATCCCCCAGGTGAGCACCGGCACGGTCAACTTCACCGAGTCCACTCCCCCGCCGGACGGATCAGCCACCTCAAGGCCCCCGGCTCCGTCCCAGCCGTCGTCCGGCCCCGCCCAGCCCCCCGCCGTCGGCAAGTCGGAGGCGGGCAACGGCACGCTCCCGCCGACGCCCACGCCGTCCAGGAGCACGACGCCCAGCACGAGGCCGACCTCCAAGGCGACCCCGGCACCGCCGGCTCCCAGGCCGACGCCGACGCCCACCTGCCCCACCCCCCTCGACGAACCGCCGGTCGACCCCAGCGGGATCTCCAAGCAGTGCGAGGAGGCCGAGGCGACCCCCGCGCCGACGAAGACGAGACCGCCGGCTCCCTCGGAGAGCCCGTGCTCGGCCAATGAGTGCGGGCCGTCCGATGACGCGTCGCCCCCGATGCCGACGGAGGCGAGCATCCCCGCGCCGACCCCGGTCAGCAGCTAGGCCCTGTCCGGCGGATCCCGGCGTGCCGAGGATCGGTCGGACGGCCTCTCCCGAGGCGGAGGAGTCCCACGGGGCGGAGGAGGGAGCCGCGGCGTGCCACGGTGCCCGACGCGGTAGGCGGAAGGCACCGGGCGCGGGGCTCAGAACCGCCGGCCGGGGATCACCAGCGGCCGCTGCGTGTCTGGAGCACCGCCGCCGCGACGACCCCGGCCGTCGAGGTACGCAGCACCGTCGGCCCGAGCAGCGCCGGCACCGCCTTGGCCTCGCGGAAGACGGCGATCTCCTCCTGCGACACCCCACCCTCCGGGCCGACCACCACGACGATGTCGCCGCCCGCGGGGAGCGGCAGGCCGGACAGCGGGGAGGCGGCCTCCTCGTGCAGCACGACGCCGAGCGCCGCCGCCGACAGCAGGGCGGCGACCCCGGCGGTGGAGGCGAGCTCGGTCACCTCGGGCAGGCGGAAGCGACGTGACTGCTTGCCCGCCTCACGCGCCGTGGAGCGCCAGCGGGCCAGCGCCTTGGCCGCGCGCTCGCCCTTCCACTGGGTGACACACCTGGCCGCGGCCCAGGGGACGATCACGTCCACCCCCGCCTCGGTCATCATCTCCACGGCCAGCTCGCCCCGGTCGCCCTTGGGCAGCCCCTGGACCACGACCAGACGCGGGGACGGCACGGGCACCTCGTGACGGCGCAGTACCTGGACCCGGAGCGAATCCTTGCCCGCCTCGATCACCACGCACTCGGCGACGGAGCCCGCCCCGTCCGTCAGGTCAAGCCGCTCCCCGGCCCGCAGCCGCCGTACGGCCGCCGCGTGGCGCCCTTCGGGGCCGCCGAAGACGAACTCCGGCCTGGCCAGGTCGGCGGGTTCGGCCAGGAAGACCGGAACGGTCATGAGCCGTCGGGGCGTGAGCGGGAGCGGTCCGGGTCAGCGGCCATTGAAGGCGTCCCGCAGCCGGGAGAAGAAACTCTGCTGCCCGGGGGCGAACTTGCCGGGCGGGCGCTCCTCGCCGCGGAGCTTGGCGAGCTCCCTCAGCAGCTCCTCCTGTGCCGTATCGAGACGGGAGGGGGTCTCCACGTTCACATGGATCAGCAGATCGCCGCGGCCGGTCTCGTTCAGGCGCTGCACACCGCGGCCGTAGAGCGGGATCGTCTGCCCCGACTGCGTACCGGGACGGATGTCCAGCTCCTCGGCTCCGTCGAGCGTCTCCATGGTCAGGATGGTGCCGAGCGCGGCCGCGGTCATCGGGATCTGCACCGTGCAGTGCAGGTCGTCGCCGCGCCGCTCGAAGATCTCGTGGGGGCGCTCGACGATCTCCAGGAACAGGTCGCCGGGCGGGCCGCCACCTGGGCCGATCTCACCCTCTCCGGCGAGCTGGATGTGGGTGCCGTCCTCCACCCCGGCCGGGATGCGGACCTTGATGGTCCGCCGGGTACGGACCCGGCCGTCGCCGGAGCACTCCTGGCAGGGGTGGCGGATGATCGACCCGAAGCCGCCGCACTGGGGACAGGGCCGTGAGGTCATGACCTGGCCGAGGAAGGAGCGGGTGACCTGGGAGACCTCGCCCCGGCCATGACACATGTCACAGGTGTCGGGGTGGGTGCCTGCGGCGGCGCCCGAACCCGTGCAGACCTCGCAGACCACCGCGGTGTCGACGACCAGCTCACGGGTCGTGCCGAAGCCCGACTCGCGCAGGTCGAGCTCGACCCGGATGGTGGCGTTGCGTCCGCGACGGGCACGCGAGCGGGGGCCGCGACCGCCGCCGCCACCGGCCGCACCGAAGAAGGCGTCCATGATGTCGCTGAACGGGAAACCGGCACCGAAGCCTCCGGCCCCCGCACCGCCCGAGGCGAACGGGTCGGCCCCCATGTCGTACATCTGCCGCTTGCTGGAGTCGGACAGGACCTCGTAGGCCTGGGTGATCTCCTTGAAGCGCTCCTGAGTCTCGGGGTCGGGGTTGACGTCAGGATGCAGTTCGCGCGCCAGACGTCGGTACGCCTTCTTGATCTCTTCCGCACTGGCGTCACGGCGCACCCCGAGGGTGCCGTAGTAGTCGCTCTTAGCCACTTTTCGTTGACCTCTTATGATGCAGCCAGGATCTGGCTGACGTAGCGTGCCACCGCGCGCACCGCGCCCATCGTGACCGGATAGTCCATCCGCGTTGGGCCCAGCACACCTAGCCGGGCCAGTTGCTTGTCCCCAGAACCGTATCCGGCGGCGACGATCGACGTGCCCTGGAGTCCGGTGTAGGGGTTCTCCGAGCCGATCCGCACGGTCAGCGCCGACAGGTCGGAGGTCTCACCGAGCAGTCGCATGAGCACGACCTGCTCTTCCAGCGCCTCCAGCACATCGCGGAGCCCGACCGTGAAGTCGGCTCCCGCGAGGTTGGCGGCCCCGGCAAAAACGATCTTTTCATCGTGCCTGTCCACCAGGGACTCCAGCAGCACGGACAGGATCGTGGCCGCGAGCGGCCGGTCCTCGGCGGGCAGCCGCTCCGGCAGGTCGGCGACCTTGTCGGGAACGCCGGTGAGCCCGCAGCCGTCGAGGGAGGTGTTGAGGACCGCTCGCAGATGGGCCACCCGCTGCTCGTCCACGACGTCGGGCAGCTCGACCACGCGCTGCTCCACCCGGCCGGTGTTGGTGATGAGCACGAACATCAGCCGGCGCTCGCTCAGCGGCACCAGCTCGACGTGCCGGACCGTCGAGTTGGTCAGCGTCGGGTACTGCACCACGGCGACCTGCCGGGTGAGCTGGGCAAGCAGCCGCACCGTCCGCATGACGACGTCGTCGATGTCCACCGCACCCGCGAGAAAGCTCTCGATGGCCTTGCGCTCCGCGCTCGACAGGGGTTTCACCTGCGAGAGCCGGTCAACGAAGAGCCGGTAGCCCTTGTCCGTGGGCACCCGGCCGGCGCTGGTGTGGGGCTGGGCGATGTAGCCCTGCTCCTCCAGCACCGCCATGTCGTTACGGATCGTCGCCGGGGACACCCCCAGACTGTGCCGATCCGCGAGAGCCTTGGAACCCACCGGCTCGTTGGTGGACACGTAGTCCTCGACGATGGCGCGAAGCACGGCGAGCTTCCGGTCGTCGACCAACGTGGTCACCTCCCTGCCTGCGTTCAGATGGGAAACACGAGGTCTGGCACTCTGTGTTCCCGAGTGCCAAGTGTACGGCCCCCGTGCGGAAGGCGCGATAAGCAAGAGGTGCGGATGATGACGCCAAGCCGTTGGCAAGTCAACTGCTATCGCGCTTCAACCAATTTCCACCACAATTCGTACATGTCCAATGATTTTGGTTCTTTTCCGGGTGATGCCTCCCGCAACCCCGGTTACGGCTCCCCCCAGCAGCCGTATGGTCAGCAGCCCCACCAGAACGGCCCCTCCTACGGTTACGCACCTCCCGGCTACGGCGCCCCGCAGAGCCCGCCCCCCACCGGGAAGATCAAGCCCGGTATCGGATGGATCGTCGGGGTATGGCTGCTCGCCCTGGTCAGCATCATCGTCGGCATCGGCGGCTTCGCCGGTGGCGTGCTGGGCGCGGTCACCAGCGCGGCGCCGACGAAGACGTTCGCCCCCGGCGAAAACACGACGGTCACGCTCGACCCGGCCGACAAGCCCGCCATTTATGTCTCCACCAGTGGACCCACCAATTTCGAGTGCACGCTGACCGGCGGCACCGGCACGCCCAGCCTGCAGAAGCCGCTCGTCCAGCAGACCGTGTCGGGCTCCGACGGCGTCGTCTGGGAGATGGGCCTGCAGATCGGCGTGGAGCAGGCAGGCGACTACCAGGTCACCTGTACCGCCGACCCCGTGGAGGGCACCACGTTCGGCGTGGGCCGGGAACTCGCCGCCGGATCACTGGTCGGCGGGGTGATCGCCCTGTTCGCGGTGCCCGGCATCGGGATCCTGCTGGCCATCATCGTGACGATCGTCGTATTGGTGAAGCGGGGCAACGCCCGCAAGCGCAGGGCCGCCGCGTCGGCGGGGCAGTGGGGAGCGCCGGGACCCTACGGCAGGTGACCGTGGCGTTTGCTAGCGTCCCACGTGATCCTTTGCGAGAGACGGTGGGCGGTCGGTGATGTACGAGCGTGACGTTCTGGCGGGAGACTGGCGGCGCCCCCGCAGAGGGGGGATTCCCCAGGTTCCCGCCGAACTCGATCTGGTCGTCGAGGACGCCGACGGCGGCTTCTGCGGCGCCGTGGTGGCCTGCGACAAGGAGGCCGTCACCCTGGAGGACCGCTTCGGCCGCCGGCGGGTCTTCCCACTGGAGCCCGCCGCGTTCCTCCTGGAGGGCAAGGCGGTGACGCTCGTGCGCCCGGCCGCCGCGCCACGTGGCCCCAGGCGGAGCGCGTCGGGCTCCATCGCGGTGGAGGGCCTGCGGGCCCAGGTGGCCAGGGAGAGCCGGATATACGTGGAGGGCGTGCACGACGCCGCGCTCGTGGAGAAGGTCTGGGGCCACGACCTGAGGGTCGAGGGTGTGGTCGTGGAGTATCTGGAGGGGGTCGATCACCTGCCCGCCATCGTCGAGGAGTTCCGACCGGGCCCTGGCCGCCGCCTAGGTGTGCTCGTCGACCACCTGGTCCCCGGTTCCAAGGAGAGCCGGATCGCCGCGCGGATCTCCTCCCCGCACGTGCTGATCGTCGGGCACCCGTTCGTGGACGTCTGGCAGGCGGTCAAGCCGCACACGCTCAAGATCTCCTCCTGGCCGTCGGTGCCGCGCGGCGTGCCCTGGAAGGAGGGCGTCATCGCCGCGCTGGGCTGGAAGACGGAACCCGGCGACGCGTGGCGCCGCATCCTCGGATCGGTTACGACATATGCCGATCTGGAGCCCGAGCTGCTCGGTCCGGTCGAAGAGCTGATCGACTTCGTCACGGTTCCCGGCGAGGATGGCTAGGCCGTCAACCCATCAGGAGGGGCCATGAGCGAGAACCTTGGGGATTCACCGGGCGAGGACCGGACGGAGCGGCGCATCGGCGATCCTCCGCCCGGCCACACGACGCCCGGCTACACGACGCCCGGCTACACGACGCCGGGCCGCACCATGCCGGGCCACACGACACCCGGACACACCATGCCCGGCCAGAGCGTCCCGCCGCCGGGCCAGGGCCACGGACAGCCGGGCCAGGGCTACCCCTCCCCCCCGTACGACCCGAGCGGTTACGGCTACCAGGATGGATACGCCCAGTACGGCGGGTACGGCCGGCCGGTGGGTTACGGCTACCAGGCGCCGCCGGGGACCTACGGCCCGCGGCCCGGCAGTGACGACACCACCATGGCGATGCTCGCCCACCTGCTGGGCCTGCTGACCAGCTTCGTCGGCCCGCTGGTGCTCTACCTCGCCAAGAAGGACGAGTCACCCTACGTGCGGGACCAGGCCGCCGAGGCCCTCAACTTCCAGCTCACGGTGATGATCGCCTATTTCGTCTGCATGGTCCTGGTGTTCGTGCTCATCGGCTTCGTGCTGATGTTCCTCGTCTGGATCGGGTCGATCATCATGATGGTCATCGCCGCGGTGGCGGCCAACCGGGGGGAGAACCACCGCTATCCGATGAGCATCCGCTTCGTCAGCTGACCGGGGCCGGAACTCAGGTGAGGTCGCGGACCAGGGCGTCGGCCAGCAGGCGGCCGCGCAGGGTGAGCACCGCCCGGCCCGCCTTGAACGGCTCCGTCTCCAGCAGGCCGTCGGCCAGCGCGCGGGCGACCACCCGGGGGCGGTCGAGCTCCCCGAGCGGGAAGCCCTGGGCGAGCCGCAGCTCCAGCATCAACCGCTCCACCACCCTGTCTGCGGCCCCCAGCACCTCTCGCGCCTGGGCGGGCGAGGTGCCCGCGGCCAGTCGCCGGGCGTAGGCGGCGGGGTGCTTGACGTTCCACCAGCGGGTGCCGCCGACGTGGCTGTGCGCCCCCGGGCCGACGCCCCACCAGTCTCCGCCGGTCCAGTAGAGCAGGTTGTGCCGGCATCGCCCGGCCTCGGAGGTCGCCCAGTTGGACACCTCGTACCACTCGAACCCCGCCTCGGCCAGCATGGCGTCGGCGATCAGGTAACGGTCGGCGGCCACGTCGTCGTCGGGCATCGGGAGCTCGCCCCGCCTGATCCTGGCGGCCAGCCTCGTCCCGTCCTCGACGATCAGCGAGTACGCGGAGACATGGTCGGGTCCCGCCTCGATCGCCGCGGCCAGCGAAGCACGCCAGTCGTCGTCGCTCTCCCCCGGCGTGCTGTAGATCAGGTCAAGGTTGACGTGCTCGAACCCCGCCTGCCTCGCCTCCCGTACGGCCCGCGCCGGGCGGCCGGGGGTGTGGCGACGGTCCAGCACCGCGAGCACGTGCTCACGGGCACTCTGCATCCCGAAGCTCATCCGGTTGAACCCACCCTCGCGAAGCTCCGCCAGGTAGGCGGGGTCCACCGACTCGGGGTTGGCCTCGGTGGTCACCTCGGCGCCGGGAGCGAGCCCGAACTCCTCCTCGATCGCCCCCAGGATCCGTACCAGGTCTCCGGCCGGTAGCAGGGTCGGGGTGCCCCCGCCGAAGAACACGGTCTCGACCGGGAGGCGCGCGGCGCCGAGGTTGGCCCGCGCCCGCCGCACCTCGTCGACGGCGGTGTCCGCGTAGTCCCGCTGCGCGGCGCCGGGACCGAGTTCCGAGGCCGTGTAGGTGTTGAAATCGCAGTAACCGCACCGGGTCACGCAGAAGGGCACGTGGACGTAGAAGCCGAAGGGCCGCTCGCCGAGTCCGGCGAGCGCGCTCTCGGGGAGTTCGCCCGAGGCGGGTACGGGATCCCCGTCGGGAAGTGTGGATGGCACGCCCCAAGTCTGCCGCTCCCCACGCGATGCCCGGGACGTCGCCCCGGCTGTGGAACGCCCGCCGCCGGCCGTCCACCGGTCAAACCACCGCGGGCCGTTGACGGCCGGATCGCACAGGTCTACGATCCGGGAAAACTTAAAGGAAAGTTTCCTATAAGTTACTATTCCGAGCAGTGGAGAAGCCCGTGCAGAGACTCCTCCGGAACATGATCGCGGCAGCCCTCGCCGCAGGTCTCGCGGCGGTGGCCTTACCGGCCCCGGCCCAGGCCCAGACCCCCTCAGGAAACGGTGACCGCTTCAAGCGGGTCGCCTACTTCATCCAGTGGGGCGTCTACGGCCGCGACTACCACGTCAAGGACATGGAGAGCAGTGGCGCCGCCGCCAAGCTGACTCACATCAACTACGCCTTCGGCTTCGTCAACGCCGAGGGCGACTGCTACTCCGCCGACCCGTGGGCCGACTGGCAACGCCCGGTGGCCGCCGAGCAGAGCGTGGACGGCGTCGGCGACGCCGAGGGCCAGGCGCTGAACGGCAACCTGAACCAGCTGAAGAAGCTCAAGGCCAAGCACCCCGGCCTCAAGACGCTGATCTCCCTCGGCGGCTGGACCGGCTCGAAGTACTTCTCCGACGCGGTGCTGACCCCCTCCGGGCGCGCCAGGCTGGCCTCCTCCTGCATCGATCTGTGGCTCAGGGGCAACCTGCCCGGCACCGCCCCCGGCACCGGAGCGGGCGTGTTCGACGGCATCGACCTCGACTGGGAGTGGCCGGGCTCCTCCGGCAACGAGGGCAACGTCATCCGTCCCGAGGACAAGCGGAACTTCACCCTGTTCGTCACCGAACTGCGCCGCCAGATGAACGAGTTCGACCGGCGCACCGAGCTGACCGCCTTCCTGCCCGCCGCCGCCGCGAAGATCGATGCGGGCTTCGAGGTCCGCGACGTCTTCAAGCAGCTCACCTTCGCCACGGTCCAGGGCTATGACCTGCACGGCTCGTGGGAGAACGTCACCGGCCACAACGGCAACCTGTTCAACGACCGGCGCGACCCCAACCCGGTGAAGTACAGCGTGGATCAGACGGTCCGCGACTACCTCACGCGTGGCGCCCCGGCCAAGAAGATCGTGGTGGGCGTGCCCGCGTACGGTCAGGGCTGGACCGGCGTCACCGGCGGCAGGAACGGCCTGTACGGCACCGCCACCGGTCCCGCGCCGGGCACCTTCGCCGCCGGCAGCGAGGACTACAAGATCCTGGTGAACAAGCCGGGCAAGCGCTACCGCGACCTGCTGACCGGAACCGTGTGGCTCTACGACGGCAACGAGTTCTGGTCCTACGACGACCCGGCCTCGCTGGCCCAGAAGGCGGCCTACATCCGCCTGAAGGGCCTCGGCGGCTCGATGATGTGGTCCATCGACCAGGACGACACCTCGGCGTCGCTCACCTCGGCGCTCTACAGAATCCTGCGCTGAGCGACCCTCTCATACCGGGCGGGGCCGCAGAATCTGGGTCACCTGCGGCCCCGCCCGCACGTTCGTCCCCGGACGCCTAACCGCGCTCGCGGCCCAGCACCCGCTCGGCGACCCTGTCCCACTTCTCCGGGTGGCCCGGGTGGGCGAGCAGGCGGCGCAGCAGGTCTCTGTCACCGTGGTAGGCGCGGAAGGACTCGGTGACCGTGACGCTGCCCTCGGGGCGCGAGACGATCTCGACGGTGTCGCCCCGGCCCAGCTCGCCCGGCTCGACCACCCGAAGGTAGGCGCCGACCCGCCCGGCCCGGGTGAAGCTCTTGAGCCAGCCCTGCTCCCCGATCCAGCCGCGGAACACCGAGCACGGCACCCTCGGTCCGGTCACCTCGGCCAGAACCGTGCCCATCCGCCAGCGCTCCCCGATCTTGGCCCCGTTGACGTCGAGCCCCGCTGTCGTGAGGTTCTCCCCGAACATGCCGTCGCGCAGCTCCCGGCCCAGCTCGGCCTGCCACCAGTCATAGTCCTCCCGCGCGTAGGCGTAGAGCGCCTGATCGGAAGAGCCGTGGTGCTCCAGGTCGGCCCTCTCGTCCTGGGCCAGACCGCTCTCCGAGGCCCCGACCCGGCCGCCCACGGGGGTCTTGTCTATCGCGGTGCGCTTGAGACGACCGGCCCACTCCGCGTCGACCGCGCGACCCACGTTCACCGAGACAATGTGCATGACCGGACGGTATCGGAGCCCTCAATCGGAAGGCGAACCGATGTCCACCGCTTCTCCATGCCCGGTTCCAAGCCTGGCCGGGCCCTCGGCGTCCTTTACTTCTTGGACTTGTCCACGGAGGACTCGGTGGACAGCGCGGCGACGAACGCCTCCTGGGGCACCTCGACGCGGCCGACCATCTTCATCCGCTTCTTGCCCTCCTTCTGCTTCTCCAGCAGCTTGCGCTTGCGGGAGATGTCGCCGCCGTAGCACTTGGCGAGGACGTCCTTGCGGATGGCACGGATGTTCTCACGGGCGATGACCCGGGCGCCGATGGCCGCCTGGATCGGCACCTCGAACTGCTGCCTGGGGATGAGCTCGCGCAGTTTCTTGGCCATCTCGACGCCGTAGGCGTAGGACTTCTCCCGGTGAACGATGGCGCTGAAGGCGTCCACGGCCTCACCCTGGAGCAGGATGTCGACCTTGACCAGGTCCGACTCCTGCTCGCCCGAGGGCTCGTAGTCCAGCGAGGCGTAGCCGCGCGTACGGGACTTGAGCTGGTCGAAGAAGTCGAAGATGATCTCGCCGAGCGGCATCGTGTAGCGGATCTCGACGCGATCCTCGGACAGGTAGTCCATGCCCTGCAGGTTGCCCCGGCGGTTCTGGCAGAGCTCCATGATGGCGCCGATGAACTCCGACGGGACGAGCACCGTCGACTTCACCATCGGCTCGAAGACCTTGTCCACCTTGCCGGTGGGGAACTCCGAGGGGTTGGTGACGACGACCTCCTTACCGTCCTCCATGATCACTCGATAGACCACGTTGGGCGCGGTGGAGATGAGCGAGAGGTTGAACTCGCGCTCCAGCCGCTCGCGGACGATCTCCATGTGGAGCAGGCCGAGGAAGCCGCAGCGGAAGCCGAAGCCCAGGGCTGCGGAGGTCTCCGGCTCGTAGACCAGGGCCGCGTCGTTGAGCTGGAGCTTGTCCAGCGCCTCGCGGAGCTCGGGATAGTCGTCACCGTCGATGGGGTACAGACCCGAGAAGACCATGGGCTTGGGGTGCTGGTATCCGCTGAGCGCCTCGACGGCCGGCCTCGACACGGAGGTCACCGTGTCACCGACCCGCGACTGGCGGACGTCCTTCACACCGGTGATCAGGTAGCCCACCTCACCGACGCCCAGCCCCTGGTCGGCGATCTTCGGTTCGGGCGAGATGACGCCGATCTCCAGCGTCTCGTGGGCCGCGCCGGTGGACATCATCAGGATGCGCTCACGCTTGCCCAGGTGTCCGTCCATGACCCGGACGTACGTGATCACGCCTCGGTAGGTGTCGTAGACCGAGTCGAAGATCAGCGCGCGGGCGGGCGCGTCGGCGTCGCCGACCGGGGCCGGGATGTTCTCGACCACGTGGTCCAGGAGCTCGCGAACGCCCACACCGGTCTTGCCGGAGACCCTCAGCACGTCCTCCGGGTCACAGCCGATGAGGTGGGCGATCTCCGCGGCGTACTTCTCCGGCTGGGCGGCGGGCAGGTCGATCTTGTTGAGCACCGGGATGATCGTCATGTCGTTGTTCATGGCCAGGTAGAGGTTGGCCAGGGTCTGCGCCTCGATCCCCTGCGCGGCGTCGACCAGCAGGATCGCGCCCTCACACGCCTGGAGCGACCGGGAGACCTCATAGGTGAAATCGACGTGCCCGGGAGTGTCGATCATGTTGAGGACGTAGTCGGTCTCGCCGACCTTCCACGGCAGCCTGACCGCCTGCGACTTGATCGTGATGCCGCGCTCGCGCTCGATGTCCATCCGATCGAGATACTGGGCGCGCATGGAACGGTCGTCGACCACTCCGGTGATCTGCAGCATGCGGTCGGCTAGCGTCGACTTGCCATGGTCGATATGCGCGATGATGCAGAAGTTGCGAAGCACCGCGGGGTCGGTCTGGCCAGGCTGAATGCGCACCGGGGTCCGTTTCAACAGATTGATGACGATCACACGACTGGCATGCCAGCCGCCTTCCATGGTGACATGTCCGGGTGATTGCCCGGACCAGAGCACGACTCGGCCTGCGTTTTCTCGCTGTGGTGGCGGCCCTGCTCCTTGCGCTTCCAGGGTTGGCCGTGGCCACCCTCACCCTGCAGTTTACCGGGACGCCCGCCCCGTGGGCGAAGACGACCGGCCACGACGCCCTGTGGCTCGGCCACGCATGGGTCGACGGCAGGAAGACCCACGACGACGTGCGGACGCTCGCCGCCAGGCTCCGCAAGACCGGTATCAAGGACGTCTATCTCCACTCGGGACCGTTCGACCACGACGGGACGTTGCCCATCGAGAGATATCCCAGGGCCGTCGACCTTCTGAAGTGGTGGCGCGAGGAGTTGCCGAAGGTCAGGATCTCGGCCTGGCTCGGCCAGAAGGTCGACGGCACCCTGGACCTCGACGACGCGGCCTCCAGGCAGCGTGTGCTGGACGGGGCGCGCGCGATCATGGCGCTCGGCTTCGACGGCGTGCACTACAACTTCGAGCCGATCGGCGACGGCGACACCGAGTTCCTCGACCTGCTGACTCGGACCCGCGCGATCGTGGGCGACGGTCTGCTCTCCACCTCGACCCCGCAGATCGAGCCGTTCCCGCTCACCCGCCCGGCCGTACGCGCCGTCCTCGGCCACGACAAGTACTGGTCGCCCGACTACTTCCGCCAGGTGGCGAAGCTTACCGACCAGGTAGCGATCATGACCTACGACTCGTATCTCCCCTTCCCCTCCGTATACGGCGGCTACGTCGTGCGGCAGAGCACGCTGGCGCTGGAACTCGTCCCCGAGGAGAAGACGGTGCTGATCGGCGCCCCGGCCTATCACGACCACGGCGTCTCCTGGGCCGACGAGGCCGAGAGCGTCGAGAAGGCGGCCAGGGGCGCCCGGCTGGCGCTGACCTCGTACGGCAAACCCCGTGAGCGGTTCGGGCTGGCGATCTACGTCGACTTCGCCGCCACCAAGGAGGACTGGGCTGAGTACGACAAGTTCTGGTTCAAGCCGTGAGGATTACGGTCCGAGCGATCAGAATCACACGCTAAACTGATCAGGCATCCCTCTGCCCGGCCTGTCGATTTGAGCGACGACCTCGGCAGTTGGTAGCCTAGTCAACTGCGTGTGGCGCGCCCTCTCTGCCCGCGCGCCCCATCCAACGACATTCACCGAGGCTTCTTCGTGGCGAACATCAAGTCCCAGATCAAGCGCAACCGGCAGAACGAGAAGGCCCGGCTGCGTAACAAGGCTGTCAAGTCTTCCCTGAAGACGGCCATCCGCAAGTTCCGCGAGGCCGCCGACCAGGGTAACGTCGAGCAGGCCGCTGTGCTCCAGCGCGCCGCCGCCCGCCAGCTGGACAAGGCTGCCAGCAAGGGCGTCATCCACAAGAACCAGGCCGCCAACCGCAAGTCGGCGATCGCCCAGCGCGCCGCCGCCCTGTCGACGGCCACCAAGTAGTTTCAGGTTTCGCGGACGCCGCCCCCCTCGCGGGGTGCGGCGTTCTTGCGTTTCATCCGCCCGTGACACTTGGCGCACCGAGTTTCTCGCCCCTGGTGGCCTCGTGACGCGTCGCCGACGGCACGCCTCTGCGGGCCGGGGCGGCGTGATGCCGAGCGTGTCCCCGCCCGGCCGGCCCCGTTTTCCGCACCTGCCGCATCGTTGCAGCTCAGCAGCTATACCTGATCCAGTGCAGCGGGTGATCACCCCAGGTCGATCGGGGTCATGTGCGGAATGCAGGCTAGCGTCCGGTGCGGCTGGCGACCACGGTCTGGACCATGTGCTCCAGCGCGTACGCGGGGTCGGCGCCGCCGCCCTTCACCTGAGCGTCGGCGGTGGCGACGGCCTGGATCGCGCGGGCGAGGCCCTCGGGCCCCCAGCCGTTCAGCTGCCGCTGGACCCGTTCGATCTTCCAGGGCGGCATGCCGAGCTGGCCGGCGAGTTGACCGCCCCTCAGGTTGCGGGGAGCACCGCCCACCTTCGCCAGCGAGCGCAGGCCCCCGGCGAGCGCGCTGACCAGCAGGACCGGTGCCGTACCGGTCGCCAGGGCCCAGCGCAGTTGCTCCAGGGCGTCGCCCAGGCGCCCCTCGACTGCCGAGTCGGCCACGGTGAACCCGCTGACCTCGGCCCTGCCCCGGTGGTAGCGCGCCACGGCGGCCTCGTCGATCGCCTTGCCGGGGGTGTCGAAGGCGAGCTGGCTGCAGGCGGCGGCGAGCTCGCGCAGGTCGTTGCCCACGGCGTCGAGGAGCGCGGCGGCGGCGTCCGCCCCGATGGTGCGCCCGGCCCGTTTCAGCTCCGCCTTGACGAACGCCAGCCGCTCGGCCGGTTTGGTCACCTTGGTGACCGAGACCACCTGTGCCCCGGCTTTCTTGACCCCGTCGACCAGTGCCTTCCCCTTGACGCCCCCCGGATGGACGAGGATCAGCACGGTCTCCTCGGCCGGGTGAGCCGCATAGGAGACGACTTCGGCGATGACGTCCTTGCCGAGGTCCTGGGCCGAGCGGACGACCACCACGGACCTGTCGCCGAACAGCGAGGGCGACGTCAGACGGGTGAGCTCCCCGAGCTCCATCTTCGCGCCGGGGAGATCGTGCACCTCGGCGGTCGGATCGGCCGCCTTGGCCGCCGAGGTCACCTCGCTCACCGCGCGGTCGGCCAGCAGTTCCTCGTCGCCGAGTATCAGGATCACGGGTGCCGGATCGGTTGCCGCCATGCCGAGCAGCATGCCATGTCCCGGTGACGGGAGGGGCATCGGCAAGTCGTTCGCAATTGGAATGCAGGTGCCGTGAGACACCCTGGGAACATCACAGGAGGTGAAAACCATGACAAACTCCACTATTCGCCGCCACGCCTGCCCGCACTGCGGAACATCCCTCGACGAGGGCCCGATCATGTACCGCTGCGCGCGCTGCAGCCGGTCGGTCTACGCCGCCGACGTGGACACCGAGTTCCGCCGCCCGGCCAAGGTCACGTCCTAGCCCCGTACCGGAGCCCCTCCGGCCGGAGCGCTCCTTTGGGGGATGACGGACAGGGCTCCCCCACTGTCCACCACGGCGAGGTCCCCCGACAGGTCCGTCCGGTGGACGCGCACACCGAGCCGGTACAGCGTGGCCAGGGTCGACGGGGCGGGATGGCCGTAGTCGTTGTCCGCCCCCACGCTGATGAGGGCGGCACGAGCACCGATGGCGGCGAAGAAGGCCGGGTCGTACCTGCTGGACCCGTGATGCGGAACCTTGAGGATCTCGGCGGGCGGCAGGCCCCTGCGGAGCAGCTCCGCCTGAGCCTCGGTCTCGATGTCGCCGCTGAGCAGAGCCGACCCCGCGGCCCAGCGAACATGCACCACGACGCTGGCGTTGTTGACGGCCGCTCCCTTCCCCGCGCCGGTCAGGGACGCCTCGGCCACCGGGCCGATGACCGTCAGCTCGGAGGGCCCGAACCGCCAGCTCGCCCCCGGACTCGCCGCCCACTCGACCACACGGCGGCGGGCGAGATCCTCGCTCAGCCTCACCCCCTCGTGCTCCCCGGCATCGCCTCCGGTGCCGCGCGGGGTCACCAGCACCGCTCCCACCGCACGCCCGCGGAAGACACCGTCGAGCCCTCCCACATGGTCGAGGTGCGGATGGGTGAGGATGACCAGCGGCACCTCCCCGATTCCCATGGAACGCAGACAGCGGTCCACCCGGACGGGATCGGGCCCCGCGTCCACCACCACGGCTCGTCCAGGCCCTGCCGCGACCAGCAACGCGTCTCCCTGGCCGACATCTTCCCTGTCAACTCTCAGTGTGTTGCGGAGATGCGCTTAACGGTAGTTCCAGGCTCAGCGACGCTGAGCGCGCAGCTCGTGAACCTGTCACTCGGAGGCACGTCAGGTGGCCTGCTCGCTGCTGAGCGTGGCGGCGGTCGTGGCGAGTTCGATGCGTAGCTCACCGGCTTAGGCTGCGATGTGCTCGCAGTTCCGTCGCTCCGCCTCCAGGTGCCCGCAGATCTTGCCGGTCTCGGCGCGGGCGGTTTCGGCGGCCGCCAATGCTTGATCGCGAAGGGTTCGGCGGCGACGTGGGCGACGGCGGCCTGCAACCGCTCATCGCGCAGAACCAGCACCGTCTCGCGTTCGCTCAGTGCCCGTTCCAACTCGGCGATGCGGGCGTCCTGTTGCCGGGCCAGCGCGGAGGCCTGCCGACGTTCCTCGACTACCGTGTAGCGCAGCGTACTCAGCTCGGCGGCCAGTGCGTCGTGGACCTGGCGAACCTCGGTGGCGCGTTGCTCAGCATTGGTGAACCTCGATGGGATCCTGGCCGCCGCTGGCGAAACCGTGGTCACCCACGCTGATCCCGTCACCACGCCGTCGCTTGATCGAATCAGCGTGCAGGGATATCTGTCGCTGCTCAGCGAATTGACCACTCCCTCACCGCCTGACGGACCAGCTCACTGCAGAAGAGCCGCGCCCATCGTCTTTGGGGCGTCCTTCCAGTAGCTCCGACAAGGTCCGCTCCCCCAGGTTCGGCCCCATCAAGCTGCTGTTCTTCAATGTGGACCACATCCGCCAAGCTCAATCCAAAATGAGCCGCCGCCACATCCAACACAGTTGATGGACGACTTACCAACTTAGACCAGTCGCCATGTCGTATCCCTGCTGGCTCCACAGATCCGGTGGTGACGGAATCCCCCTTTCCCGTTACTGAAAAGGATCTTTACGTGAGATCGCTACACGTGTGATGATCACTCTGTTTTGCTACATATGTTCGAAAGGATCGAGTGAACCCATCACGAACAGCGTCCGGCTCATCCAGCCGGACGCGCCGCCGCGCTGCCCTGATCGCGGCCCTGACCATGCCGCTCTCACTGATGAGCGCACCCGCGATCGCCCAGGACCCCACGCCACCCACCACCACCACTCCCACCCCCGAGACGCCGCCGAGCGCCCCCACCACGCCCACCGGCAAGGCGCTGGCGCAGGCGAAGAAGGACAACCGGCGCATCGAGATCGAGTCACTGCGCTCGGAAAGCGCCACCTACTACGCCAACCCCGACGGCAAGACCTTGCGGATGGAGCAGTACCTGGAGCCCATCCGGGTCAAGAACGCCGACGACGACGGCTTCACCCCACTCGACACCACCCTCGTCAAGGCAGACGGAGTCATCAAGCCCAAGGCGGCCAAAGGCGGCCTGACGCTGTCCGCCGGCGGCGACACCGAAGCGATCAAGAGCAAGAGCGGCGACATGGCCGCCCGGATCGACGCTCCGCGCACGTTGCCCAAGCCCACGCTCAACGGCAGCACCGCCACCTACTCCTCCGCGTACGGCAAGGGCGTCGACCTGGTCGTCATCGCCACCGCGACCGGGTTCCGCCAGCAGATCGTCATCCGGGAACGCCCCGCCGGGCCGGTGACCTTCCGCGTCCCGGTGGATCTGCCCAAGGGCATCTCCTTCGGCAAAAACGCCAAGGGGCAGCCGACGCTGAAGAGCGACAACGGCAAGCACAGCCTCGACATCCGGCCCGCGGCGCTGCTGGACGCGGCCGCAGCCGACGCGAACGCCGACCTCGGCACCGTCAGGGTCGGCAGGGCACAGGTGAGCCTGGACGGCTCGGCGCTGGTGTACAGTCCCGACCCGGCCTTCCTCGCCGACCCGGCGACGACCTATCCGGTGACCATGGCCGCCGTCGACGACGACTGGTACGAGTGCACCCTGGGCGACCCAGCCAAACCCTGTCCCCCCGGCGATCCGATGGACACGTACATCAATGACGTGGACCTGACCGACAGCTGGGACATGCACTACCGCGACCAGATGTGGGTCGGTAAGTCCTACTCCAGTAACATCGCCAAGCGCTGGCGCGCCTACATCCAGTTCCCGCTCCCGCAGTCGAGCGACCCGTTCTGGGGCTCCACGATCCAGAACGCCGACCTGGAGCTGTGGAACTACCTGTCCAACGACTGCGGCGAGTTCGTCGGATCCGGAATCACCGCCCGGCGGGTCATCTCCGACTGGGACCATCTGACCCTGCAGTGGAACAGCCAGCCGTCGGTCACCAGCGTGGGCGCGGACACCGAGTACGGGGCCTACAGTCCCGACTGCTCCGGTTCGATGAACTACGAGCACGACCTCATCCACTCGGTCGACACCATCGTCCAGGAATGGGCCAACGGGGAACCGAACTACGGATTCCAACTCACCGCGGGTAACGAATCCGAACTGCGAAACTGGCGCCGCTACCGCAGCCGGGAACAGACCAGTGGCTATCCCGCCCACGGCCCCAGGCTCACAGTCGACTTCGAGCCCGCGCGGACCCCGATTGTTGGCGTGTTCCTGAGCGGTTTGGACGAGGAGACGCCCAGCAACGGGGACGAGCTCGATGTGTGGGAGGCGCAGGGACGGGTGTCCAACACCCTTCCCGAGCCCGCGCCGGTCACCAACGACGAAGACCTCGCCTACCGGGCCGACAGCGACCAGGAGGTCAACACGCCGACCGACGAGCTGGAGGAGCCGCTGCCGGCTCCGGACGAGGGGGTCACCGCGCGCTGGCCGTTCTCCGAGGGTTCCGGCACAACCGTCGCGGACGTCTCCGGGAACGACCACACCGCCACGGTGGGCGAGAACGTCGCCTGGACTCCAGGCGTCAACGACTCCGCCCTCACCAATGTGGGCGTCGGGGAGACAAGCGGCGGCCCGGCCCCCGAGAGCACGCTGCCAGCGCGGGTCGCCGCCGCGTGGCAGGCCGCTGCCCGCGGCAGCCGGGTCGAGGTCGCCGAGGCGACGTCGGAGAGGAGTATCACCTATGCCCAGCCCGATGGGACCTTCGTCACGGAGATGACGGCGGGGCCCGTACGCGCCAAGCGCAACGGGACGTGGGTCCCCATCAACACTTCCCTGCACGAACAGAACGGCAAGCTGCTTCCCAATGTGATCGCCAACGGCGCGGCGGTCGAGATCTCCGCCGGCGGCACGGATCCGTTCGTGAAGATGTCCGCTGACGGGAAGTCGTACGCGCTGCGCTGGCCGACACCGCTGCCAAAGCCGACCGTGAAGGGCAGCGTGGCCACCTACACCGACGCCGCGGGTGTGGGCGCCGACCTAGTGGTGACGGCGTTGTCGGCCGGGTTCCGGTATGAAGTGGTGCTGCGGCAGCGGCCCGCCAAGCCGCTGGAGCTGCGGATCGGCGTAGACGACGAGGGCCTGACCCTGACCGAGGGCAAGGGCGGCCGGCTGCTGCTGAAAGGCAAGAATAAGAAGCTGGTCGCCGCGGGGACACGGCCGATCGTGTCGGACGGCAGCGACAAGGGTAAGCTTCCGTCGGCCAAGCGCGGCCAGGCCGGTACGGACGTGGTCACCAAGGACGGCCGCACCGAGCTGGTGGTCAAGCCGGACCAGGCGTTCCTAGCCGACGTCGGCACCGCCTACCCGGTGCGCGTGGCCGCGGTGGTCACGCTGCCGCTCGGCGCCGACGTCGATGTCAGCACGGATGACTCCGACGAATCGCCCGCGCTCCCGGACAACCAGTACATGATGGCCGGCACGACAGCGGGCGGATTGAAGGCCCGGGTGCACCTGCGGTTCGACACCACGGGTCTGCAGGGCAGCACGGTGACCGCCGCCACGTTGTCGATGAACACCATCGACAGCCACAACTGCGGCGCCGCGCTCGCCAACGGCATCCAAGTCGCCCGCCTCACCGGCGCGTGGGACCCGGACAACATGTACTGGGCCAACAAGCCCGCCCACACCACCGAGGACGCCTCCACCAACTTCAAGGGCGTCACCTCCGGCTGCGCCACCTACCCGGACAGCATGGACTGGAACGTCACCGGCATCGCCCAGGACTGGGCCGCCGGAGCCGCCAACCACGGCCTGGTGCTCAAGTCGCCCGGCGAGGCGAACGTCAACAACTACCGGGTGTTCACCTCCTCCGAGGACACCGACTTCAACCTGCCGCCCACGCTGACCATCACCACCAGCGGGCCCACCTCCGCGCCGACCGTCTCCGCACCGGCCATCACACCGGCGCAGACCGTGAACGGCACCACGGTGACGACCTCGCTCACCCCGCAGCTCACCGCCACCGTCGCCGACACCGCAGGCGGCAACCTCACCGGCCAGTTCGAGGTCGAACACGACCCGGCCGCCACCGGTCAGGGCAGCGGCCAGCTCTGGACCGGAACCTCACCGGCGGTCACCTCCGGCAGCCAGGCCACCGTAAGCGTCCCCGCGGGCAAGCTGGCCGACGGATGGAAGATCC
Source organism: Streptosporangium sp. NPDC002607 (assembly GCF_053592655.1). Lineage (NCBI taxonomy): Bacteria > Bacillati > Actinomycetota > Actinomycetes > Streptosporangiales > Streptosporangiaceae > Streptosporangium > Streptosporangium sp. NPDC002607. The sequence goes on from NZ_JBSFWD010000002.1 coordinate 56,387, forward strand.
GCTGGCGGGCCCGCGCGGCCAACGCCACCGCCGCGACCACCTCGGCGTGGTCGGCATGGCAGACGGCCACCGTGGACGTGCCGAACCCGACGGTCGGCGCCTTCCAGGTCACTCCCTCCCAGGTGGTGAACGGCGTCACCGTCACCACGAGCCTGACCCCGGCGCTGCGCGCCACGGTCACCGACCCGGTCGCGCAGCCGGTGCGGGCGGAGTTCGAGGTCGAGCACGACCCGGCCGAGACCGGGCAGGGCAGCGGCCAGATCTGGGCCGGATCGGTCGCCAATGTGCCCTCCGGTGCTCAGGCGAGCATCGCCGTACCGGCTGGAGAGCTGACGGACGGGTGGAAGGTGCGCTGGCGGGCCCGCGCGGTCAACACCGCCACCACGGTCGGCTCGCCCTGGTCGGAATGGCAGGACCTTGCCGTGGACCTGCCCGCCCCGGAGTCCGACCCGACGGTGAGCAGTCCGCAGGTCAATCCCTCCCAGCAGGTGAACGGCGGGACCGTCACCTCCTCCCTCACCCCGGCCCTGCTCGCGCAGCTGAACGACCCGGCCGGGGGAAGCCTGCGCGCCGAGGTGGAACTTGAACACAACCCCGCCGCGCCGCAGGAACAGGGCACCGGCCAGATCTGGGCGGGCGGCGTGGACGGCGTCCCGGCTGGCGCACAGGCCACCGTCCCGGTCCCGGCGGACACGCTGGCCGACGGCTGGCTGGTGCGTTGGCGGGTCCGCGCCGTCTCGGCCGTCGCCTCCTCAAACTGGTCGGACTGGCAGCAGCTCACCGTCGCGCTGCCCAAACCGACCGTGGACAGCCTGACCATCAGCCCGTCGGCGGTGGTGAACGGCGTGACGGCGGCCAGAGTGCTCACCCCGAGCCTGAAGGCCACCGTCACCCATCCCCTCGGGGAGCCGCTTCGGGCCGAGTTCGAGATCGAGCACGACCCCGCCGCCCCGCAAGGCCAGGGCAGCGGCCAGATCTGGGCCGGTGACGTCGACGGCGTCGCCTCCGGCGCCCAGGCGAGCGTCACCGTACCGGCCGGAGAACTCACCGACGGCTGGCAGGTACGCTGGCGCGCCCGCGCCGTCGCCTCGGGTCAGTCCTCGCCCTGGTCGGACTGGCAGCAGTTCACCGTCCTGCTGCCCCAGGCCGGAACCGGGCCCTTCGCCCAGACCGCCGGACCGGTGATCCAGAGCGATCAGAGCTTCACCGTCGGAGCCTGGGTGCGCTTGAGCGACAAGGACGGCGACTACACCGTCGCCGAGCAGAGAGGCGTCAACCAGGCGCCCTTCCGCCTGGGCAACGACCTGGAGGACGGCCTGGTGTTCACCTTCACCAGCGCCGACACCACCGGCGCGACGACCGAGGGTGTGCTCTCCGGCGTCGAACCACCGGTCAACGAATGGTTCCATCTCACCGGGGTCTATACCGCCAGCTCCCGCACGACGTCTCTCTACCTGAACGGACTGGAGATCGGAAGCGCCACGCTCGCCTTCGATTCCTGGAACGCCACCAGCCCGCTGACCCTCGGCACCCTGATATCGGGCAGCTTGGACGAGGTCTGGATCTACAGCCACGACCTCATCCCCACAGAGGTCTTCGCCCTCGCCGACGGCAGCGCGACCACCGGCGTCGAATCCGCTCAGGCCGCCGCGAAGAGCAGCGCCGAGACCAGCGCGGCACCCGTGGCCCGCTACGACCGGATAACGCCCAAGGACTGCTGGCAGAACCACGGATACCAGACCCGCACGTACGGCCTGATGAAGAACCGCTTCAGTGGTTGCATGGTCCACAAAGTCACGGTGACCGAGGGCTCCGCCGTCGTCACCGGCGACGATGCTGATGACGTGCAGTTCTACGCCGACGAGGAGTGGAAAGGCAGAGTGATGCTCGTCGCGAAAACGTGGAACGGCAAACCCCAGATCGAATCCGGCGCGACGCCTCGCGACATCTGGTTCGACCTCTATGTAGGCCACAGTGAGCGAACCGATGTCGATCCGTCGGATACAGATCTCACGATTGGAATGCTGCCCGACTCAGGCCAGACGGCCTGCCGGAACGTCACGACATTCGCGGGCGGCACGCAGCAGAATCATCTGACGATGGATGTCGAAGACTGGGTGGACGCCGCCGACCAGACAGCCAGCGGGGAGTGGTCGAAGCTGGCCACGTTCCGTTTCCGGGCGGACCAGGATCACGCGCCAGCTACCAGGAAGGAGCGCGACGGATCGATCGTTCAGAACAGCGGCGACGAGTACGACAGAATCTCCAACTGTGTCTTCAAGCCATATGCGAAAATTCAGCGGACAGGCTCGCACTGGGTCCTCTTGGAGTACGGCACCATCAAGGAGAAGGCGCAGATTACCTGTGACTCCGCTCGTGGTGTGGCCGCCAAGGCCGGGGGATGTACTCTTCCCGTGGTGCCCTCCATCGAGTGGAAGCTGAACGGGGATTACGACACCGCCTACAAGCACTACTGGAAGGCCTGCTACCAGAAGACCGACACCTACCCCAAGGACTCGGCGAAGCAGATCCCTGGTTGTGCGGTGAACGGCACCGGAAGGCCGCCCAAGGAGCAATATCTTTGGCGCGTCTCGGACCCGGCTGCGAAGAACAACAACGCTCGCGCCGGCACTCGATGCAACGGCTTGTGGTCGGGATACCTTATCGCCAAGCATGAGTGCGATGAGTATCCGTTCGCGTCTGCGGGAAACCGGACCGACGCCAGCGACAAGCAGCGGAACTTCTCGGTCTGCGCCATGCCCGGCGGCCCGTCCGGGCCTAATCAGAAGGCAGGAAAGGCGCTCACCCGCCTCTATAACAAGGACCGGGTCCTGTATGGGCAGGACTTCTTCAACCGGTTCTCCACTCAACTGACCAACGTGGAGACGATGCAGCAGCTGTGCTACCAGCCGCTGGCCACGCTCAATACTTTCGCCGTCGACAAACCTCAGGACTAGCAGCCGATATGGCCGGTCGCCGCGAGTAACGGATGCATCGCCCGCGGCGACCGGCTTATGTTCACAACTTCAACGGAGGACGACTTGGAGTTTCAGCATTTGACGGAGCACTACGAGGGCCTTCTCCGGGCGCGTTCGGGCTGGCTGTCGGAGGGGCTGGCCTGGACCGCCATCCTGCCGGTCGAAGGCCCGCTGTCGCTGGACGAGACGGTGTCCCGCCTGGTCGACGGCGAGCATCCGCCGTTGATCGAACTGGATGACGAGGAGGCGTACGAGGAGGGCGCCCTCCTGCTGGGACAAACGGGGAACGCGACGATGATCGTCCAGACCTTCGGGAAGAACTATGTCTGGGAATCGGATGTTCTCGGCCGGCTCAGCGTGAACGCGCGGGTCTGGCATGTGTCGTGGGAGGTGACGAGAAACTCCCGGCTGATCTACGCCGCGCATGGGCGGGTTCTGGTCGAGGTCCCGCATCTGGATCCTGCCTATGTCAGGGGAGACGACCCCGCTGCCATCGAAGCCGAACTGGCGGCCTTGGGCCCGGCCGTCGACGCACCCTGGCCGGCCTCGCAGGCCATGGCCATGGCCATCGTAGAGGCCGGCGCCGGCGCGCGCCTGGACCGGGACTGGTTCGAGCGTTCCCATCCGGCCGTCGTCGTCGACGAGCCCGAGTAGCCGCGCGACGCCAGAGGGCCGGGAGGCGCGAACGCACCTCCCGGCCCGCGAAAAACCCGCGTCACTGATCATTGGTGAGCGCCCGCGCGATCACCACGCGCTGGATCTGGTTGGTGCCCTCCACGATCTGGAGCATCTTGGCCTCGTGCATGAAGGGGTGCCGTTAAGAGGGGTCCCGGTAGTCCTGTCGAAGAATCCAACAGATATAGCTCTGACCTGCAGAGATGTGGTCAAGTTCCTGTTGCGAGCTCGGCGAACTCTGAGTGGGCCTGGGCGACCGCGTCGGGGTAGGCCTGCGCCTTGTCGTGCTCGGCCAGGGCACGGTAGATGGTTCTCCACTCGGGTCCGAGCGACCAGCCCAAAAGTAGTTCTCCGTGATGCCTCTGGACCAGTACGTAGCAGTCACGGCCCGTCGCCCCGCCCCCGGCGACATCTGCCCGCACACCGCCCGCCCCGCTTCGGCTACGACCGCGCCCGCGCCCTGCTCGACACCTACGCCGGTTTCGACCTGCACCAGCTGCGTCACAGCGCCGCCACCCACCTCGGTGCCCCTGCAGCTCATCATGTCCAAAACCCAAGCCCCGATCTTCTCGGGGGCAAGCCCCGCCGAGGCGGGCGCAACGCCTGTTCCTCAGGGGCGCCGGGCAGTTGTAGACGCCAGCCTCCATCAGGCTGGGCCGCCTACAGATCCACCACAGGATCACCGAACGCAGACCCGGGGCTAGAGGCGGTCGGACGCCGCGTCGGCTACAGGAGACATAGAAGGCTCCCCTACCGACTGTGCGAGATCGGTACGACCGAAAGGCTCTACCCACCGCCCTTGTGGCGGTCGCCACCGCGACCATCACGCTGCTGGGATCGGTCAGGCAGGTGCCTGCCGCGCCTGGCCAAACAGAATCTTCTTCCTCCCTTCCCTTCTTTCACAATTCACTCTCCCCGCGGACCTACATCAAGAGAACGGGCAACGAGGCCCGAGCACACGGAGGTCAGCGGGTGGCTCAACTGGATAGGAGCACGGCTGAGGCCGATGCGCGCCAACAGGGCAACCCGCGTGCCGCCCTTGAACAGTTCTTTCGTGACCACTATCTGTTGTTGATCAAGGTTGTTATGGTCGCCGGAGCGCTCCTTTGGGGGATGACGGACAGGGCTCCCCCACTGTCCACCACGGCGAGGTCCCCCGACAGGTCCGTCCGGTGGACGCGCACACCGAGCCGGTACAGCGTGGCCAGGGTCGACGGGGCGGGATGGCCGTAGTCGTTGTCCGCCCCCACGCTGATGAGGGCGGCACGAGCACCGATGGCGGCGAAGAAGGCCGGGTCGTACCTGCTGGACCCGTGATGCGGAACCTTGAGGATCTCGGCGGGCGGCAGGCCCCTGCGGAGCAGCTCCGCCTGAGCCTCGGTCTCGATGTCGCCGCTGAGCAGAGCCGACCCCGCGGCCCAGCGAACATGCACCACGACGCTGGCGTTGTTGACGGCCGCTCCCTTCCCCGCGCCGGTCAGGGACGCCTCGGCCACCGGGCCGATGACCGTCAGCTCGGAGGGCCCGAACCGCCAGCTCGCCCCCGGACTCGCCGCCCACTCGACCACACGGCGGCGGGCGAGATCCTCGCTCAGCCTCACCCCCTCGTGCTCCCCGGCATCGCCTCCGGTGCCGCGCGGGGTCACCAGCACCGCTCCCACCGCACGCCCGCGGAAGACACCGTCGAGCCCTCCCACATGGTCGAGGTGCGGATGGGTGAGGATGACCAGCGGCACCTCCCCGATTCCCATGGAACGCAGACAGCGGTCCACCCGGACGGGATCGGGCCCCGCGTCCACCACCACGGCTCGTCCAGGCCCTGCCGCGACCAGCAACGCGTCTCCCTGGCCGACATCGCAGGCCACCAGCAACCATCCGCGAGGCGGCCAGCGAGTCACGATCGGCGCGGCCACCGTCACGGCGAGAACCAGGCCGACGACGGTCGCCAGGGCGATCAGGCGTGTCCCCCGGTGCCGCAGTACCAGCACGGCGAGCGGGACGGCAGCGGCCAGCAGAAGCAGCCCGGTGACACCGCCCGGCCACGGGAGCACACCCAGCGGGAGCCCCGCGGTGTGCCCGGCCACCTCGATGATCCATCCGGTGGCCAGACCCGCCGGCCGGACCAGCAGCTGCGCGAGCCCCATGTGCAGGGGGGCGACCAGCGCCACCACGAAGCCGAGCAGGGTGGCCGGGGCCACGGCCGGGCCCGCGAGCAGGTTGGCCGGGATCGCCACCGGTGCGAGCTGCCCGGACATGAGGACCAGGACGGGGGTGACGGCGGCCTGGGCCGCGGCGGCCACGGCGATCGCCTCCGCCGCCCAGCGAGGCATTCGGGTCGAGAGCCGGTCGCGCCAGCGCGGTGCGAGGACCAGAATGCCCGCGGTGGCGAAGACCGACAGGGCGAAGCCGTAGGAGCGGGCGAGGTCGGGGACAAAGAAGATCAACCCCAGAACCGTCGCCGACAGAGCCGCGACGCCGTCGCGCGAGCGGCCCGTGCCGAGTGCCACGGCGGCTACCCCGCCCATCAGGAGAGCCCTGAGCACACTGGGCGAGGGCCGGGCGACGACCGAGAAGGCGATCATGGCCGAGATCGCCAGCACCGCCCGCGCGGCGAGTGGCAGACCGGCCATCCTGGCCATCGCGACCGCCGCACCGGCCACGACGGCGAGGTTCGCGCCGGAGACGGCGAGCAGGTGGCTGAGGCCGGCCGCCTTGAAGTCGGCCCTGACCTGGTCGTCCATCCGGGACACGTCACCGACCACCAGGCCGGGCAGCAGCCCGCGCTGCGCCGGCGGCAACACCTCGGCCGCCTTCCTCAGCCCCGATCTGAGCACCCCGGCCGCGCGTTGCTCCCAGGAGGGCCCGCTCAGGACTCGCGGTGCCCCCCTGACCAGCACCACCGCCGCGAGCAACTCACCGGGGTCCGCCGGGCCGAAGCGCCCGCCGACCTCGACCCGCTGGCTGGGCAGCAGCGAGCGCCACTCCGCGCCGGAGACGAAAAGCAGCACCGGAGCCCGCAGCGTCACCCTGTCCGCTCCCGTCCCGACCGACTCGACCCGGGCGGGCACCACGAAGCTCTCCCGTCGGAACAGCCCGCCACGCCGGGCCACCTCCCGGGGGTCGTCGGTCACCACCGCCTCCGCCACCGCCGAGGCGTGCCTTCCGGCCAGCTCGGCGACCGGCCCCGTACCGGCGGCGTGCACCCGGAAGGCCACCGATCCGGCCACCGCGGCCGTGCACCCCAGGACCGCGATCACCGCGTTACGCCAGCCCGCCGTCCTCCCTGTCCGGACCGGAACAGCCACGGCCAGGGCACCCACGGCCGTGAGACCGGCCACCACGGCACCCGTCGCCGCAGGACAGCCCAGCAGGACGAGGGCGGTCACCCACGATGCCGCCGCGGGCAGGAGCAGATGCGCGGCATGCGCGCCCCACCCCTTTCCGGAACTCCTGGAACCGCCGGCCTTCCCGGGAGCGCCGGAACCATCAGGGCTCTCGGTATCCCCGGTGCCCCTGGTATCCCCGGCGCGCTCGACCTCGGCGGCCGGGCCGGCTCGCATCGCGACCGCCCTCCCCGACCGGCGGATCACACGCGGACCTTGTCGCGCATCTCGGCATACTTACGGTCGCCGATGCCGCTCACGTCGCGGAGTTGCTCAACGGTGCGGAAGCCGCCATGGGCGGCGCGGTACTCGGTGATGCGCCGGGCGAGCACCTCGCCCACGCCCGGTAGCCGCTCTAGCTGCTCGGCCGTGGCCGTGTTGAGGTCGACGACGGCGGTGGCGGGGTCCGCCGGGTCCACCGAGGCGGGTGCCGCCGCGATGGCGGGGCCGGTCGAGCCGACGACGATCTGCTCGCCGTCGACGAGTCTGCGCGCGAGGTTGAGAGAACCCGTGGCGGCTGCCCTGCGAACGCCCCCGGCCGCCTGGACCGCGTCGGCGACCCGGGAACCTCCGGGCAACGTGATCACCCCGGGGCGGCGGACCTTGCCGGTCACGTGAACTGTCAGCTCGGTGGCCGGCGCGGGCCGGGACCGTGCGGCGTTGACAGGCTCCGACAGCGGGGCCCCGGAGATCGGCACCGGCGGGGCCAGCGGCTCGGGCTCCGGCTGGGACCTCCAGGCATACACGCCGCCGGCGACGGCGGCCGTCAGGGCGACGAGCAGCAGGAGGCGCAACCCCGGCCTGCCCGGACCGAGAGCCTGCCCCTGTGCGGCCACGACCTTGCGCAGTGCCTCGAAGGCCGGGGGAGGCGGCATGGAACGCATGCGCGCGGCGGGACCGTCGAGGGAGACGGCATCCTGCGGCCGGCCCTGCCCACCGGACCACGCATCCCCAGCCGAACAGGGCAGACCGGCCCCGGCCTCCCCATGAGAGAGCGGATCTCCCGAATCGGCGGGGCCTACCGGCCGGAACGGCGAGAACCGATCGTTGGGCGGCGGCAGGGCGAGCAGGTCGGTCGACCTGCGTGGGAGGGGCACGGCGGTAGGTGATCCACGCCCTGTCAGGATCCGCAGCCGCGACTCGGCTCGGAACCGCTCGATGTTCTGGCCTGTGGTCCGCACCCGCAGGACGCTACGGCGGCGGCACCGGGAACATCCTCGCCGAACTCCGTTCTGTGGATATCCGGCCGACCGTACGGCCAGGCTGTGGACGGCGATCCGGCGGACGGGCGCCCGGACCGGGCATGCGCGCCCACAGGTGTCAGGAGGGCGGGAAGGAGACGGTGATGCCGAGCATCCCGGGGCCGACGTGGGCGCCGATGACCGAACCGACCTCGACGACTGTGACCTCGACGAGTGCGGGGATGCGCCGGGGCAGGCGCGCCGCCAGCGCCTCGGCACGGGCCGCGGCGCCGAGATGCTGGACCGCGACCTCCACCGGGGCGGTGCCCGCGGCCTCGACCGCGAGATCCTCGAGACGGGCGATGGCCCGGCTCGCCGTACGGACCTTCTCCAGCGGAACGATCGCACCGTCACGGATGTGCAGGATCGGTTTGATCATCAGTGCCGAGCCGAGGAGGGTCGCCGCCGCACCGATCCGGCCTCCCCGGCGCAGGTATTCCAGGGTGTCGACGTAGAAGAAGCTGCGGATCGACTCCGCACGGCGGCGGGCGGCATCCGCCACCTCCGTCCGGGTCGCGCCCGCGGCGGCGGCACCTGCGGCGGCGAGGACGGGGAATCCCAGGCCCATCGCGATGGACCTGCTGTCGATGACGTCGACCGGAACCGGTGAATCCTCGGCTCCCGCGCGGGCGGCCTCGACCGTGCCGGACATCTCCGCCGACAGGTGGATGGAGACGATGCCGGTCGCGCCTTGGGCCGCCGCCTGGTCGTAGGCGTCCGCGAAACGCCGCGGAGCGGGCCTGGAGGTCGTCACCGGAGCCCGCTCCCCGAGCGCGTCGTCCACGCTCGCGCCGTCGAGCCGCGCCATGTCGTCGAGCGACCTGCCTCCCACGACCACCTGGAGCGGTACCACGATGATTCCCAGGCGGGAGACCTGCTCTCGCGGAAGGTAGGCGGTGGAGTCGGTGACGACGGCGACCGATGGCGACATGTCCAGAGATTACTCGGAGAAGATCAGACGAAGAAGGCCGGAGTCACGGACGTTGGACCTACTGGACGGGGGTGCCTCCACGCCAGACCCGGCGGGGCTTGAGGCCGAAGGCCCAGGCGAAGGCGCCCTCGTGGTCGGCGTCCCACTGGACGATGTCGGCCAGGCGACCTGGGGCGAGAACACCGCGGTCGGAAGCCCCGAGGACCGTGGCACCGCCGAGGGTGGCGGCGCGCAGGGCGTCGCCGACGCTCATGCCGAAGGCCGCCACCGCGAGGCTGATGACCAGTGACATCGAGGTGATGCCGCAGTGGCCCGGGTTGTGATCGCTGCCGAGGGCCACGGTGACCCCCTGGGCGAGCATCCGGCGGACGGGAGGCAGGCTGCCACGCTGGAGGGCGGTTCCCGGGCAGACCACGGCGGGGACTCCGTAGCGGGCCAGGATCGCGATGTCCTCGTCGGTGGTGTGGTGGAGCAGGTCGGCGGAGGCGCAGCCGAGCTCGGCGGCGAGCTGGACGGCGCCCCGGCGGGTGTACGCACCGGCGTGCACGCGGGGCTGCAGGCCGACGTTGCGCCCGGAGGCCAGGACCCAGCGGGCCTCTTCCGCGGTGAAGTGACCCTCGTCGCAGTAGACGTCGACGCTGTCGGCTCCCGCCGCCGCGGCGTCGGCGCACCAGGAGCCCACGGCCTCGACGTAGTCGCGCTGGCGGCCGAAGTACTCGGGCGGGACGACGTGCGCGGCCATGAAGGTCACGTGCACCCGCGGCATCATCGGCTCCTTCTCCAGCTCGCGCAGGAGCCGCACGTCGGCGAGTTCGCCGTCGCGGGTGAGGTGGTAGCCGGTCTTGGCCTCGATGGTGGTGGTGCCGCTGAGCAGCCAGTCTCGGAGCCGCTCACGGACACCGTTGCAGAGCGTCCAGGGATCGGTGCCCCGGGTGACCGTCACGGTGGAACCGATGCCGCCGCCCGCCGCGGTGATCGCGGAGGGGGTGGAACCACCGGAGCGCATCGCCATCTCGGCGTAGCGGTTGCCCGCGTAGACCGGATGGGTGTGCGCGTCGATCAGGCCGGGGGTGACCAACGCGCCGCCCAGGTTCTCGACATGGTCGACGTCGACGATGTCGTCGACGACGCCGGGCACGCTCTGCGGTAGATCCGCGGCCCGGCCGACCCAGGCGATCCTGTCGTTGTGAACGAGGATCGCCGCGTTGCTGAACACATCGTTTCCGGTCCAGAGCCGGCCGATGTTGGTCAGAAGGCGGACCGTCATCGCATCACCGCCTTGTGTTCAGGGGAAGACGCTTGGAGGAGGAGGACCACACCCGGACGGGACGAGTCGCCCCTGACACTGCCGGGCACCGTGCCCTTCAAGCCCGCTGTGACTCCGGACGGCATCGGGGGTCTCCTGCTCTCATCCGCGTATCTGTTGTGCGGCGACAGTATCGCCGAGATCATGATCGGGCGATTTCAGTTCAGTTACGTTATTTCACAAGTCAGCCCGCTGTACAGGCTAATTGGGAAGAACGCCGCCTCACCGCGACCGCACCTCGCCCGCCGGCTCGACGATCACGCGTGGCGTTGAGCACCTTTCCACAGCTCAGACTACTTCTTCATCGTCCGTAACAGTAGTCACCAGAGCAACTTGCGTCATAACATCTCGCTAGATTTGCCTTATGGTAGCAATCTAAACCCCGGCCGACCACTGCGGCTTTCGCGGCTTTTGTGCGTTTTCGCGACCACAGTGCACCCCACAGAGCCGCCCAGCGCAAGCCCCCGTCATTGAAACGCGATTCGCGATCAACCTAGGCTGGTAATCGGGAGGCTTGGACCGTGATCCTTAACCGCCTCCACATCGGCGTCGGGCGGTTGCGTCGCCGTGCGGGCACCCGGGATGAGCGGCGACATCGACCACCTGCCGACCGAACCCCAAGAAAAGGCCACAAGTAGGACGCTCCATGTAGCCTTTCGTACGAGCTGTCTGCAGGTCACACGCATAGGAGTTGCCTTGTCCGTCCACGCGGACGCCGGTCGGCGTCGCATTGAAGAACTTCTCCAGGGGCACGAGGAACGCATCCTCAAGCGCTGGCTTGAGGTCGCCGGCTCCTCCACCGGAAGCCAGGTGGATCGCGGAGGACTGGCCGAGCAGCTACGTGAGCTCTACCAGGCACTGCGTCGATCGTTCGGCGATTCCGGCGACCTCAGCGACCTGCGTGGCCTCCTCGCCGAACTCTCCCGCGACCGCGCCCGCCAGGGGTTCACCCCGACCGAGACCGCGATCGTGGTGTTCGGCCTGAAGGAGGCGCTCTACGAAAGCGTCGAGGAGGACGCCTCCCCCGAGGCCCTGCGAGGTTTCATCTGGTTCTCCCGGGTAATCGACGACCTCGGGCTCTTCACCGTGGAGAGCTACGCGGCGGCCAGGGAGAAGATCATCATCGACCAGGCGGAGCAGTTGCTGGAGCTGTCCACCCCGGTGGTCAAGCTCTGGGACGGCATCGTCGCGGTGCCGCTGGTCGGCACGCTCGACTCGGCCAGGACCCAGGTCGTCATGGAGAAGCTGCTGCAGACGCTCGTCGACACCGGCTCCGAGCACGCGGTCATCGACATCACCGGGGTGCCTGCCGTGGACACCGAGGTCGCGCAGCACCTGCTCAAGACCGTGGTGGCGGCCCGGCTGATGGGCGCCGAGTGCGTGATCTCCGGCATCCGCCCGCAGATCGCCCACACCATCGTCACCCTCGGCATCGAGTTCGGCGACATCGTGACCAAGGCCACGCTCGCCGACGCGCTGGCCCACACCCTGCGGGCGAGCGGCGTCAGGGTCGTCAAGGGCGGGGAGTCCCGCATCGCCGTGAGAACGGTTGAGGGCTGATGGAGCGCGTACCCATCCTCAAGCTCGGCGACATCCTGATCGTCTCCATCCAGATCGACCTGCAGGACATGAGCGTGCTCGCGCTCCAGGAGGACCTGTCGGAGAGGGTGGTCGCGACCGGCGCCCGAGGGGTGATCATCGACATCACCGCCGTGGAGATCGTCGACTCCTTCATCGGCCGGATGCTGGCCACCATCGCGGCGATCTCCCGCATGCTCGACGCCGAGACGATCGTCGTCGGCATGCGACCGGCGGTGGCGATCACCCTCGTCGAGCTCGGCCTCTCCCTCGGTGGCGTGCGCACGGCGCTCAATCTCGAGAAGGGTGTCGCGCTGCTGAACCAGATCGAAAGCTCCCAGACCTCTACGGCCGCCTGGTGACAACCGCCGAGGAGTTGCCCATCAACGTCAACGGCGACGTCGTGCTGGTCCGCCAGCGCGTCAGGACCGTCGCCGTGAACGTGGGCCTGTCCCTGGTCGACCAGACCAAGGTGGTGACCGCGGCCAGCGAGCTGGCCCGCAACGCCCTGGTCTACGCGGGAGGGGGACAGGTACGGGTCGAGGTCGTGCACAAGGGGGTACGGCGCGGCCTACGGATGATCTTCAGCGACAACGGGCCCGGCATCCCGGACATCGAGCAGGCGCTGACCGACGGGTGGACCACGGGCAACGGCCTCGGTCTCGGCCTCAGCGGCTCCCGCCGTCTGGTCGACGAATTCGCCCTGGAGTCGACTCCCGGTGAGGGCACGCTGATCACGGTGACGAAATGGGCACGTTGATCCGCTCGCGGCACGACGTCTGGGTGCGTGCCGAGGACGCCAGTGCGATCGGCGCGCTCCGCCGTACCGCCGTGGCGCTCGCCGAGATCCGGGGATTCGGCGAGGAGGACACCGGGCGGGTCGCCGTGGCGGTGAGCGAGGCCGCGTCGAACCTGGTGAAGCACGCGATCGAGGGGGTCATGCTGATCCGGCCGCATCCCGAACTGGACTCGGCGGTCGAGGTTCTCGCGATCGACCGGGGGCCGGGGATGCACGACGTCTCCCGTGCCCTGCGCGACGGCTACTCCACTGCGGGCACGCTCGGCATCGGGCTGGGCGGCATCGCCCGGATGGCCAGCGGATACGAGGTTCATTCCATGCCCGGCCGGGGAACCGTGCTCGGCATGTACTTCGTCGCGCAGGGCGCCCCGCGGCCCCCGTCCCAGGTGAGCGGCCTGACGCGCCCGATCGGCGAGGAAACCGTCTGCGGCGACGCCTTCGTGGTCACCGAGACCGGCACCGCGATGACCGTGATGCTCTGCGACGGGCTCGGCCACGGCCCCGCCGCCGCCCATGCCTCCCAGGAGGCGGTGCGCCTGTTCCTGCGGCACGCGGACCTCGCACCGGTCACCGCCCTGGAGCGCATCCACACCGGCCTGGGCCACACCAGGGGCGGCGCGGTCGCCGTGGCCCGCGTCGACGGCGCCGCGGGCACGGTGAGCTTCGCCGGCCTCGGCAACATCTCCGCGTGGATCGCCCACGGCGACGGCCGTCAGGGGATGATCTCGGTACCGGGCATCGCCGGCCACAAGGCCAGGACCCTGCGCCAGTACGAGTACACCGTGCCGCGGCACAGTGTCGTCCTGTTCCACTCCGACGGCCTGTCCGAGCGCTGGGACATCACCTCCTACCCCGGGCTGGTCACACGCCTCCCCTCCGTCGTCGCCGGCACGTTGCTGCGCGAGGCCGGTACCCGCAGGGACGACGCCTGCGTGGTCGCCGTCAGGCCGGGCGCATGACCGGGGACGAGCTGATCAGGGTCGGCGTCCGGGACGACCAGGACGTCTTCGCCATGCGCAGGCTCGGCCGGGAGGTCGCGGAGAGCGTCGGGTTGGAGGCCCAGGACCAGATCCGGGTGGCCACCGCGCTGAGCGAGATCGGCAGGGAACTCCTCGAGGCCGAGATCGAAGCCTTCGTCGCCTTCCGGCTGGAGCGGGACGCCCTGCTCGTCACCGTCGGCTTCTCGGCGGAGACCGATTTCCGCCCCTCGGACGGTGTGACGCTGGCGGGGCGTCTCGTCGACCTCATCGAGGTCGATTCCGCAGAGGGAAGAATCAGCATGGTCAAACGGCTCCCGCAGGGCCGCAAGCCGAGGCTCTCGGCAGAGGAGATACGCGGCAGACTCGCCGGCGTGGCGCCCACCACCGCCCTCGACGAGCTGCGCCTGCAGAACCGCGAGCTCGCCGAGACCCTGGAGGAGGTCCTGCAGCTCAACACCGAGTTGCAGGAGACCAACCAGGGAGTGCTGGCGCTCTACAACCAGCTCTCCGAGGAACTGGAGGAGACCAACCGCGGCGTCGTGGCGCTCTATGCCGAGCTGGACGAGAAGTCCGCGCAGCTCCGGACGGCGAGCGACGCGAAGAACAGGTTCTGGGCCACGGTCAGCCACGAGCTGCGCACCCCGCTCAACTCGATCATCGGCCTGGTCCGCCTCCTGGTGGGTCCCGGCGGGGAGCCCCTGGCCGCCGAGCAGCTCCACCAGGTGAACCTCATCGGCTCCTCGGCGCAGACGCTTCTGGCACTGGTGAGCGAGCTGCTCGACATGGCGAAGGCCGAGGCCGGGCGGCTCGATCCCCAGCCCGCCATGGTCGACCTGGTGGCACTGGCGGAACGGCTGCGTATGACGCTCCACCCCACCAGCGGCAACGACGAGGTGGCGCTCACGGTGGAGATCCCGCAGGCACCGTTGGAGATGATGGTGGACGAGGTGATGCTCACCCGGATCCTGCGGAACCTGCTCTCCAACGGGCTGAAGTTCACCGAGCGGGGCGAGGTCAGGCTGGAGGTGAGCATCGACGCCGCCACCCACGACCTGGTCTTCACCGTGACCGACACGGGGGTAGGCGTGCCCGAGGAGCACCTGGAACGCGTCTTCGAGGAGTTCTTCCAGGTGCCGGGGGTGATCCAGGCACGGACCAAGGGGACCGGGCTCGGCCTGCCGTACGCCCGCAGGCTGGCCGAGGCTCTGGGCGGCGGACTGCAGCTGGCCAGCACGGTGGGATCCGGAACCACGGCCACCCTGAGGCTGCCCTACCGGCACGACGAGGCCCCGATGGTCGGCCGGTTGCTCGTCGTGGACGACGACGCGGAGTTCCGCGCCACGGTACGGCGGATGCTCACCGGTTTCGCCGCGCACATCGACGAGGCCTCCGACGGGCTGGGGGCGCTGGAGACGATGGCGAAGAACCCGCCCGACCTCGCGCTGGTGGACCTGCTGATGCCCCGTCTCGACGGCACCGCGCTGATGTTGCGGATGTCCGACGACGAACGACTGTGCGGGATACCGGTGATCATCGTGACCGTCGCCACGTCACGGCAGGCCCCGGAGGGAGCACACATGGTGATCTCCAAGCAGGGGCTCCGCCGTGACACCCTGCTGGAGGCGATCGGAAGCGCTCTGGGACACGCCCATGGGTAGCGGCGGAGCGACGGTACTGGTCGTGGACGACACCCCGACCAAGCTGTACATCCTGTCGAGCTGGCTGCGCCGCTCGGGACACCAGGTCGTGCAGGCCACCGGCGGCTTGGAGGCGCTCACCAAGGTCAGGGAGCTCCAGCCGGACCTGGTCGTCCTCGACGTACGACTGCCCGACATCAGCGGCTACGAGGTCTGCGAGCGGATCAAGGCCGACCCGGCGACGTCGTCGATACCGGTCATCCAGATCTCCGGAGCGGCGATCACCCCGGCCGACCGCGCCCAGGGGCTCGAACGCGGAGCCGACGCCTACCTGGCGGAACCGGTCGAGCCTGACGAGTTCGCCGCGACGGTCGAGGCCACGCTGCGCTACTACCGCGCCCGGCAACGGGCCGAGCTGATGGCCCGGCGGCTGGCCGCCCTCACCGAGGTCACGCTCTCGATGAACTCCGCCGAGACGTTCGACAAGCTCCTCGGTACGGCCGTCGAGGGGACCTCCAGGATCCTGGAGCGGCAGGCGGGCACGCTCGCCCTGCCTCCCGACGGCCGGACCCGCAGGTTCTCCGCCATGCCCCCGGAGAACGTCGTCGTCGCCAAGGTCGCGGCGTCGGACACGCTGAACAGGTTGAGCGCGATGTCCCTGGGCGACTCCGCGGGCACCCAGGTTTTCACGGTCCCCGCCGCCGAGTGGATGGGGCTGGTGCCCGACTCGAAGATCAGCGGCGATGTCTCAGCCGTGGTCTGCCGCACCAAGCTGGGCAGGCCCCCCGTCTATCTCGGGGTGGACGGGGTCCCGCCGCTCGACGTCGACGAGTCCAACGTGCTGCGCCAGCTCGGCCAGGCCCTCGCCCTCGCCGTGGACGCGCTCCGGGCGTACGCCGAGGAGCACGCGATCGCCCTCACCCTGCAGCGCAGCCTGCTGCCGGCGCGGATCCCCGAGACCCCCGGGCTCACGATCAGCTGGCGGTACCAGCCCGCGGTCGACAACATCGAGGTCGGCGGCGACTTCTACGAGGTCCTACGGCTGGGCCACCGGGTGCTCATCGCCATCGGCGACGTCCAGGGACACTCGCTGCTGGCCGCCACCGTCATGGCGGAGCTGCGCCACGCACTGCGTGCCTCCATCATCGGCACCTCGGACCTCGGCACGTCGATGGCCCTGCTCAACGATGTGCTGCGGCGCTACCACCCCGGTATGACCGCCACCGTCTGCCTGCTCCTGCTCGACCCGGTGACCGGGGAGATGGAGATCGCCAACGCCGGGCACATCCCGCCCCTGTTCATCGCCGACGGCCAGGCCCGCTACCACCGCCTGGGCAATCTCCTGCTGGGCGTGGCCGAGGAGAGCTACCGGGTCGACCGGGTGAACGTGCCGCGGGGAGCCGCGGTGCTGATGTTCACCGACGGACTCATCGAGGACCGCGACAAGCTGCTCGACGAGAGTCTGGAGATCGTACGGCACCTGGCCGAGGAGGCGGAGGAGGACCTGGAGGTCTTCTGCGACCGGCTGATCGAGAGGTTCGGCGCCAGGGAGGACGACGTGGCACTGGTCATGTTCCGCCGCGAGAGGTGAGGGAAGGCGTCGCCGTTCCGCCGTACCGCCCCCAAGGGGCGGTACGGCGGAAGGAGCCGATCAGACGGTCTCGACCGGCTTGGCGGTCTTCTCCAGCTCGGCGAAGAGGCCGGGCAGAACCCTGGCGTGCAGCACCGTGCCGTCCTCGGTGTGCTCGATGCCGAGAACCTCACCCTCCCCGTGCGCCCTGGAGATCAGGTCGCCGCGCTCGTACGGCACGAGAAGCCTGACCTCCTGGTCGAACCGGGGCAGCTCCCGCTCGATCACGGCCCTCAGCTCGTCGATCCCGGCGCCCGTGCGGGCCGAGACCACGACCGTGTGCTTCTCCCGCGCGGTCAGCTGGGCCAGCACCACCGGGTCGGCGGCGTCGGCCTTGTTGATGACCACGATCTCCGGGATGTCGCGGGCGCCCTCGATATCGGCGAACACCTCACGCACCGCGGTGAGCTGCGACTCGGGGTCGGGGTGCGAGCCGTCGACCACGTGCAGGATCAGGTCGGCATCGCCGACCTCCTCAAGCGTGGAGCGGAACGCCTCGACGAGCTGGTGCGGCAGGTGCCGGACGAACCCGACCGTGTCGGCCAGCGTGAACAGGCGGCCGTCGGGCGTGTGCGCCCTGCGGACCGTCGGGTCGAGCGTGGCGAACAGGGCGTCCTCGACCAGCACTCCGGCACCGGTCAGCCGGTTCAGCAGCGAGGACTTGCCCGCGTTGGTGTATCCGGCGATGGCCACGGCGGGGACCTCGCGCTGCAGGCGTCGCGCCCGCTTGGTCTCGCGGGCGGTGGTCATCTCGCCGATCTGGCGGCGTAGCTTGGCCATCCGCTCGCGGATCCGGCGGCGGTCCAGCTCGATCTTGGTCTCACCGGGACCGCGACCGCCCATGCCGACGCCGCCCGCGGCGCGCCCGCCGACCTGGCGGGACAGGTTGCCACCCCAGCCTCGCAGGCGCGGCAGGAGGTAGTTGAGCTGCGCGAGCTCGACCTGGGCCTTGCCCTCGCGGCTCTTGGCGTGCTGGGCGAAGATGTCGAGGATCAGCATGGTCCGGTCGATGACCTTGACCTTGACCGTCTCCTCGAGCTGACGGAGCTGGCCGGGGCTCAGCTCACCGTCGCACACCACGGTGTCGGCACCGGTGGCGGAGACGATGTCGGCGAGCTCCTGCGCCTTGCCCGAACCGATGTAGGTCGCCGTGTCGGGCTTCTGGCGGCGCTGGATCAGCCCCTCCAGCACCTGTGAACCCGCGGTCTCGGCGAGGAGCTTGAGCTCCAGGAGGGAGTTCTCGGCGTCGATCGCCGTACCGGAGGTCCAGACGCCGACCAGGACGACCCGCTCAAGTCGCAGCTGGCGGTATTCGACCTCGGTGACGTCTTCCAGCTCCGTGGAGAGGCCCGCCACCCGGCGGAGCGCCTGGCGCTCGGCCAGATCCATCTCACCGGTGTCGAGCAGGTCGTCGAATCGATCGATGTCCATGTCCAGCGGCTCACGAGTGTCTATGTCGTCGCTCCATTCAGATGGTGGGTCCGTATACGTTCTTCTCATATGAGTGAACGCCCGAACACCCCGGGTCTCTTCCCCCCGATGGTGCCATGGGAACCGCTCCGTCATCACCTGGTTATCACCGCTCCGTCCGCCGACCGGCGCGGTGTCGGTGTCGGGTTCAGGAGAGCAGGACCCGGGCGTCGCCGGAGCCGGTCTTCAGCGTGATCTTGTGCGGCGCCGAGGGGTCCCTGACGACCTCCACGGTCTCGTCGCCGGAGCCGGTCTCGGTGGTCACGTCGTAGCCGCCCTTGGGAAGGTACGCGGCCACGTCGCCGGAACCGGTCTTGATCTCCACCCTGTCGGGCATGACCGCGAACCTCGCCTCGACCTCGCCGGAGCCGGTGTCGGCGGTGAACTGCTTGGAACCCAGGTTTCCCGCCTCGATGTCGCCGGAGCCGCTCTCGGCGCTCACTCCCCCGGTCAGCCCACGCAGCGTGATGGTCCCGGAACCGGTGTCGAGCTTGGCCGTCAGACCTGGCGGGATCTCGACCTTGTAGTCGACCGAGCAGCTCATCCCGTCGCAGCGGTGCCGCAGGGCGAGCGTGCCGCCGTCCACCGGATGCTCGGTGGTGGGCCTGTCGCCGCCGCGCCAGTGGATGGTCTCGGTCACGTGGACGGCCTGCCGGTCCGACTCGGTGACCACGATGTCGCCCGAGCCCGTGGCGACGTCCAGGGCCGTCACCCTGCCGGTGACGTCGTAGGAGACGACGTCCTGCTGCCGGTCACGGAAGTCCAGGGCGAACTCGCACCCCGAGAGCATGAAAACCGCCCCCAACAGCCCACCGGCGACGAGCGTGTTCCTCTTCATGCGCTCAATCCTCGACTTCCCGGGAAGTCTCCGCTTCCCATTCGCGACTTGTCCGTCCTCTCCCTCTACCGGGAGGCGCTGATCCAACTGTCTCCCAGTACATCCCCCAGATCATCGGGGAATTCCCCGAGCGACCCCTGAGGAGGACCCTGCCTTTGACCGAGAACCGGCCGTCAAGTAGCGTCTATTCCACAATTCAGAAGTGGTTTTCCATGATACGGAAAGAGGGCTCATGGACGGTGTTGAGATCAGTGGCCCCGGTCAGGACCGTTTTGACGAGATCCTCACGCCGGAGGCACTGGCCTTCGTGGCCACCCTCCAGCGCGAGTTCAACGACCGGCGTCTGGAGCTGCTCCAGGCCCGCCAGGACCGTCAGGCGGAGCTGTCGGCGGGCGGCACCCTCGACTTCCTGCCCGAGACCAGGCACGTGCGCGAGTCCGAGTGGCACGTCGCCCCGCCCGCGCCCGGCCTGGAGGACCGCCGCGTGGAGATCACCGGCCCGGTCGACCGGAAGATGACGATCAACGCACTGAACTCCGGCGCCAAGGTCTGGCTGGCCGACTTCGAAGACGCCAACGCTCCCACCTGGGAAAACACCATCAACGGCCAGCTCAACCTCCGCGACGCGCTCGACCGGACCATCGACTTCTCCGCCGGGGAGAAGAGCTACGCCCTCAAGCCCGACTCCGAGCTGGCCACCATCGTGGTCCGCCCCCGCGGATGGCACCTGGACGAGAAGCACCTCACCCTCGACGGGGTGCCGTTCTCCGCCTCCCTCGTCGACTTCGGGCTCTACTTCTTCCACTCGGCGCAGCGGCAGATCGCCAAGGGCAAGGGCCCCTACTTCTACCTGCCGAAGATGGAGTCACACCTGGAGGCCCGCCTCTGGAACGACGTCTTCGTCAGGGCCCAGGAGCTGCTCGACATCGCCCAGGGCACGATCCGGGCGACGGTGCTCATCGAGACCTACCCGGCCGCGTTCGAGATGGAGGAGATCCTCTATGAGCTGCGCGACCACTCCGCCGGCCTCAACGCGGGCCGCTGGGACTACCTCTTCAGTGTGATCAAGAAGTTCCGCACCCGCGGCCGCGAGTTCCTGCTGCCCGAGCGGAACGCGGTGACGATGACCGCCCCGTTCATGCGCGCCTACACCGAACTCCTGGTCAGCACCTGCCACCGGCGCGGGGCCCACGCCATCGGCGGGATGGCCGCGTTCATCCCCTCCCGCCGCGACCCCGAGGTCAACAAGATCGCTCTGGAGAAGGTCACCGCCGACAAGACCCGCGAGTCCGGCGACGGCTTCGACGGTTCGTGGGTCGCCCACCCCGACCTGGTGCCGATCTGCCGCGACGTCTTCGACGCCGTCCTCGGGTCGCGGCCGAACCAGCTCGACCGCCTGCGCGAGGACGTCTCCGTCTCCGCCGCCGACCTGCTCGCGGTCGCCCAGACTCCCGGCGACATCACCGAGGCGGGGCTGCGCAACAACGTGGACGTGGCACTGCGCTACCTGGCCGCCTGGATGGGCGGGCTGGGCGCGGTCGCGATCCACAACCTGATGGAGGACGCGGCGACCGCCGAGATCTCCCGCTCCCAGATCTGGCAGTGGATCCACAACGACATCAAGCTCGCCGACACCGGCGCCGTGGTGACCAGGGAACTGGTCGAGCAGATCATCGACGAGGAGCTCGCCAAGATCAAGGAAGAGCCCGGATACGACGAGGCCCTTTACGACCAGGCGACCGCGCTGTTCAAGGAGGTCGCCCTGGACGACGACTTCGCGGAGTTCCTTACTCTCCCTGCCTATGCGCGTATGCCATGACATGACCGGCCCGACGGTGAGGAATCCTCATCCCCTGACGAGGATTCCTCACTCCAGGCGGTCACCGGCGGCGGATGCGGAGGCCGAGCCGAGTGGATACTTTGCGTGCATGAGTGATGACAGGAACGGCGAGGAAGCCGGTCGGGGCGACTACGGGTCGCTGCTCGACGCCGTCAAGCGCGAGATCACCGGCAGCCGGGGGCGGGTGGCCCTGCTCACCACCGATGCCGAGCTGATCCGGCAGTACTGGCGGATCGGCCGCCACATCCTCGAACGGCAGACGGACGATGACTGGGGCAGGAAGGCGGTGCCCCGGCTCTCGATCGACCTGCGCGGCGCGTTCCCCGAGGCCATGGGCTACTCGCGGACCAACCTCCTCTACATGAGGGCATTCGCGGCGGCCTGGCCGGACTCCGTCCCGCAGACCGGGCGGCCGATCCCGTGGGGCCACCACATCGTCCTGCTGGACATGCTGGACAGCCGGACGACGAGGGAGTTCTACGCGCGCAAGACCGCGGACGAGGGGTGGGCCAGGGGCGTCCTGATCACGATGATCAAAGGTCGGCTCCACCTCCGTATCCGTCACTCCCCGCCAGGCCCCGCCCGTATCTCGCCGGTCCCCGACTGCCGGTCCGCCCAGCGGGAGTTCGCCGGCCTGCTGGACGAGGGCCCCAGGCACGGCAGGAACGCCGGTGCCCCCGCACTGAGCGAGAATGCGAGATGAGGGTTATGTCGTTAATCGGCCGATGCAGGCCGGTGGGCGACGGCGACGGCGTCCCCGTCGTCGCCGGACCCTCGGTCACATCGCAGGAGGAACGATGTCGACGAAGACGCTGGACGAGTCGGCCCGCAGGTTCGAGGAGCTCCTCGGCCCCGGATCGGTGATCACCGACCCCGTGCGGCTGCGCACCTACGAATGTGACGGGCTGACCCACCACCGGGCCACTCCCGGCGTCGTGGTGCTTCCGGAGAGCGCCGAGCAGATCGCGGCCGTGGTGAGGATCTGCAACGAGTATGGTCTGCCGTTCGTGGCCAGGGGCGCCGGGACGGGTCTGTCCGGCGGGGCTCTGCCGAGGACCGACGGGGTGCTGGTGGTGACCTCGAAGATGCGGCGGATCCTCTCCGTCGACGTGCCGAACCGGCGGGCGACCGTGGAGCCGGGAGTCACCAATCTGGCGATCACCGAGGCCGTCCGCGACCTGGGCTACTACTACGCGCCCGACCCCTCCAGCCAGCAGGTCTGCACGATCGGTGGCAACGTGGCGGAGAACTCGGGCGGCGCGCACTGCCTGAAGTACGGCTTCACGGTCAACCACGTGGTCGGCCTGGAGATCGTCACCCCCGACGGTGACATCGTCGAACTCGCCGACGTCGATCCCGGCTACGACCTGCTGGGCGCGTTCGTCGGCTCGGAGGGCACGCTCGGCATCGCGACCAAGGTCGTCGTACGGCTGAGCCGGCTTCCGGAGGCCGTGACGACGCTGCTGGCGGCGTTCGAGGACATCGAGCGGGGCGGGCGGGCGGTCTCGGCGATCATCGGCGGCGGCATCGTACCGGCCGCGATCGAGATGATGGACGCCCTGGCCGTCGAGGCGGCCGAGGCGGCCGTGGCGTGCGCCTACCCCGAAGGGGCCGGCGCGGTGCTCATCGTGGAGCTGGACGGTCCGGCCGAGGAGGTCGCGCACCAGTTCGGCGAGGTGACGCGGATCTGCCGGGAGAACGGCGCGTTCGAGATACGGGTCGCCGACGACCCGGTGGAGCGGGCGGCCATCTGGCGGGGCCGCAAGTCGGCGTTCGCCGCGGTGGGCCGGATCAGCCCCGCCTACATCGTCCAGGACGGCGTCGTACCGCGGACCGCGCTGCCCGAGGTGCTGGCGAGGATCGACGGGCTCTCCCGCGAGTACGGGATCAGGGTCGCGAACGTCTTCCACGCCGGTGACGGCAACCTGCACCCACTGGTGCTGTTCGACGACGCGGAGCCGGGCGCGGGCGAGCGGGCGGAGATCGTCTCGGGAAGGATCCTCGACCTGTGCATCGAGCACGGCGGTTCCATCACCGGTGAGCACGGCGTCGGAGTGGACAAATCCCGATATATGCCAAAAATGTTCTCCGACGACGACCTCGACACCATGCAGCTGGTGCGCTGCGCCTTCGACCCCCGCGGCCTGTCGAACCCGGGCAAGATCTTCCCCACCCCGCGGCTGTGCGGCGAGGTCCCCGGGGTCCGCAAGGGCGTGCACCCGCTGGTCGAGTCCGGACAGGCGGAGCACTTCTGATGGAGGCACTGCACGAGACGGGTGTGACGGTCCGCCCGGCGACCCCCGGCGAGACGGTGGGTGGAGTCCTCCCCCGCTGGGTGGCCCTGCCCGAGAGCACCGATGAGGTCGCCGCGCTGATGCGTGTCTCGGCCGCGCACGACCTGGCCGTGGTCCCGACAGGAGGCGGCACGAAGCTCGGCTGGGGAAATCCCCCCGAGCGGTGTGACCTGCTGATCGACACCCGCCGCCTGCTTCTCGGCAACGGATCGGCGGTCGAGCACTCCGCCGGCGACCTCGTGGCGCGGGTCAGCGCCGGGCTTCCCCTCGACGTCCTCGACTCCACGCTCTCGCGGTTCGGGCAGGAACTGGCCCTGGACGGCGCCCCGCGCGCCGGCACGGTCGGCGGCACGCTCGCCACCGCGGCCGCCGGCCCCCGCAGGTTCCGCTACGGCACCGCCCGCGACCTGCTGATCGGCATCACGGTCGTGCTGGCCGACGGCACGACCGCCTCCTCGGGCGGCAACGTCGTCAAGAACGTCGCGGGCTACGATCTGGGTAAGCTCTTCACCGGCTCGTACGGCACGCTCGGCGTCATCACGGAGGCCACCTTCCGTCTCCACCCGATCCCGGCCGACCGCCGCTGGATCACCGTGGAGCCGGCTTCCCGGGCCGGAGCCGGCCACGGAACGGCCGCGCTGGTCACCGAGCTCGCGGCCGCCCTGGCCGAGCCGAGCGCGATCGAGCTGGACTGGCCGGACCACCCGCTGGGCGCGCCCACCGTGTCCGCGCTCGTCGAGGGGGTGGCGGCCGGCGCCCGGGCGGAGGCCGTGCGCCGGCTCATGGACGGGTACGGGAGCGCGCTGATCACCATGGAGGCGCCCGCCTGGTGGGCGGTACCGCCCGGTGCGGACGTGCTGCTGGAGTTGCGGGTCCCGCCCGCCGCCGCGCACCTGGCGCTGCGGGCGGTCGCCGCGCGCGGGCTGCCCGCGCGGGTGCGCGGTTCGGTGGCCTCGGCGGTCCTGCGGGTCGCCCTGCCCGCGGACGTCGACGAGGCGGTCTTCGCCGGGTTCGTGACGGGCCTGCGCGACGACCTCCGCGAGCTCGGCGGCGGGCTGACCGTGCTCACCGCGCCTCCCGAGACCGCCCGCGGGGTGGATCGCTGGGGTCCGTCGGGCGCGCTGCCGCTGATGCGGCGGATCAAGGAACGGTTCGACCCCGACCGGAGGATGTCCCCCGGCCGGTTCGCGGGAGGGATCTGACATGGACCCGAAGCTGATCAATGACTGTGTGCACTGCGGTTTCTGCCTGCCCTCATGCCCGACGTACGTCCTGTGGGGCGAGGAGATGGACTCCCCGCGCGGCCGGATCCACCTGATGAAGCAGCACGTCGAGGGCACACCGCTGACACCGGAGATGGCCGGGCACTTCGACGCGTGCCTGGGGTGCATGGCGTGCGTGTCCGCCTGCCCGTCCGGGGTGAGGTACGACCGGCTGATCGAGCAGACCCGCGCCGAGGTGGAGCGGGTGCACGTGCGCAGGCCCGACGACCGGGCGCTGCGGGCGCTGGTCTTCCAGTTGTTCCCCTACCCCCGGCGACTGCGGGCGATGCGGCTGCCGCTGCGGCTCAGTGCCGGACTGCGCCGCGCGATCGCCCCGAGGCTGGAGCGGATCAACCCGTCCCTGGCCGCGATGGCCGACCTCGCTCCCCCGGCCGCCGCCAGGGAGGAGTTGCCGCGCGTGCTCCCGGCGCGGGGCCCGCGCAGGGCGACGGTCGGGATGCTCACCGGTTGCGTGCAGGGCGAGTTCTTCCCGCAGGTGAACGCGGCCACGGCCCGGGTGCTCGCGATGGAGGGCTGCGACGTGGTGATCCCGCCGTCGCAGGGCTGCTGCGGGGCGTTGTCACTGCACTCGGGCCAGGAGAGGCAGGCCCTGCGATTCGCGAAGCGGACGATCTCCGTCTTCGAGCGGGCGGGCGTCGACACGATCGTGGTCAACGCCGCCGGCTGCGGATCGACGATGAAGGACTACGCGGAGATCCTCGAAGCCGAGGAAGGCGAGTGGGCCGACAGAGCACGGGCGATCAGAGTCGTCGACCTGGCCGAGTATCTCGTCGCGCTCGGGCCGGTGGCCGAACGGCACCCGCTGCCGCTCACCGTGGCCTACCACGATGCCTGCCACCTGGCCCACGCGCAGGGGATAAGGTCCGAGCCCCGCAGGCTCCTGGAAGGCGTGCCCGGCCTGGTACTGAGGGAGATCGCCGAGTCGGCGATCTGCTGCGGCTCCGCGGGAACCTATAACCTGTTCCAGCCCCAGGCCGCCAGGGATCTCGGTGACCGCAAGGCGGAGCGGGTGCTGGCCACCGGCGCCGACCTGCTGGTCTCGGCCAATCCCGGCTGCACCATGCAGATCGCCTCGGCGATCCGCCGCCGGGGGGACGCGCCCATCCCCGTGGCGCACACCGCCCAGGTCCTCGACGCCTCGCTGCGCGGGCTCACGGAGGTGCCGTGAACGAGCCGTCCGGCGGCCATGGGGCACGTAAGGATCCGGGGTCGCCCGGCGAGGAGGTCAGATGAGCGCCGTGCAGTCGGTCGACCGGGCACTGGACGTGCTGGAGGCGCTGGCCGAGCAGGGCGGGGAGGCGGGGCTCTCCGAGATCGCGGCCAGGACCGGCCTGCCCTACGGGACGATCCACCGGCTGCTGCGCACGCTGCTCGCACGGGGCTACGTGCGCCAGGAGTCCGACCGCCGCTACGCCCTGGGCGGCGCGCTGGTACGGCTCGGCGGGGTGGCCGAGCGCATGGTCGGCGTATGGGCGCAGCCCCACCTGACGAAGATGGTCGAGCTGTGGGGAGAGACGGCCAATCTGGCGGTGCTGGAGGGGGACTTCGTGGTCTACGTCGCCCAGGTGCTCTCGCCGCGGCGGCTGCGGATGTTCGCCGAGGTCGGCAGGCGGGTGCTGCCGCACAGCACGGCGGTGGGAAAGGTGCTGATGGCCGACCGTCCGGACACCGAGGTGGCGTCGCTGGTCAAGCGCACCGGCATGCCCCGGCGGACCGCCAACACGATCACCGACCTGCAGGGGATGCTCACCGAGCTCGAGCGGGTGCGCGAGCACGGGTACGCGATGGACCTGGGCGAGGAGGAGATCGGCGTGCACTGCCTGGCGGTGGGCGTACACGACGGGGCGCGGACCGTCGCCGCGCTGTCGGTCTCCGGGCCCGCCGAGCGGATCTCCGCGCTCGACCGGCGGGACCTCACCGAGGGGATGCGCAGGATCGCGCGCGACTTCGGCGCCGAGCTGGGTCCGGCCACTTCCACCAAGGCGGACGGCACGGCATGAACCGGTCACCCGTGACGGTTCCGGCCACCGGGGTCAGCGGCCGGGAGGGGTGATGTTGAGGTTGCTGCCCTGCGGCACCGGGACCACGCTGACCTGCCCCTTCTGGATGGCCTGCCAGAGCACGGCGCCCTGCGGGCCGAGGACTTTGACAAGGTCCTTGATCGATTCGATCTCGGTGCGGACCCTGGCGTTGCGCTGGGTCTGCGCGACGTTCTCCGCCTTGGCCGCCTGCTCCGAGGCCAGGGCGTTGACCAGGGCCTCCGGCGGCTCGGGCTTCTGGATGGTCAGGGAGATGTCACCGCACTGCCCACTGCCCGCGTAGTTCTGGTTGCAGAAGTAGTCGCCCCCCGCCGTCTCCTTGATGAACTCCCTGGCGAGCCGACCGACCCGCGCCTCCCACGCCTGCTTCACCTTCGGGTCGTTGAACAGCCCCCGCCACTCGAACTCCTGCGAGGCGGCGTCCATGGCCCGGTCCAGCGGCACCCGCATGTAGATGTTGAGCATCCGCCGCCAGCCGTCGGACGACACCCAAGGGAGACATGTCCGTCTATGGAACCCGATGGAGGCGGTCGGCGGAGTAGGGAATGAGAGTGCGTACGCGCTCCGGAAGGATTCCCTCTTGATGACGACTGGACGAAACAGGTGGTGACACTGGATCTCCCCCAACGGACCGGGGTGTTCCCGCTGTCCCCGCCCACCGACGACGCGACCGACGCGACGCTGATCGGGGAGTCCCTGACGGACCCCGACAGGTTCGCCGGGCTCTTCGACCGGCACGCCGACGAGATCCACCGGTACGTGGCCCGGCGGCTGGACGACGTGACCACGGCCGACGACATGACGGCCGAGACGTTCCTCGTAGCCTTTCGCAAGCGGGCCCGGTACGACCTCGGCCGCGCCGACGCCAGACCCTGGCTGTACGGGATCGCCTCCAACCTGATCTCCGGCCACCGCAGGTCGGAGACCCGCAGGTTGAAGACGCTCGCCCGGCAGGTTCCCGAGCCCGCGGCCGAATTCGAGGACCGCAGCGCCGAGCGCGTCAGCGCCGACCGGCTCAGACCCGCCCTCGCCGCCGCGCTGGCCGGGCTCGGCTCCGCGGAGCGGGACCTGCTCCTGCTGGTGGCCTGGGCCGACCTGACCTACGAGGAGGCCGCGCAGGCGCTCGGCATCCCGATCGGGACCGTCAGGTCCCGCCTCTCCCGCACCCGGACCAAGATCCGCCGCTCCCTGGAGTCACACAGATGAACAAGGACGAGATCGAGCTGGTGGCCGCCATCCGGCCTGAGGCTCCCCCGTACGCCGACGAGGCTAGGCAGGCGGCCAGGCGGGGGCTGGCCGCGGCCGCCGCGCCGCGGGCACGGGGACGGAACCCGCTGCGGAACGGACCGCGGTGGCGCGGGCCGTACGCGATGGCGCTGGCCGGGGCGCTCGCGGTGGCGGTGGGGGCGACCGCGATCACCCTGGCGCGGGCTCCGGGCGGCGGCCCCTCCGGAGACGTCGAGGAGGTCGTGGTGACGATGCCCAAGATCGTCGCCGTCTCGGCGAGCGAGGTACTGGACAGGGCGGCGCGAGCGGCCGTGAAGAGGGACCTCGCCCCGCGTGACGACCAGTTCGTCAAGGTCGAGTCGGAGACGATGTACGGCTCCTTCGGCTTCGAGGCGATGAACCCGGAGACGGGCGAGCCAGATGAGGAGACCCGCTACCTCTACCGGACCAGGCGGGCCATCTGGCTGTCCGCCGACGGGACGAGGAACGGCGTGCTGCGGATCGAACACCTGGAGCCCAGGGCCTACCCGGGCTGGCCGATCCCCGAGACGGCGTACAAGGAGCCCGGAGTCGAGACGATGCCGCTGGTGAACTGCGGGAAGACCCCCGAATACATGCGTACCGACCACGCGGCGCTCAGGAGGCTCCCCACGGACGCCGACGGGATGCGCGCCCACCTCTACACCGGCGACCGGGGCGGCAACTCCAAGGACGAGGCGGCCTTCACCGCGGCGGGCGACATGCTCAGGGAGACCTACATGCCCCCGGCGCAGCGGGCGGCGCTGTTCAAGGCGGTGGGCACCATCCCCGGGGTCGACGTCACCGAGCGGGCCGAGGACGCGGCGGGACGCGAGGGGATCGGCGTCGGCAGGGTCGGCCTCGACGGCGTCAGGCAGGATCTGATCTTCGACGCGAAGACGTACGATCTGCTCGGCGAGCGCGGGATCGTGGTCGACGAGAAGGCCGCCAAGTCCCCCAGGGGCAGCCTGGTCGCCTCGACCGCCCAGCTCTCGGTCACGGTGGCCGACGAGGCTCCCGAGGTGGAGGTCGGGGACGCGGACCGCTGCGGCTGACAGCCGCTCCTGCCTGACCCCCGCCCGCCGCGGCGCCGTGGACCCGACTTCGCGGACGGGGAGCCCCGGCCACGGCCGATCAGCTGTGGACGCGGTGGACGGGTGATCCGTCGGCCGCGCAGTTGACCTCGACCTTGACCTCGGTCTCCTCGGACTCGAACTCGACGCGGGCCCGGTCGGCGGGTCCACGCTCGACGTCGTCGGTCTGGAATCCCTGGGCCGGGCTCCACGACCGGAGGGTGACCAGGCCGTCCTTACACCGGGCGATGACCCTGCCGCCCGCCGTGGTGATCACTCGGCTCTCGCCGGGCTCCGCGACGGGCGCGGCGGTGGTGGTGGTGACGGTAACGGTCGGCTGGGGAGCGGACTCGGCGGGATCCGAGGTGACCCCGGACGTGGGGACGGCCGCGGGAGCGGACGTGGGAACGGCGGTGGGAAGACCGCCGGGAAGGGACGAGGCCAGGGCGAGCGCCTCGTCGACCTCGGCGGCGGAGAGCGGCTGGAGCCCGGTGTCCGTCAGCGGCTCGCTGAGACGGTCGATCACCGCCACACCCACTCCGATCGCGAGGAGTCCGGTGACCAGCCATCCGGCCACGACCAGGGGAAGACGCTTGCGCATGCGTTCACTGTGCCATCTGAAACGATAAGACAAGGTTAAGGGGCCGATAACCCGCTTTTGACGTGGTGTGGAAGGAGGCTAACGTGGCGGCAAATGTCGAACGTACTGCTCATCGAGGACGACGCCGCGATCCGCACCTCCCTCACCCGGGGCCTGCGCGACCGCGGTCACGCCGTGTCGTCCGCTCCCACCGCTCTCGACGGCCTCCGGCTGGCCGTTGAGGAACGCCCCGACCTGGTGGTACTCGATCTCGGCCTGCCCGACATGGATGGGCTGGACCTCCTTCGGATGCTCCGGGCGGTGAGCCGGGTCCCGGTGATCGTGGCGACCGCGCGGGACGGGGACGCGGAGATGGTCAGGTTGCTGGACGCGGGCGCCGACGACTACGTGGTCAAGCCGTTCAGCGCGACCCAGCTCGACGCCCGGATCCGGGCGGTGCTCCGGCGGGTGGCCGGCGAGAACCGCGCCGACAGCTCGGTCACCGTCGGGGGCCTGCGGATCGACCCGCGTACCCGGGAGGCGACCCTGGACGGGACGCCGCTGGATCTGAGCCCACGGGAGTTCGACCTGCTCCACTACCTGGCCGCCCGCCCCGGCGAGGTGGTCACCAAGCGGGAGCTGCTCACCCACGTCTGGCAGATCCCCTACGGCGGAGCCGACAAGACCGTGGACGTCCACCTGTCATGGCTCCGCCGCAAGCTGGGCGAGACCTCGCAGGAGCCCCGCTACCTGCAGACCGTCCGGGGTGTCGGCGTGCGATTGGCCGCCCCGGCATGAGGCGCTGGCTGACCCTGCTGGTCGCGGCGACCACCTCCCTGGTACTGATCGCGCTGATGGTCCCGCTGGCGCTCCTGGTCCGCACGGTGGCGGTGAGCGGGGCGGTCAGCGCGGCCGAGAGCGAGGCCGAGTCGGTGGCCGTCGCGGTCGGCGCCGTGGACGCCGAGACCCTGCGGCTCACCACGGAACAGACCTCGCACCCGGTCACCGTCTTCCTCCCCGACGGCCAGGTGATCGGTGCCCCGGCCCCACGCTCCACCGCCGTGGAGCTGGCCTTCCTCGGTCGCAGCGTCACCGCCGCCGCCCCCGGCGGGAGGGAGATCCTGGTCTCGGTCCAGGGGGCGCCCGGGGGCACCGCGGTGGTCCGGGTGTTCCTGGACGACGACCGGCTGACCAGGGGGGTGCCCCAGGTCTGGGCCGGGCTGGCGGCGCTCGGCCTGGCCCTGGTCGGGCTGGGCGTGCTGGTCGGCGACCGGCTGGCCCGCGCGGTGATCAGGCCGATCACCGCGCTGGCGGGGGTCTCGCACCGGCTCGCCGCGGGCGACCTGTCCGCCAGAACCGTGCCCGACGGCCCCGTCGAGGTGCACGCGGTCGGTCTCGCCCTCAACCACCTGGCCGAGCGCATCACCGGCCTGCTGGCGGAGGAGCGGGAGAGCGCCGCCGACCTGTCACACCGGCTGCGCACCCCGCTGACCGGGCTGAGGCTGGAGGCCGAGTCCCTGACCGACCCGGAGGAGTCGGCCAGGATCGAGGCCCGGGTGGACGCCCTGGAACGCGCCGTCACCTCGGTGATCAACGAGGCCAGACGGCGGGTGCGGGACCGGGCCGAGTGCGACGCGGCGGCGGTGACCGCGGCCCGGGTCGCGTTCTGGTCGGTGCTCGCCGAGGATCAGGCGCGGCACTTCACCCTCGACCTGGCTCCCGGCCCGTTGCCGGTCGCCGTCCCCGCGGACGAGCTGGCCGCCTGCGTGGACGCGCTGCTCGGCAACGTGTTCGCGCACACGCCCGAGGGGGTCTCGTTCTCCGTACGGTTGGAGCCGGCCGAGGGCGGCGCGCTGCTGACCGTCGCCGACGCCGGTCCCGGCTTCGCCACCTCCGACCCGCTGCAGCGCGGTGAGAGCGGGGCCGGGTCGACCGGCCTCGGCCTCGACATCGCCCGCCGCACCGCCGAGTCGGCGGGCGGCTCGCTGTCCCTGCGGACCTCTGCCGCGGGCGGGGCGGGCGTGATCCTGTTCCTGCCCGCCGCCACGTCCTGAGGATCGGCGGCCGTTCGCCGATCCTCGGCCTCCGGCTGAGCGGCTCAGCGGGTTGCCGCGGCGGCGTTCCCCCTTTCGCACCGGTGCTCGTCGTGAACGAGCACCGGGCCCTACGGGCGTCCGGCCGGATGACGGGCCGCGTTCGGGTGGCACTGCCCTGACAGCCGGGAAGCCCGATCCGGCCTGCCCAGGGGGAGATCCGAAACCGGATTCCCTTGCTTAACGATCTCTTAGCGTGCCCCTATCAAAATCTCCGCAAATCTTGACCCATGAAGCGAATCACCAGAATCACCGTCGGAACCCTCGCAACCGCCGCCCTGCTGACCGCTGGGGGCGGCGTCGCCCTCGCCGCGCACCAGACGGACAGCACGGCGATCACCTCCACCACCACCATCGCCGCCGCCGGCACGACCGCGGCGGACATCTCCTCCCGCAAGGCCGTACAGATCGCCAAGAAGCGCGTCCCCGGCGCGCGGGTGACCAAGGTCGAGCGCGAGTGGGAGCACGGCCAGCGCGCCTGGAAGATCGAGCTGCGCAAGGGCGCCTGGGAGTACGACGTCTACGTGTCGGCGCGGACAGGGAAGATCATCAAGTTGAAGCGCGAGTACGACGACTGATCAGCAGGCCTTGAGTACGGCCTGCATGGCGTCCTTCTCCGCGGGCGTCACCCACAGGCCGTACTTGACCTTCACCTTGATCTGGCGCTCGACGTAGGGGCACCGGTAGGCGTGGCGCGGCGGGAGCCAGGTCGCCGCGTCACCGGCGCCCTTCTGGCTGTTCAGCGGCCCGTCGACGGCCAGCAGGTTCAGCGGGTCGTTGGCCAGTTCCTTGCGCTTGGTCTTGGTCCACTCCTGGGCACCCTTCTGCCAGGCATCGGCGAGCGCGACCACGTGGTCGATCTGCACCGCCGAACTGGTCCGTGTCCCACGCTCGAACTTGATGGTCTTACCGCTGTAGGGGTCGTCGAGAATGCCGGACTGCACGATGCAGTCCTTGCCACCCTCCTTGAAAGTCTCATCCTTCAGGTCGCGGATGAGAATGTCGTTGCGGGTGTCGCAGCCGTTCTTGTCGACGTCCGACCACGCGGGCCCGAACTCGCCACGGTCGAAACCGGTCATCGGGGCGCGGCCCTTGACCTCAAGCTTCTTCAGATCCTGGAGCGCCTCGGACGCGGACTGCCCGCCGCCGGAGGACTTCGTACCCTCGTCCGGACCGCCCGGAATCGGACCGCAGCCCGCCACCGTGAACGCGATCGTCGCGATGACCATCCCTCGTGCCAGCGCAGCCCGCACTATGCCACCTCTCCCGCGCGTTCACTACCTCTGAAGCGGCAAATTATTCCAGATACCTCCTTCAATCCTAAAAGCCTCAAGCAGTCTGTGGGAGACCGGGAGGCTTTTCGGCGCGTCAATCCGCACCTTAACCACGTCTCACATCTGACCTGCATAAATGCATTGCGAGCACCATCCCGCCGGAAGCACGACTCGGAATTTTTACTCAAGGCGACTATCGACTACGTAAAGTAACGATGCTCTAATGGCCAGGAGTGCTCACGATGGGTGAGCAAACAACTACGAAGAGGATTCGCATGGGTAAGATCTCATCGCGTCATCCCCACCTCGCACGGACCGCGACAGGACTGTTCACCACCGCGGCCGCCCTGCTCCTGGCCTCCACCGGCTCCACCGCGGCGGCCGCTCAGCAGGCCTCCAGCCTGCCGCCGAGAGTGGTCCAGCTCGCGGAGAACGCGAGCTGCCCCTTCAACAGCCTCTGTCTCTACCGCGACTACGGCTTCAACGGACCGGGATACAGCATCCCCGCGGGCTACCCGACCGATCTGAACAACGTGCCGATGCCGGGCGGGGTGGGTGGCTCCTCCACCGCCGCGAACAACGTCTCGTCATGGATCAACAACACCGGCTACTACGTCCTGCTGATCGACTACGAAGGCGAGGAGCGCACGCTGTATCCCGGCAACTCCTTCGAGGAGCCCCCCGAGACCAACGACAGCGTCGACGCCGTCGACTGGCGCTACTGACCCCCGCCCCCCTTTCTTCTCCCCGCGCGCCCGCCCGTCCGGGCCTCGGGGAGAAGGTCTCCGCGACCGCCCAGGTCAGGTGATCAAGATCCCGCCGTCGACCGGGATCACCGCACCGGTGACATACGAGGCGGCGTCCGAGGCGAGAAAGATCGCCGCCGCGACGAGTTCGGCCGGATCTCCAGGGCGCTTCATCAGCACCCGGTGCTCAAGCTGCCAGGCCAGGTAGCCCTCCGCGTACTGGTCGGTCATCTCCGAGGCGAAGAAACCCGGCTCGACGCAGTTGACCCGGATCCCGCGACGTCCCGTCCACTGCTGGGCGAGGTCACGGGTGAGGCCGACGACCCCCGCCTTGGACGCGCTGTAGGCGGCCTGCGGCAGCCCGGCGGTCGTCTCGCCCAGGATGCTGCCGACGTTGACGATCGAGGAGCCGGGCTTCATGACCCTGGCGCAGGCCTGCGCCATCCAGTAGGTGCCGTGCAGGTTGATCTCCACCACCTGCCGGAACTGCTCGGGCGTCTCCCTCAGCGCCGGGACCGCGGTGCCCACACCCGCGTTGTTGATCAGGATGTCCACCGCACCCAGTTCGGCGACCGCGGCTTCGGCCAGGGCCTGACAGTCCTCGGGCTTGACCACGTCGGTGACGAGGGCCACGCAGCGCCTGCCGGTCTCCTCGACCAGGGCGCGGGTCTCCTCAAGACGGTCCTTCCTGCGAGCGCCGATCACGATGTCCGCACCCGCCTCGGCCAGGCCCCTGGCGAACGCGACGCCGAGCCCCGAGGACGCGCCGGTGACGATCGCGACCTTGCCGTCCAGCCGGAATCGGTCCAGCATTTAATCCTCCCCAGTCCGCCCCACATGCCGAACAAGATTCTAATGACCAAGAAAAGAACCGCCCGTGAGGGGCCTCCTCACGGGCGGTGCGGTTTTCCGGGCTCAAGGCTCCGAACGGCGCCGCGGGCTTCGGGAACGGCCCGCGGCGATCCGTCCTACAGGCCGTACTCCTTGGTGATCCGCTCGTGCCGCTCCACCTCGACATCGACGGCCTTGGCCAGATCGAGCCAGGCCAGCGGGTGCACCCAGCGCTCGGTGGCGTCGTCCAGGAGCGCGTCGAGCTCGACCGGGCTGATGTCCGGCGGGACCGCGATCCAGCCGAACACGCCGGGCAGCGGCTCGCCCGTGGTCGGGTGGGTCACGGTGTAGTTGTCGTCGCTGTAGACCCACATCGGCCAGCCACGCTCGGCCATGACCTCGTTGAACTCCGTCCAGTCGGCCTGGCTGGGCGCGGCACCGTCGAAGAACCAGCTGGTGTAACCACCGGGGCGGAGCATGCTCACCGCGGCGAAAGGCGGGACGAACTTCTCCTGCTCCTCGGCGCTCTCCGGAATCGGCTCCAGCAACTGCGGCTCGAAGACGACCAGGTCACCGGCGTTGTACTCCATGCCGGGAGGCTGGGGAATGGCCAGGCGCGCCGTCGCGGGGCCCGTGCGCACGCTCAGGACCTGACGCTGGCTGCCGTCGGGGGCGGGGAGGATGATGCGCACCAGGCCCATCTCCTCCTCGATCGGTCCCTCGCTCGACTGCAGCGGAATCCCGATCCTGGCGGCGCCCAGGCGGACGGTCTCCCAGTCTTCGGCGGCCGTCGCCATGACGACCATCCTCCACAGGTCCTGCTGCTCGATCTCCTCGGAGTCGAGGAGATCGCGCAGGATACCCGCGCCCTTGGCGTTGTCGCCGAGCTGCTGCACCGCGGCCGACCACAGCCTGGCCGCGTCGATACCGCCGCCGGCGGCGACCGCCGCCTCTCCCTCGGCCGCCGCCTGCTCCCAGCGCTCCCGTGCGGTGTGCAGGCGCCCCAGGGCCATGTGGCGCTGCACGGCGGGCAGCCGCTCGGCCATCTGCTCCAGGCGCTCGTCCTGACGGGCCTCGATCAGCAGGCTGCTGAGGTACGCGGAGTCCTGCGGGTCGGCGTTCTCGATGTCGCCGGACTCGACCAGCATGGTCCAGTAGATGTCGGCACCCCTCGCCGGGTAGCCGAGAAAGCCCAGCGTGGTGGTGTGGCGCCGGGTGCCCTCCACGTCGCGGCCGGACAGCGGGGCCAGCCAGCCCACCCAGCGCTCCGGGTCGGCGTTGAAGCCGTCGGCGGCGTCGAAGGAGCCGACCAGCTCGTCCTCGGAGACCGGGGCAGGAAGCGCGGTGGCCTCGTCGGCGGCGGCGCGCAGCGCGGCGATCCGCTCGGCGACGTCACCGGAGTTCCTGAGCTCTCCCGCCGCCGACTCCGCCAGGTCGGCCAGGAGACGGACCTGCCAGATTCCCTGGCGGGCGACCGCCAGTTGCCCGGCGACGAGCGCCAGCTCGACCCGGGCGCGGTAGCCGCCCATCATCGCGAAGTAGTCGATCCACTGCTTGAGCACCCGGCCCAGCTGCCAGGTGTTGGTGATCTGCGCCGACCCGGCGAGTGCACGGATGGCGTACGACCACTCGACCCAGGCGCGGGGGTGCTCGCCGACCACGTCGAGATCGGGCAGGGCGTCGACGGACTCCTGTACGCGATCGAGGGTCACGAGCACGAGCGCACGGAGCACTCCCTCGCGATACCCCTTGGCCACCGGGTCGTCCGGCTTGAAACCGGCCGCGGCGTCGAGCGCGGTGAGCGCGTCCTCGGCGCGGCCTGCGGCGAGCAACGCGCGGGCCGAGGCGGCCCCCAGCTCCCAGCTCGCCTCGCGGCCCGCGCCGCCCAGCGCCGCCACGGCGGTCTCGGCGTGGGAGACGGCCTCCTCGACGCGCCCCGCGTCGAGAAGCGCCGCGACATAGTGCTCGGCGACGGAGGCGAAGGCCAGCGAGCCGGGCTCGACCTCCAGTGCCGAGAGCGCGGCCAGCCGCTCGGCGGCGTAACCGGGGCCGTCGGCGTTCGCCTGGGCGAGGGCCAGCGCCACGACGGCACCGGGCGCGGCCGGGCATTCGCGGACGTCCTCGCGCCTGGTGAACTCGACCAGCGCCTCGGCGTCGGAGATCGCGACCGCCCCCTGCGCACGGTCGCCGATACGGCCGATCAGATGCCAGTAGCGGGCGTAGAACTCCAGCCAGGGCATCTGCAGGTTCTCCGCCTGCTGCGCGATCGCGGGCGCGAGCACGTCGAGCTGCGCGTATCGGCCTTCCAGCGCCTGCGCGGGCACATCTCCGATCGCCATAGCCAGACCGGTGTTACCTGCTTCATGCAGTTGCCGCTGGGTGTCGCCCACCCAGGCCCAGATGTCCACGTCCATGAGACGTCAGTCTGCCAGGTCGGGAAGCATGCCCCAAACGACTTGGCGATCCCGCACGGTCCAGAGGGGCGGCGTTACGGCTTCTGCCTGCACGGCTTGGAGCGTGACCTCACCGGACCCGACGCGCCCGCGACGGTGCCGCGCGGGTCAGAGCGTGATCTCACCGGACGCGACGAGGACGGCGGGCCCCGCCAGGTAGCTGGTCCGCTCGTCCAGGGTGACGGTGACGGTGCCGCCGAGCACCTCGACCGCCCAGGTGCCACTGGTCTCACCGGCCAGTCGCGCGGCGGCCACGGCCGAGGCGACCGCGCCGGTGCCGCAGGAGCGCGTCTCACCGGAACCGCGCTCGAAGACCCGCATGACGACCCGGCGCGGACCCACCGGATTGAGCAGCTCGATGTTGACTCCGGAGGGGAACACCTCGGGATCGAACGCGGGCTGGTGGCTCAGGTCGAGCTGGGCCACCGGGTCGCCGATGACGCAGGCCAGGTGGGGGTTTCCCATGTCGACGTGGATGCCTTCGTACTCGTGGCCCGCGACGATCGCGCGGCTCGACCCCAGCACCCGGGGCGGGCCCATGTCGACGGTCACGTCCCCCGTCTCCGCCAGCCGTACGCGCCTGACCCCCGTGCGTGTCGCGACGCCGAACTCCCCTGGCGCGGCGAGCCCCTCGTCGACCAGGTAACGGGCGAAGACCCGCACCCCGTTGCCGCACATCTCGGCGATGCCGCCGTCGGCATTGCGATAGTCCATGAACCACTCGGCCTCGCCGGCCTGGCCGGACACCTCCGGGCTGAGCTTCGTCCGCGTCACCCGTAGCACGCCGTCCGCGCCGATCCCGGCGCGCCGGTCGCACAGCGCCGCCACGAGTGTCGCGGGCAGCTCCAGCTCACCGTCCGGGTCGGGAAGGATGACGAAGTCGTTCTCGGTGCCGTGCCCCTTCGCGAATCGCATGCCCCAACTCTATCCAGGCCCGCGTCCGCCCCCCGTCGCCCCGGTGAACGGCCCATCCTCCGGCACATCGGCCGGGGAACCGCCGGATCGCCGACCGGCGCGTCAGCGCGGGTCAGGCCGGTTCGGCGTGGTTCCCGGTCCCGCCCGGCCGGGAAGGCCGGCGCCGGGAGGGTCAGCGCGGTCAGCCGCGAATCGCGGCGAGCGCGCGTCCCAGCAGGTCGGGTTCCTGCTGGGGGAGCCAGATCACCCGGGGGTCGCGACGGAACCACGACTCCTGACGGCGGACGAACCTGCGCGTCGCCCGTACCGTCTCCTCCTTCGCCTCCTCCTCGGTGCACTCACCGCCGAGGAAGCGCAGCACCTGCGCGTACCCGAGGGCACGACTGGCCGTGCGGCCTCCGGCGAGCCCGTGTGCGGCGAGCTCCCTGACCTCGTCCACCAGCCCGGCCCGCCACATGCGCTCGACCCGCGCCTCGACCCGGGCGTCCAGCACCGCCCTCGGCACCTCCACCCCCAGCTGAACGCTGTCGTAGACGGCGTCGTACGACGGCATCGTGGCCGAGAACGGCCGCCCGGAGATCTCGATGACCTCCAGTGCGCGGACGATCCTGCGGCCGTTGCTCGGCAGGATCGTCTCGGCCGCCTTGGGGTCGCGCTCGCGGAGCCGCTCGTACAGCGGGGCGGGGCCGTGCAGGTCGAGCTCGGCCTCCAGCAGGGCACGGACCCGCGGGTCGGTACCGGGGAACTCCAGGTCGTCCAGGGCGGCCCGCACGTACAGCCCGGACCCGCCCACCAGGATCGGCACCACCTCCTTGGCCCGCAGGTTGTCGATCAGCGGCCGGACCAGCGACTGGTACTCGGCCACGCTGGCGGTTCTGGTCACGTCCCAGATGTCCAGCAGGTGGTGGGGAACCCCCCGCCGCTCCCCCATGGAGAGTTTCGCCGTCCCGATGTCCATACCTTGGTAAAGCTGCATCGAGTCGGTGTTTATCACCTCGCCCCCCAGTTCGAGGGCGAGATCCACGGCCAGATCGGACTTTCCGGCGGCGGTCGGGCCGACGACGGCTATGACGGGTAGCTGAGGCACGGGGTAATTCTGCCAACTCGCTGGGTATGGGGGAGAGGCGATGCATCCCGTGCATCGGGATTGGGGGATACATCATGTCCATCTTCGACAAGGTCAAGAACATGCTGGGCGGCGATGCCAAGACCGAGGAACTCGTCAAGAAGGGCATCGACAAGGCGGAGCAGATCGCCAGGGAGAAGACCGGAGGGAAGCACGACCAGCAGATCAGCACCGCCGCGCAGAAGGCAAGGGAGATGGCTGACAAGATCGACGATCAGCCGGGCACGACACCCGGCACCGGCCAGAGCGGCGCCGCGCCCGATCCCGGTCAGACCGGCCGGCCCGACGCGCCTCCGCCCTACGGCCCGTAGGCGCCGGCCGCACGATGGAGCGGATCCCGATCCCGGTCAGTCCCAGTCAAGCGTCGGCTGCAGATAGCCTTCCAGGGTCAGCAGCCACCGCTTCGACTCCACGCCTTCGCCCCCGCTGAACCCGCCGAGGCCGTTTCCGGCGACCACCCGGTGGCACGGCACGATGACGGGGATCGGGTTGGCTCCCATGATCGACCCGATGGCCCGCGCCGGAACGCCCGTCCCGCTCCGGGCCGCCAGTT
This sequence comes from Streptosporangium sp. NPDC002607, assembly GCF_053592655.1. NCBI lineage: Bacteria > Bacillati > Actinomycetota > Actinomycetes > Streptosporangiales > Streptosporangiaceae > Streptosporangium > Streptosporangium sp. NPDC002607. The sequence continues at coordinate 96,178 of NZ_JBSFWD010000002.1, forward strand.
CCCCGTAGGTCACCGCCTTGCCATACGGCACCGTTTCGTACAGCGTGCCGAGCACCCTGCGCTGCACCGGCGAGGTCAGCCGCCAGTCCACCGGCACGCCGAAGACCTTCAGCCTGCCCGCGTAATAGTCGCCCAGCTCGGCGAGCACCCCGGCGGTCCTGCCTGGATCGTCCACCTCGTCCAGCCTCAGCCGCTCAAGCGCGCGGGTCCTGAACGCCGCCGGGTCACCCCAGCCCACGCTCACCACCCCCTCCTCGGTCACCGCGACGACCATGTCCCCCAACTGCGTCGCGACACTCCCGAACGCCACGGTTCCCACCATCGACCTCGCATCCCCATCACCTCGGGCACGGCGCCCATCCGTCACCGTGACCACTGCGGCCTACCTGTTCGTTGCCATCTCGCGCGTCAGTCCGTCGGCGGGGCCGTCCGTTCCGTCCAGCGGGCGGCGAAGTAGCCGACGCCGTAGGGCGCGTCGTCATAGAGGAGCTCTCCGCGCAGGGCGCTGCCGCAGCCGCCCAGGACCTGCAGGGCCGCACGGCCGGCGACCCACAGCTCGGCGGCCTCTCCGGGGTCGAGCGGCGGGATCTCGGCGCGGGCCAGCGCCAGGGCGATCGCCCTGTTGTACGGCTCGGCACGCGAGTCCAAATAACCGGGGGACTTCTCGGTGAGGCAGGCCGAACCGTCGGCCATGACGAGCATCGCCACGCGACCGGCCGTGGCCGCCAGCCGCTCGCCCAGGGCCGCGCACTCCGCCGGGGGCGCGTCGAAGGAGATCGCATGAAATGCCGAGGCGGTCAGGTGCTCCCTGTCGAGGAGCCAGCGGCCGACCGACAGCGACAGTGGCAGGACGGGCTCCCCCTCGCCGCTTCGCACGTCGACGCCCCAGGGAGCGAGGCTTCCCGCGGCGTCCGCGCCGTACGTGACGGTCCGGTCCGCGCCGCCGACCACCACGATCGTGTCGGCTCCGGCATCACGCAACGCGCCGAGCGCGGCCGCGCAGGCCGCCCGGAGATCGTCGAGTTCCACAGCCGCCGCTCCGGCCAGTTCGGGGAGCAGCAGCGGGGGGTGCGGGCACACAGCCGCGGCGACAAGCACCCGGCCAGACTAACCGAGTCCTCCCGGGGAACCTCCCCGGGAAAGAGCGCCGGGGCACGGTGATTCTCTCAGCGCGCCCCGGCGTCCCGCTCATGACCGAAAGCCGCGCAGAGGCAGGAGGCACGGCTTTCGGCCCCGCGTCAGCCGCCGATCGGGCCCTGGGGGTGCACGTAGCCGGTGGCGCCGTCGGCACGGGGGTCGTCCGGAACCTCCGGTGGCTTCTGCGGACTGCTCTGCTGCTGCGACGGCTTGTCCGCCGCGGGTTTCCCCGCGGCCGAATCGGCTCCCGACTCGCTCTGGCCCGTCCGGTCGGTGCCTGTGCCCGTGTCGGTACCCGCGCCTCCGGTGGAGGTGTCATCGCCGCCGGAGGCGGTGTTCGACTCCTTCTCCGGCTTCTGCTTCTCCTCCTGCGGCGCGTTCTGGTCAGGCTCGGGGTTCTGAGCGGCCTCCTGGGCGCTCTCCGGCGCCCTTGGCGGCGGCGCTCCAGGGCCGTCCTGGCCGCCGTTCACGACGGCGAAGACGACGCCCCCGCCCAGGAGGGCGGCGGCGAGGACGGAGAAGACGGCTATGGCCGGGCCGCTTCTCCGCCGGGACTTGCGGGACCTGCGTGGCTTGCCGGGCTCACCGGCGGGACCGGTAAGGATCTCTGTTTCTCCGGGACCGCCCGGAGATGGAGGGACATGCATGGGGAAAACTCCCTGCGGTTCTCGGGGGGAAACCTCCTCGGTTTCCGAAGGGTGCCGAACCACAGTAACCACAGTGGGGAAATGCTCACACACCAATCACAAATGAATCACGAAATATCCTCCCTTAGAGGACTCATGATGTCATCGTGCGCGTATGCCCTGGCAGGGAAGGTGACAGCGCCGGAATCCCCGCTCCCGCAGGGGATTCCAACTATTCGATCATGAGCGTACGCCCCCCGGAACGGCCGCCTCCGCAAGGGACGTCCCGGGGGAGATCCGTCCGGAAAAAATCTCAGCGGAGGCGTACCCGAAGCCTCGTGCGGGACCTCAGGTGGCGGAGCAGCCCGAGATGTCCGGGAGCGGAGCCGGGCGGCCGATCGAGGGCATGCCGAGCATGACACCGGAGCCGGAGCCCGCCGGGGCGCCCTGGCGGGCCTCCCAGGCATCGCCCGCGCGGGTACGGCGGAGCCTCAGGGCGGGACCGTCGGCCACCAGGTGGTGCGGCGCCGCGTAGGTGACCTCGGCGCTCACCACGTCGCCGGGGCGCGGGACCTCGGCCCCCGGGGTGAAGTGCACCAGGCGGTTGTCGGGGGCCCGCCCCGACATGCGCCTGGTCGCCTCGTCCTTGCGGCCCTCGCCCTCGGCCACCAGCACGTCGAGGGTCCGGCCGACCTGCTTCTTGTTCTCCGCCCAGGAGATCTCGGTCTGCAGGGCGACGAGTCGCTCGTAGCGCTCCTGCACGACCTCCTTGGGGATCTGGTGGTCCATGGTGGCGGCAGGGGTGCCCGGCCTGATGGAGTACTGGAAGGTGAAGGCGTTGGCGAACCGCGACTCGCGCACCACGTCGAGGGTGCCCTGGAAGTCCTCCTCGGTCTCGCCGGGGAAGCCCACGATGATGTCCGTGGAGATGGCCGCGTCGGGCATGGCCGCGCGGACCCGCTCGATGATGCCGAGGTAGCGCTCGGCCCGGTAGGAGCGGCGCATCGCCTTGAGGACCCGGTCGGAGCCCGACTGCAGCGGCATGTGGAGCTGGTGCATCACATTAGGCGTCTCGGCCATGGCCGCGATGACGTCGTCGGTGAACGCCGCCGGGTGCGGGCTGGTGAAGCGGACCCGCTCCAGCCCCTCGATCTCGCCGCAGGCCCGCAGCAGCTTGCCGAAGGCCAGCCTGTCTCCGAACTCCACACCGTAGGTGTTGACGTTCTGGCCGAGGAGGGTGATCTCCAGCACGCCCTGGTCGACCAGGGTGCGGACCTCGTTGAGGATGTCGCCGGGGCGGCGGTCCTTCTCCTTGCCGCGCAGGGCGGGCACGATACAGAACGTGCAGGTGTTGTTGCAGCCCACGGAGACCGACACCCAGGCGGCGTAGGCGGACTCGCGCTTGGTCGGCAACGTGCTCGGGAAGGTCTCCAGGGATTCCTTGATCTCGACCTGGGCCTCCTGCTGGACGCGCGCGCGCTCGAGCAGCACCGGCAGCGAGCCGATGTTGTGGGTGCCGAACACCACATCCACCCAGGGCGCCCTGCGGACGATCTCTCCCTGGTCCTTCTGCGCCAGGCAGCCGCCCACGGCGATCTGCATGCCGGGATTGCCGAGCTTCGAGGGGCGCAGGTGCCCGAGGTTGCCGTAGAGCTTGTTGTCGGCGTTCTCCCGTACGGCACAGGTGTTGAACACGACCACGTCGGCCGTCTCCCCCTGGGCTGCCGGAACGTATCCGGCGTCTTCCAGCAGACCCGACAGACGCTCGGAGTCGTGCACGTTCATCTGGCACCCATAGGTACGGACCTCGTACGTGCGGGCGCTCTCCACGGTGGCAGTCATCTCACGACAAGGGTAGGCGCTCCGCCGAACCTTCGGTACGGCCCGCCATCGGCCGGACTCAGGGTAACGGGCACGTCACCGTCCGCCGATTACCAAGAGGTAAGTAGGCCGTGATCTGATCGGTACCGCAGGGTTAGCACGGGGTGCCCTTTACAGAATTACGTTATCCACCATGACGGAGAACGGGGACAAGACTCCTTTGGTGGTGCTCGAAGGCGTCAACAAGCACTTCGGTAGCCTGCACGTCCTGCGGGACATCAACCTGACGATCTCTCGTGGTGAGGTCCTCGTCGTCATCGGCCCCTCAGGGGGCGGCAAGTCGACCCTCTGCCGGACGATCAACCGGCTGGAGGCGATCGACCAAGGGACGATCACCTTCGACGGGCAGCCGCTCGCCGTCGAGGGCAAGGCGCTGGCCAAGCTCAGGTCCGAGGTCGGGATGGTGTTCCAGTCCTTCAACCTGTTCGCCCACAAGACGATCCTGGAGAACGTCACGCTCGGGCCGATCAAGGTCCGCGGCATCGCCAGGGCCGACGCCGAGCGGCGGGGCATGGAGCTGCTGGAGCGGGTGGGCATCGGCGCGCAGGCGTCGAAATATCCCGCGCAGCTCTCCGGAGGCCAGCAGCAGCGCGTGGCCATCGCCCGCGCCCTGGCCATGGACCCGAAGATGATCCTGTTCGACGAGCCGACCTCTGCGCTGGACCCCGAGATGGTCCAGGAGGTGCTCGACGTCATGATCAGCCTTGCCCAGGAGGGCATGACGATGATGGTCGTCACCCACGAGATGGGCTTCGCCCGCCGCGCGGCCGACCGCGTGGTCTTCATGGCCGAGGGCCAGATCGTGGAGGAGAACACCCCCGAGGAGTTCTTCACCAACGCCCGTACCGACCGGGCCAAGGACTTCCTTTCCAAGATCCTCACTCACTGACGGCTCTGTTCAACCCCTGAGGAAAGACGAGGTAGCAAGAATGCGTGTACGTCGTATTGGAGCCGTGGTGATCGCAGCCGCCGCGGCGATGGCCGGCCTGACCGCGTGCGGTGACGGCGGCAGCGGAAGCGACAAGTTCGTCGTGGGTATCAAGGTCGACCAGCCCGGCCTCGGGCAGAAGCAGCCCGACGGCTCCTTCAAGGGTTTCGACGTCGATGTGGCCAGGTATGTCGCCAAGGAGCTCGGCTACGCCGACGACAAGATTGAGTTCAAGGAGGCCATCTCGGCCAACCGTGAGTCCTTCATCCAGCAGGGCCAGGTCAACGCGGTGATCGCGACCTACTCGATCACCGACGACCGCAAGAAGAAGGTCTCCTTCGCCGGCCCGTACCTGGTCACCGGCCAGGACATCCTGACCCGGGCGGACGACACCACGATCAGCAGTGTCGAGGACCTCAAGACCAAGAAGGTCTGCGGCGCTCAGGGCTCGTCCTCTCCCGCGCGCCTGGTCGAGAAGTTCGGCGACGAGTGGAAGAGCCAGTTCCTCACCGAGCAGCAGGGCTACGGCGCCTGCCTGCCCCTGCTGGAGAACAAGCAGGTTGACGCGATCTCCACGGACGCGACGATCCTGGCCGGCTTCGCCGCCCAGTCCCCCGGCAAGTTCCGCCTCGTCGGCCAGCCCTTCTCCGAGGAGAAGTACGGCATCGGCCTGAAGCTGGAGGACAAGGAGACCCGCGAGAAGGTCAACGCGGCGGTGGAGAAGATGTTCCAGGACGGCAGCTGGAAGAAGGCCGTCGACGCCAACTTCGGGGAGTTCGGGAAGTTCTTCACCAACCCGCCGGCTGTCGAGCGCTACTGACCGGTCACATCTCGGCCGGGGCGCGCGGACGCCCCGGCCGGTGACCACTGGAGGGACGAGTGCAGGCACTCTTCGATGAATTCCCGGTCATTCTGGGCGCTTTCTGGCTGACGATCCGGCTCACTCTCGCCAGCGGGCTGGTGGCGCTCGTGCTCGGGACGATCCTCGCGGGGATGCGGGTCAGCCCGTTACCTGTGCTGCGCGGAATCGGCACGACGTACGTGAACGTCCTGCGGAACACCCCGCTGACCCTGGTGATCGTGTTCTGCGGGCTGGGCCTCGGACTGGTCCTGGACGTCTCGTTCTCCACGAGTTTGTCCACCAACTACATGTGGCTCTCCATCATCGGCCTGTCCGCCTACACCGCGGCGTTCGTCTGTGAGGCCCTCCGGGCCGGGATCAACACGGTGCCGGTCGGCCAGGCCGAGGCGGCCCGGGCCATCGGGCTCACCTTCGGCCAGAACCTGAGGCTGATCGTGCTGCCCCAGGCGTTCCGCGCGGTGATCGCCCCGCTGGGCAGCATCCTGATCGCGCTGACCAAGAACACCACGATCGCCGCCGCCATCGGGGTCGGAGAGGCGTCCCTGACGATGAAAACGCTCTTCGAGGCGCACGGCGACGCGGTCGTGCAGATCTTCGCCGGGTTCGCGCTGGGCTTCCTGATCCTGACCCTGCCGACCGGGCTGCTGTTCGGCTGGCTGGCCAAGCGTCTGGCGGTGGTCCGATGACCGCGGTGACCACCGAGCGCCCCCGGCGCCCGGCGCGCGGGCGCGCCGGGAACTCCGAGCGCGTCAGCGTCCTGTACGACATTCCCGGTCCCAGGGCCAGGATCCGCAACACCGTGCTCACCGTGCTGGTCATCGCCGCCACGCTGTTCGCGGTGTACGTGATGGTGACCAAGCTCGACGAGAAGAACCAGCTCAGCGCCGAGATGTGGACGCCGTTCCTGCGCGGCGACGTGTGGCTCAACCTGATCCTGCCCGGCCTGCTGAACACGCTCAGCGCGGCCGCGGTCGCCGCCGTGATCGCGGTGCCGTTCGGCTTCGTCTTCGGCATCGGCCGGCTCTCGGAACGGGCCTGGATCCGCCTCGCGGCGGGTGCGGTGGTCGAGTTCTTCAGGGCGATCCCGCTGCTGATCATGATCTTCGCGGTGATGTTCGGCGGGAGCGCGGTCTTCGGGCTCACCGTGACGCCGTTCACCGCGGTGGTCGTCGGCCTGGTCCTGTACAACGGCTCGGTGCTGGCGGAGATCGTGCGGGCGGGCATCCTGTCGATCCCCCGGGGACAGCGGGAGGCCGCGCTGGCGGTCGGCCTGCGTCCCGGTCAGGTGATGCGGATGATCCTGCTGCCGCAGGCTGTCACCGTGATGATGCCGGCCATCGTCGCGCAGCTGGTGGTGCTGCTGAAGGACACCGCCCTGGGCTTCATCGTGTCGTTCGAGGACCTGCTGAACGCGGGGGCGCGCGTGCTGCCCTCCAACTTCAACAACATCATTCCCGCGGTGATCGTCATCGCGATCATCTACATCATCATCAACGTGATGGTGGGCACCGTCGCCACCTGGCTGGAGATGCGGAGCCGTCGCAGCAGGAAGACGGCAGCACAGCCGATCGCCCGGCCCGACTCACCGACCGCGGTCGAGGGCGGCCCGGGAAATCCGGCGCCATAGAAACCGCAGCGGTCGAGGGCGGTCACCGGGTCCGGTGGCCGCCCTCCTCCTATGCCGGGCCGGGTGCTCCGCGGCAGGTGAGGGTCCCACCGGCGGTGAAATCCTCACCTGTGGAAGAGGTCGGATCAACTACCTCTACCCCCTCATTCCCCCCCGGTCCTGCGGCTCGTGCCGACCGCCGGCGGCATATCTCTGGTGACGCGAGCGTGATACCGGCGACACGGAGCGGGTTATCGGGCAGGATTGCGCCATGTCCCCCGAGCAGGCCATCCTGCCGTACGCCACCTGGCCCTCGCCGATCTCCACTTCCGACGTCGCCCGCTCCGGGCTGCGCCTCGGGTTCCCGACGGTGCTCGGCGAGGAGGTCTGGTGGACCGAGGACCGTCCCGCCGAGGGCGGTCGGACCACCATCGTGCACCAGAGCGCGGACGGCACGCGGCGCGAGTTGCTGAGCGCGCCGTGGAGCGCCAGGACCAGGGTCCACGAGTACGGCGGGCGGTCGTACGCGGTGGTGCCCGGCGAGGGCCTGGTGTTCACGAACTTCACAGACCAGCGGCTCTACCTGCTGCCCACCGATGGCGAGCCCCGGCCGCTCACACCCGAGCCCGAGCAGTCCGCCGCCCTGCGCTACGCGGACCTCCTCGTCCACGACGGTCAGGTCTGGTGCGTCAGGGAGCGGCACGACGACGGTGAGGTGAGCCGGTCGATCGTGTCGATCCCTCTCTCCGGCGAGGCCGAGCCCCGCGAGCGGATCAGCGGGCACGACTTCTACGCCTCCCCCACCGTCTCCCCCGACGGCGAGCACCTGGCCTTCATCTGCTGGAACCATCCCCAGATGCCGTGGAACGGAACCGAGCTGCGGGTCTGCCGGCTGGCCGACGGCACCTCCTGGAAGGTCAAGGGGGGCATCTCCGAGTCGGTGCTCGCCCCGCAGTGGCGTGACGAGCGGCACCTCTACGCGATCTCCGACTGGTCCGGCTGGTGGAACCTCTACCTGGTCGGGATATACGGCACCGCGACCCGGGCGCTCTACCCGGCGGAGGAGGAGTTCGCGGGCCCGCTGTGGCAGCTCGGCGCGACACCGTACGCGCTGATGGCCGACGGCAGCCTCGCGGTCCTGCACGGGCTGGGCGGTCTGCGGCTGGGCGTCTTCGACCCGGACAGCGGCCTGCTGAGCGACCTGGACGTGCCCTACGACGGCTGGGATCCGGCGCTGGCCACCGACGGGCACGCCCTGGTCGGTATCGGGTACGGACCGGCGCTGTCCCGCTCGATCGTCCGGGTCGACACGGTGACCGGCGGCGCGCAGGAGCTGCGCAGGGACATCAACGAGCTGCCCGACCCCGCCTACCTGCCACTCCCCAGAACCGTGGAGTTCGAGACCCGGTTCGGGCGCGAGGTGCACGCGTTCCTCTACCCGCCGTCCAACCCCTCGGCGCGCGGCGAGGGTCCCCCGCCGTACGTCGTGTTCGTGCATGGCGGGCCGACCGGGCACAGCGTCGGAGCGCTCGACCTGGAGAAGGCGTTCTTCACCAGCAGGGGCATCGGGGTGATCGACGTCAACTACGGCGGTTCCACCGGCTACGGCCGCGCCTACCGCGAGCGGCTGCGCGGCCAGTGGGGCGTGGTCGACGTCGAGGACTCGATCGCCGCGGCCGAATGGCTGGCCGCGGAGGGACTGGCCGACCCGGCGCGGATCGCGATCCGGGGCGGCAGCGCGGGCGGCTGGACGGTCATGGCGGCCTGCTGCACGTCCGACGCGTTCGCCGGGGGCGTCTCCTACTACGGCATAAGCTCGCTCGCCACGTTCAGCGCGACCACCCACGACTTCGAGTCACGCTACATCGAATGGCTGATCGGCCCGGAAGATCCTGTTCTGTACGCCTCGCGCGAGCCTCTCGGCCAGGTGGCCGGGGTGAGCTGCCCGATGCTGCTCCTGCAGGGCCTCTCCGACCCCGTGGTCCCGCCTGAGCAGTCGCAGGCCTTCGTCGACGCCCTCGCCGAGCGTGGCATTCCCTGCACCTACCTCACGTTCGAGGGCGAGGCCCACGGCTTCCGCCGCGCCGAGACCCGCAGCGCGGCGCTGGCCACCGAGCTCGCCTTCTACCAGCAGATCTTCCACGTCTGAACGCTCACCTGCGGCCTCTCGCCCCCGGCGCGAGTCTCCGTCCGGCGGGCGACCTTTCGAGTGCCGGGCCGGTCAGCGGGCGAACTCGGTGGCCCGGGACTCACGGACGACCGTGATGCGGATCTGACCGGGGTAGGTGAGCTCCTCCTCGACCTGCTTGGCGACGTCGCGGGCGATCACCTGAGCCTGGATGTCGTCGACCGAGCCCGGCTTGACCATGACTCTGATCTCACGGCCCGCCTGCATGGCGAAGACCTTCTCGACCCCCTCGTAGGAGGCGGCGATCTCCTCCAGGCGCTCCAGTCGCTTGACGTAGGCCTCCAGCGACTCTCGGCGGGCGCCCGGACGGCCGCCGCTGATCGCGTCGGCGGCCTGGGTGAGGACGGCCTCGACGGTCTTGACCTCGACCTCGTTGTGGTGGGCCTCGATGGCGTGGACCACGTCCTCGTGCTCGCCGTACCGCCTGGCGATCTCGGCGCCGATGAGCGCGTGGCTGCCCTCGACCTCGTGGGTGAGGGCCTTGCCGATGTCGTGCAGGAGCGTGCAGCGCTTGAGCAGCGTCGTGTCGAGCCGCAGCTCGGCCGCCATGATACCGGCGATGTGGGCGGACTCGATGAGGTGGCCGAGCACGTTCTGACCGTAGGAGGTGCGGTAGCGGAGCTGGCCGAGGAGGGTGACCAGCTCGGGGTGCATGTCGGTGATGGCGAGCTCCACCAGGGCGTCCTCCCCCGCCCGCACGCACAGCTCCTGGACCTCGGCCTTGCTGCGCTCGTGGGCCTCCTCGATGCGCTGCGGATGGATGCGGCCGTCGAGGACGAGTTTCTCCAGGGTCAGCCGCGCGGTCTCGCGGCGGACCGGGTCGAAGCACGACAGCAACACGGCTTCCGGCGTGTCGTCGATGATCAGGTTGACTCCGGTGGTCGACTCGAAGGCACGGATGTTACGGCCCTCGCGGCCGATGATGCGCCCCTTCATCTCGTCACCCGGCAGGTGCAGGACGCTCACGACGGACTCGGCGGTCTGCTCGGTGGCCACCCGCTGGACCGCCAATGTAACGATCTTGGTGGCGCGCTTCTCGCCCTCCTTGCGTGCCTCGCTCTCGATCTCCCTGACGATCAGGGCCGCCTCGCGCTTGGCCTGGTTCTCGATCTCCCGGACCAGCTCGGCTCTGGCCTGGTCGCCGGTGAGCCCGGACACCCGCTCCAGGATGGCCTTGCGCTCCTCGGCCACCCGTTCGAGATCCTCGCGGCGATCGGCCAGCTCGGTCTCCGTCTCGGCGAGCTTGCGGGCCCGGTCGGCCTGGCGCCTGGCCTCATCGTCGAGGCGCTGCTCCCGCTCGGCCAGCCGGTTCTCCCTGCGTTCGAGGTCTGCCCGGAGTTCCTTGAGCTCGTATTTCAGCACCTTGCCCTCGGCCTCGACCTCCTTGCGCATCTCGGCCGCCGCCTCGACCGCCGACTCCGATTTGCGCAGGAGCTCTCCGGCGTCGTCCTGGGCCTTCGCCCGGATACCGGCGGCCTCACGCCTGGCCTCCTCCAGCTGGGCCGAGACCTCGGCCTCCTGCTCCGAGGTGAGGCCCCTTGGCCCGGCTCCTCCGATGCGACGCAGCAACACGACCAGCACGGCTGTCATCACGACAAGAGCCACAACCGCCACTGCCAATATGACGACCACGACCGGATCCATGCGCGCCTCACCTTCCTCGCGTCGCAAATATCAAGCACACGAGGGGTCACACGCACGGCACGGAAAGCTCAAGAGACGGCGCTGTCGGGACAGAAGTGAGCCCAGAGGGATCACTCACCGGCTTTTCCCGCCGGCCCGCTCTCTCGCCCTCATCCGCCAAGCCTGCTTGTCCGTATTACACCGCTATGACAATCCGCACTGCGCGGAGTAACTCCTCACTGCCGTTGAGATTAAGCGTCAGAGAGGTAACGAGCAAGCAAAGACCTAGCGTCGGGCTGCTTTGAGCTAGTCGAGGGGATAGCCCGAATCTTCCGTGAATGGCGCTGTTTCTGCCTCATCATCCTCCAGCACTTCGCGGATAACGCGAAACGCCAGGCCAGGACCGTATCCCTTCCGAGCGAGCATGCCGGCCAGCCTGCGGGTCCTGACCGCGGGGTCCAGGCCACGGGTCGAGGAGAGCTTGCGCCGCACGAGGCCACGGGCGGTCTCCGCCTCCTGCTCGGGGTCGAGCTGCTCCATCGCGTCCTTCACGGTCTCCTCGTCCACCCCCCGGTGCCGGAGCTCGGAGGCAAGGGCCTTTCTGGCAAGCCCCCGCCCGGCATGGCGAGAGCTCACCCATGCCGCGGCGAACGCCTCATCGTCGATGAGCCCGACCTCGGAGAAGCGCTCCAGCACGGCGTCCGCCGCCTCCTGGGGCACCTCACGCTTGCGCAGCGCCTCCGCGAGCTGAGCTCGGGTGCGCGGCGCCATCGTCAACAGCCGCAGGCAGATCGCCCGCGCCACCGCCTGCGGATCGGCCCCGGCTCCCTTCCTCGCGGGAGATTCCTCGACCGGTCCGTCAGGAAGGAAGCCATCAGGAAGGGCGCCCGGGGAGCCGCCCCCGGACCGTCGCCCACCACGCCGGGAGCCACGTCCCTTCCGGCTTCGCGGCTCGCCACCGGCAGGACCTGCGGCCTCCCCCTCGGAAGCGGGGAGACCATCGCCCCGCCCCCGCCCGCTTCTGCCCGGCGAGCCGACCTGGGGCTCGTCAGGCCAGGCACCCCAGTCTCTCGGCCCGACCTCACCGGGCGGACCGAGGTCGGCTCCCATCATCATCGTTCAGCCCGAATCAGGCGTCACCCGGCTTGGGAGTGGCCGCCTTGGAACCGCGACCGGACGCGGCGGCCGCCGGAGCCGGACCGGAACCACGGCCGGACGCGGCGGTCACCGGAGCGGCGGGCGGCGGGGTGGCCGGGCTGTCGACGCGCGGGCCGACGCCGAGCTTCTCCTTGATCTTCTTCTCGATCTCGTTCGCCATGTCCGGGTGGTTCTTGAGGAAGTTTCGCGCGTTCTCCTTGCCCTGGCCGAGCTGGTCGCCCTCGTAGGTGTACCAGGCTCCGGACTTGCGGACGAAGCCGTGCTCCACACCCATGTCGATCAGGCCGCCCTCGCGGGAGATGCCGACGCCGTAGAGGATGTCGAAGTCGGCCACCCGGAAGGGCGGGGCCATCTTGTTCTTGACGACCTTCACCCGGGTGCGGTTGCCGACCGCCTCGGTGCCGTCCTTCAGCGTCTCGATACGGCGGATGTCGAGACGGACCGAGGCATAGAACTTCAGCGCCTTTCCACCGGTCGTGGTCTCGGGCGAGCCGAACATGACGCCGATCTTCTCGCGGAGCTGGTTGATGAAGATCGCGGTGGTGCCGGTGTTGTTGAGCGCGCCCGCGACCTTGCGCAGCGCCTGGGACATCAGGCGTGCCTGGAGGCCGACGTGACTGTCGCCCATCTCACCCTCGATCTCGGCCTTGGGCACCAGGGCCGCGACCGAGTCGATGACCAGCAGGTCGACGGCGCCGGACCGGATCAGCATGTCGGCGATCTCCAGCGCCTGCTCGCCGGTGTCCGGCTGGGAGACGAGCAGCGCGTCGGTGTCGACGCCCAGCTTCTGGGCGTACTCGGGGTCGAGCGCGTGCTCGGCGTCGATGAACGCGGCGATGCCGCCGCCACGCTGGGCGTTGGCCACCGCGTGCAGGGCGATCGTGGTCTTTCCCGAGGACTCGGGACCGTAGACCTCGACGATACGGCCGCGCGGGAAGCCCCCGATGCCGAGCGCCACGTCGAGCGCGATGGAACCGGTGGGGACCACCTCGATGGGCGCCCGGGTCTCGTCGCCCAGGCGCATGATGGAGCCCTTGCCGAACTGCCGCTCGATCTGAGCGAGCGCGGTCTCGAGCGCCTTCTCGCGGTCGTTAGCTGCCATGGGAGCCCCCCTGGAGGGTCGCGGGTTGGATCGGTTGCCAGAAAGCTACGGGGTGCCGCCGACAATTTCGGGAGGGCACGCCAGGAGTGACGGCCTGTTCAATATAGCCGAACGACTGTTCGATCGCGGCCCGTTGGCATCACGTGTTCCGGGAACCGTGATCCACCGCGGGACTCTTCCGCGCGGGGCCGGTCACAGACCTGGGGCCGTGGTCGCGAGGAGCGCGGACCCATCCGGGAGGCGACATTTCCGGGAATTGTCCTGAGCCTGTTGTAACCAGGCTGACCTGGGGCGATCCTGAGGGGAAACGACCCGAGGTGCCCGACGTGCCCAACACGTTCACGCAGCAACGCCTAGCCCATCTCGACTCCCTGGCCGCCGAACTGCGACAACGGGGGCTGGTGAGCCGCACCCTCGGAGGCGCCGCTCCGGTGTTGTGGGTATGGCATCCGGACAGCGGCCGGCAGACCATCGTCTTCGCCACCCCCGTCAGGGACGGCTGGCTGTTTCTGTGGTCGCCGGACGGCGAGGAGAGTGCCGACGACCCCGTGCACGCGGCCGGCTCGGTGGAGAGACTTCTCGCTCCACCCACGGAGCCCTCCTGACCATCCCCGGCCACTCCTCAGCGGAGCCTGGGAGAGACGTCGGTCACCCCGCACACGGCGTGCCAGACCTCCTTCGCCCCGACCCCCTCGGCCAGCGCCTGGATCACGGTCCGGCCGCCGAGGTCGGCGATGACGTAGTCATGGGCCCACGACTCGGCGTACTGGTCACCGAAGTGCAGCTTCATCCGCTTCCAGAAATCCGACAGGCGCATGCCCCAAGTATGAGACCACACCGGCGTGCCGCGGCCCGCGCCCGGCACGCCGCACGTCGGCGGCGTCCCGGTCGCCCGGTCTCGGTGAAAGGGAGACCCGGGGACGGGGACCGGCGGGGGCGGGGTCCGCGCGTCGGCGGGAGTACGGGCCGCCACGGGGGCAGGGCGGACCGTCGGAGCACGCGGGAACCGTAACCGAGGGCGACCGGCTCGCGGCTGAGGGGCGGCGCGGACCGTCAGAGCACGCGGGAGCCGTACATCTCGCCGAGGGGGTCGGCGAGCAGTTCCACGCGCGCCCCGTCCGGGTCGGTGAAGTAGATGGAGGTACCGCTCTCCACCTGGTGCGGCACGCCCGCCGCCGCCAGCTTGCCTCGCAGGCGCTCCCAGGTGGAGGGGTCCACGGAGATGGCGACGTGGTGGAGCCCGCCGAGGACCTCCCGGTAGGGGCCGAGGTCCAGCCCCGGGAAGTCGAAGAAGGCGAGGAGGTTGCCGTTGCCGATGTCGAAGAAGAAGTGGTTCGACCCCTGGTAGTCGCGGTTCTCGAAGATCTCCGTGAGGGGGAACTCCAGCAGGTCCTGGTAGAACCTGATCGTCGTCTCGACGTCTGAGGAGATCAGCGCGAAGTGGTGCAGCCCTCTCGCGCTGCTCGGCGGACGGTTCTCCCTGAGGTGCTCCGCCTTGATCCGCTCGCGTTTCGCCTCGATGGCCTGGTAGTCGATGCTCACCGTTAGCTCACCACTCAATGCGTCCTGTGTTCGCCAAAGCATGCCTGCGGCGACAGGAGCCAACCTACTCCTGGGGCGAGCCATACCGGCGATGCCCCGTCGAACGCCTCCGGCGTACAGATCCGGTGATCTGGCGGTGGCACCGGTGGATCACGTATCCGCAGCCGATGAGCCGGCCACCGGCCCGCGGCAGGCGGTGACGGGTTCTGTCGGTGGCGCCGTGCAGTATGGGCGGTGGCCCGGTTGGCCGGCCGAGCCGGGAGGCAGGGGGCGCGATGAGCGAGACGGCGGGCGCGGACGGGGCGCTGGGGCACTTCACCCGGATGACCAGGGACTGGTTCACCGGGGCCTTCGCCGCGCCGACCGCGGCACAGGAGGGGGCGTGGGCGGCGATCGCCCGGGGTGACAACACCCTGGTGGTCGCCCCCACGGGCTCCGGCAAGACGCTGGCCGCCTTTCTGTGGTCGCTCGACCGGCTGGCGGCCGGGCACTCGGCCACCGGGTCTCCCCCGCCCGGCGAGGACGCCGGGTTCCCCGGAAGCGCCGGAGCCGCCACCACGATCATGGACGCCCCGGCGGGCGCCGCCGTCCCGGACATGACGGGCGGCACGGGCGCCGGGGGGAGGCGGAGCCGTTCCCGGCGGGACGAGAAGCCACCGAGGCTGTGCCGGGTCCTCTACGTGTCGCCGCTCAAGGCTCTGGCCGTCGACATCGAGCGCAACCTCCGGGCGCCGCTGGCCGGGCTGCGACAGACCGCGAGCAGGCTCGGCCTCCCGGTGCCGGAGATCTCGGTGGCGATCCGCTCGGGCGACACCTCAGCCGAGGAGCGGCGCCGGTTCGCGACCAGGCCGTCAGACATTCTGATCACCACCCCCGAGTCGCTGTTCCTGCTGCTCACCAGCCAGGCCCGCGAGGCACTGCGCGGCGTGGAGACGGTCATCGTCGACGAGGTGCACGCGGTGGCCGCCACCAAGCGCGGCGCGCACCTGGCACTCAGCCTGGAGCGGCTCGACGCCCTCCTGCCCCGGCCCGCGCAGCGCGTCGGCCTGTCGGCGACCGTACGGCCGGTGAGCGAGGTCGCCGCCTTCCTGGGCGGGCCCCGTCCGGCGACCGTGGTCCAGCCGCCCGCGGGTAAGGAGATCGAGGTCGAGGTGGTCGTCCCGATCGAGGACATGACAGAGCTCGACACGCCGCCCACCTCCCCCGCCTCCGACGACGACCGGTGGCTGACCGAGACCCCGGCCAAGCGGTCGATCTGGCCGCATGTGGAGGAGCGGCTGTTCGACCTGATCGGGGGGCACGGTTCCACGATCGTGTTCGCCAACTCACGGCGGCTGGCCGAACGGCTCTGTACCCGCCTCAACGAGCTGGCGTGGGAGCGGCGGGCCGCCGAGGCGGAGCGGGCCGAGGAGGGCACGGAGGCGGATCCCGCGCACTGGGCCGAGAACTTCCCCGAGCTCCCCGCCTCCCTCTCCACCCCGGCGGCCATGATGGCGCAGGCCGGTTCGGCCAAGGGGGTCGTCCCGGAGATCGTGCGGGCCCACCACGGGTCGGTGTCGAAGGAGGAGCGTTCCCAGATCGAGGAGGCGCTCAAGTCCGGGCGACTGCCCGCCGTGGTCGCGACCTCCAGCCTGGAACTCGGCATCGACATGGGTGCGGTGGACCTGGTGGCCTGTGTGGGGGCACCGCCGAGCGTGGCGAGCGGCCTGCAGCGGATCGGCAGGGCCGGGCACCAGGTGGGAGCCGTCTCACGTGGTGTGATCTTTCCCAAGTACCGGGGTGACCTGGTCCAGACGGCCGTGGTGGCCGAACGGATGAGAAGTGGGGAGATCGAGGAGCTGCGCTATCCGCGCAATCCTCTCGACGTCCTCGCCCAGCAGATCGTGGCGATGACCGCGCTGGACGAGTGGACCGTCGACGAGCTGGAGGAGGTGGTACGACGAGCCGCCCCCTACCGGACGCTGCCCAGAAGCGCGCTGGAGGCGACCCTCGACATGCTCGCCGGGCGCTACCCGAGCGAGGAGTTCGCCGAGCTGCGACCGCGCATCGTCTGGGATCGGGTGGCCGGCACCCTGCGAGGCCGTCCCGGAGCCCAGCGGCTGGCGGTCACCAACGGCGGCACGATCCCCGACCGGGGGTTGTTCGGCGTGTTCCTGGTCGGGGAGAAGTCCTCCCGGGTGGGTGAGCTGGACGAGGAGATGGTCTACGAGTCGCGGGCCGGTGACGTGTTCGTGCTGGGCGCGACCTCCTGGCGGATCGAGGAGATCACGGCTGACCGGGTGCTGGTCACTCCCGCGCCCGGACAGCCGGGGAAGCTCCCGTTCTGGCACGGCGACACCGCGGGGCGCCCGGCGGAGCTGGGGAAGGCCATCGGCGCGTTCCTCCGCCAGATGTCCTCGGCGGGCGCGGACGCCGAGGCGGGAGACGGTGGTACGGAGAGCGCGCTGCCGAGGGACGCGGGGGCGGGAGCCCGAGGAACGCCGAGCTCGGTCGCGGGGAACGCACGGACGGGAGGCACGAGGACAGGGCATCCGGAAACACCGGGCTCAGGGACGGGAAACCCTAAGTCGGGAAGGGCGAAGGCAGAAGCGGAAAGCGCGGGGACGGAAAACGCCGAGGCCGGAAACGCGGCACGGGATGGGGCGCTGGAGAGGATCAGGGCGGCGGGGCTGGACGGGTTCGCCGCGGCCAACCTGCTCGCCTACCTGGCCGAGCAGCGGCAGGCGACCGGTTATGTGCCCGACGACCGGACGTTGCTGGTCGAGCGGTTCCACGACGAGCTGGGCGACTGGCGGGTGGTGGTGCACTCCCCGTACGGAGCACGGGTACACGCGCCGTGGGCGCTGGCGATCGGGCGGCGGCTGCGGGAGCGCTACGGCGTCGACGTGCAGGCCGTGCACTCCGACGACGGGATCGTGCTGCGCATCCCCGACACTCTCTCGGAACCTCCGTCCGACATCGCCGCCTTCGACCCGGACGAGATCGAGCGGATCGTCACCGAGGAGCTCGGCGGTTCGGCGCTGTTCGCGGCGCGGTTCCGCGAGTGCGCGGGGCGGTCCCTGCTGCTGCCGCGCCGCGTGCCGGGCAGGCGGTCGCCGCTCTGGCAGCAGCGGCAGCGCGCGTCGCACCTGCTGAACGTGGCCGGCCGCTACGCGTCGTTCCCCGTGGTGCTGGAGACGATGCGCGAGTGTCTTCAGGACGTGTTCGACGTTCCGGGGCTGGTCCGGCTGATGCGCGACATCGAGGCGCGGCGGGTCCGGCTGGTGGAGGTGGAGACCGGGAAGGCGTCGCCGTTCGCCGCGTCGCTGCTGTTCAACTACATCGGCGCGTTCATGTACGAGGGGGATGCTCCGCTGGCCGAGCGCCGCGCCCAGGCACTCGCGCTCGACACGAGCCTGCTGGCCGAGCTGCTGGGCCAGGCCGACCTGCGCGAACTGCTCGACCCCGATGTGATCGCCGACACCGAGCGGGAGCTGGCCCGGCTGGACCGGCCGCTGCGCGACGCCGAGGACCTGGCCGACCTGCTCCGCTCCCACGGCCCCCTGGTGGCCGAGGACGTGAGCGTGCGCGAGGGTGACCCGGCGTGGCTGGCCATGCTGGAGGGTTCCCGGCGGGCGATCAGGGTTCGGGTGGCCGGGCAGGAGCGGTGGGCGGCGATCGAGGACGCCGCCCGGCTGCGCGACGCGCTCGGCGTGCCGCTGCCGATGGGAGTGCCGCACGCGTTCCTGGAACCGGTGGACGATCCGCTGGGCGACCTGCTCGCCAGGCACGCCCGCACGCGCGCCCCCTTCTCCGCGAGCACGGCCGCGGCCAGGTTCGGCCTCGGCACCGCGGTCGTCACCGACGCGTTGCGCCGCCTGGCGGCCTCCGGGCGGGTGGTGAGCGGGGAGTTCAGGCCGGGTGGCCGAGGCGAGGAGTGGTGTGACGCCGGGGTGCTGCGGATGCTGCGCCGCAGGTCCCTGGCCAGGCTCCGCAAGGAGGTGGAACCGGTCTCCGCGGAGACTCTGGCCGTCTTCGCCCCCGCCTGGCACGGCATCACCGACTCCCCGCGGCGGGGCAGGCCGCCGATCGACGCGCTGGTGAGCGCGATCGAGCAGTTACAGGGCTCGGCGGTGCCCGCTTCGGCGCTGGAGACGCTGATCCTGCCCTCGCGGGTGCCCGGATACGACCCGTCGCTGCTGGACGAGCTGACGGCCTCCGGCGAGGTGATCTGGGCGGGGCAGGGGTCTCTGCCGGGTGGCGACGGCTGGGTGTCGCTCTACTTCGCCGACACCGCGCCGCTGCTGATGCCCGATCCCGCCGACATCACGCTGACCCCGGTGCACGGGGCGGTGCTGGAGGTGCTGGGCGGTGGGGGCGCGCTCTTCTTCCGCGAGCTGGCGAGCCGGGCCGGCGTTCTTCTGGCCGGTTCGGTCCCGGACGACCGTGCCCTGTCGGCCGCCGTGTGGGACCTGGTGTGGTCGGGCCGGATCACCGGTGACACGCTGGCGCCGCTGCGGGCCACGCTCGGGACGGGGCGCCCCGCGCATCGCCCGGCTCCGACCCGGCGTCGGCGGGCGGTGCTGCCGAGCCGGAGCGGCCCGCCCACGGTGGGCGGGCGCTGGTGGACGCTGCCCGCCCCCGCCGAGGACGCCACCCAGCGCGCCCACGCCCAGGCCGAGGTGCTGCTGGAGCGGTACGGCGTGGTGACCAGGGGCGCGGTGACCGCCGAGCGGCTGCCCGGCGGGTTCGCCGCCGTCTACCAGGTGCTTCGCGCCTTCGAGGAGAGCGGCCGGTGCCGCAGGGGCTACTTCGTGGAGGGGCTGGGCGGCGCCCAGTTCGCCCTTCCCGGTGCCGTCGACCGGATGCGCGCCATGTCCGTCTCACTCACCGCACCGCCGAGCGCGGCACCGGTACCCGACCCGTGGAGCTCCCGGAAGCCCGAGGGCGCGGGGGAAAGCGGCCGGCGAGCGGTGGTGCTGGCGGCGACCGACCCGGCCAACCCGTACGGGGCGGCCCTGCCGTGGCCCGCCCACCCTGGCGAGGTGTCCCACAAGCCGGGCAGGAAGGCCGGATCCCTGGTCGTGCTCGTCGACGGGCACCTGATCCTCTATGTCGAGCGCGGCGGTAAGACCCTGCTCTCCTTCTCCGGAGACGACCGCCTCAGGCCCGCCGTCGACGCCCTCGCGCTCGCCGTACGCGACGGCGCCCTCGGCAAGCTGACCGTCGAGCGCGCGGACGGCACCGCCATCAACGACTCCCCCCTGGCCGCCGCCCTGGAGTCCGCGGGCTTCCACCCGACCCCCCGGGGGCTGCGTCTGCGGGGTTAGCACCTGGCCGTCGGAGCCTCTGCCCACCTCGGCCCGCCGGGCGGTGCCTCATCGTGTCGCCGCCGGTCACTGCGGCACGCCACGGTTCCCTCCCCCCGCCCCGCGAGTCCCCGTCCCGCGAGCCTCCACCCCGCGAGGCGTCGCCCGCCCCCTCCTCGCCCCGGCGAGGAGGGGGCGGGGCCTAGGTGGAGATCACCTGGGCAGCCGGCTCGTCGCGCTCCCGTTCCTGGCGCCTCTGGATGCTCTGGAAGCCGACCAGGTCGTCCGGGAGCGCGTCGGGCACGTCCAGGTCGAACCTGGACAGCGTGCGGGTCCGCATCGCGACCAGCGCCGTGACCGCGATGGCGACCGCGAACAGCACGTACATCAGGCCGACGCCGCGGCCCTCGCCGGTGCCGAGCACGAGGCCGACCGTGCCGGCGAGCGGCCCTCCTGGCGTGAGCAGCGGCTCGAACAGGGCGCTGCCGTACGGCGCGACCAGGCCGAACCCGATCGGCAGGGTGGACCAGGCGATGAGCGTGTTGAGCGCGATGACCCGGCCGTGGAACCGCTGCGGCACCTTGACCTGGATGATCGTGGCGTAGACGCCGTTGAGCATGGTCAGCCAGAACGACATCCCGAAGGCGCCCACCGCGATCAGGGGCAGGTTCTGCCGCAAACCGGTGACCAGGCAGAAGAGGCTCAGCACAAGGGTGGAGAGCATGACGCCGCGCAGCCGCCGCCGCCTCGGTCCTCCCCAGACGGTCATGGTCAGGCCGCCGAGGAAGACCCCGAGGCCGCCGGCGAAGGAGATCCGGCCGACGTCCTCCAGCGTGGCGAAGCCAAGGACCAGCGGCGAGATGAGCAGGAAGAGCGGGGACAGGAAGACGTTGAGCACCGCGAAGAAGAACAGCATGCCGCGGAAGCCCCGGTTACCCCAGGAGAACCTCCAGCCCTCGACCATCTCGGCGACCAGCGACTCCCTGCGCTTCCACGCCATGGTCCTCGGGAAGCGGACGAAGAGCAGCACCCCGATCGCGAAGACGTAGGAGACGACGTCCAGGACGAGGATGCCCTCCAGGCCGACCACCGCCATCAGGCCGACCGCGAGCAGCGGGACGACCAGTTGCGCGGTGCCGGTGACCATCTGGACCACCCCGTTGGCGTGGCCGAGGAAGCGCTTGGGGACCAGTTGCGGTACCGCCGAGTTGTACGCGAGGCGCTGGAAGGTCAGCGCCACGGAGAGCAGTACCAGGAGCGGGTAGATGTGCCAGACCTGAAGGTTGCCGGTCCACAGCAGGACGCCGAGGGCCAGCTGGGTGCCGAACGCGCCGACGTCTCCGGCGAGCATGACCCGGCGCCGGTCGTAACGGTCGACGAGGGCACCGGCGAGGGGGGAGACCAGCATGCCCGGGACCAGCGCGAGGACCGAGAACAGGGCGAACCTGGCGAGTGAGCCGGTGGTGATGTAGATCCACAGCGGTACGGCGAACTCGGTCAGCGACGACCCGACGATCGAGATGAGTTGTCCCGCGGCCACGGTGGCGAACCGCCTCATGCTCGGCTGGGGGCCGGGACTCACCGAGGAGACCGCCGCTCCGGGGTGCCCGGTCGCCGGTGGCGCGCCGCCCGTGCCGGGACCGGCGAGAGCGGGCCCGGCCGGGGTCCGCCCGGCCCGGACGACGGCTCCGGTGGGTACGGTCTGCTCACCGGGGTCCTGACCGGTTCCGGCCTCCGTGTCCTTTACCGGCCCGGCCGGAGGCGTGACGGCTCGGGTGAAGGCGGCCCGGGCCGATGTGTCCTGAACGGAGACGCCCCGAGCAGAGGCGTCCTGGGTGGAGACGCCGTCGAGCCACCAGGTGGACCTGTCGGTGCGGCCCAGCTTCGCCGTGTCGCCGGAGGCGATGGCCCGGTGGGTGCCGGTGACGATGACCGCGAGCTCCTCCGCCCGATATTTCAGGAAAAAGTGCCCGGCCTCGTCGAGGACGACCACGGCCGTGGAGCCGGTCAGCAGGTGCCACTCGCGGTAGCGCTCCTGGTAGAACTCGGTGGCCGGATCGCGGTCGCCCGCCACGGAGATGATCGGCGCCCTGAGCGGTTCGACGCCGTCGGTGAAGAGGCGGGTGAAGTAGCGCTCCGCCTCCCTGGTGCCCTTGCGGCGGTTGTCGATCATCAGTTTGAGCTGGTCGCGCTCCAGGTCCTCCACGTCGAGACCGGCGGCCTGCAGGGCGTTGGCCCAGACCTGGTCGCTACGGAGGCGGTCGGTCAGGTTCGACAGCCGGGCCAGCAGCGAGTTGGGGCGCGCGAAGGGGAAGATGCCGCCGAGGTAGATCGCCTCGACCTGGCGGCCCGCCGCCTCCAGGTGGCGGGCGATCTCCACGGTCAGCATGACGCCGAGCCCGCAGTGCCCGTACAGCGCGAGCGGCCCCCGGACGTCCCTGAGGATCTCCGCCACGCAGCCCCGCGCGACCTCCTCCACCGGCCGGGTCTCCTCGATCAGCCCCATCTCCTGGCCGGGGACGGCGACCGCGTGCAGTGCCCAGTTCGCCGGCAGCGCGTCGGCCAGCGGCTGGTAGATGGCCGCGCTGCCACCGCCGTACGGCACGCAGACCAGGGTCGAGGTGGCCGTGCGGGCCGGGGTGAGCCGGTGCAGGAGCATGCGCGGGCCGTCGTCGGCCGTCTCGACGAGCCGGGCGAGCTCGCGGACCGTCCGGTTCTTGAACAGGTCCAGGATGGTGACCTGGCGCCCGCCCTCCGGGATGGCCTTCCTGAGGCGGGCGACCACCTGCGCGGCGAGCAGCGAGTGTCCGCCCAGGTCGAAGAAGTCGTCCAGCACGCCGACCTGGACGAGTCCCAGCACCTTCGCCCATACCGCTGCGATCGCCTCTTCGAGCGGCGTTCCCGGCGGGACGAATCCGGCCTCCTGCTCGGGTCGTGCCTCGTCGGGTTCCGGCAGCCTTGCCCGGTCGACCTTGCCGTGCGACTTCAGCGGCAGCTCGTCCAACCAGACGAACCGACCGGGGATCATGTACTCGGGAAGCCGCTCGCCGAGCCTCGCCCGCAGCTCGCTGACGCTGCTCCGGTCGCCGGCGGTCTCCGCGACGACGTACCCGACCAGCCGGTCCGCGCGCAGCTCGACGACGGCGTGGGCGATCCCCGGCTGGCCGGCGAGTACCGACTCGATCTCCGGCAGCTCCACCCGGTAGCCCCTGACCTTGACCTGCAGGTCGCGGCGGCCGAGGAAGCACAGGTCGCCCGAGGGCAGCCAGCGGCCCAGATCACCCGTCCGGTACATCCGGGCACCGGATTCGCCGTACGGGTCGGGCAGGAACCTGTCGGCCGTCAGCCCGGGGCGGCCGAGGTATCCGCGGGCGAGCCGGTCACCGCCGAGGTAGATCTCGCCGGTCATACCCGGCGGAACCGGCCGCAGGTGCTCGTCCAGCACGTAGACCCGGGCGCCGGGCAGTGGCCTGCCGATCGGCAGGTTCAGCGCCCGCTCCTCCTCGCCGGTGACGGCGTGGGTGGAGATGCCGACCGTGGCCTCGGTGGGGCCGTAGTGGTTGACCACCGTGGTGTGCGCGGCCAGCTCGCGGGCCCAGCTCCACCCGGAGGCCTCACCGCCGAGGATGAGGAGCCTGCGCGGGAGCAGCTCGGCGGGGTCGTCCACCGCGGCGAGCAGCGAGGCGAGGTGGGAGGGGGTCATCTTCAGGTAGTCGGTGCGGCTCAGCTGCCCGGCGAGCTCCTCGGCCGGGGCCTGCGGGTCGGCCAGGTGCAGCTCACCGCCGGTCATGATCGACAGGTAGAGGATCGTCACCCCGAAGTCGAACGAGAGCGACTGCAGCAGCGTGTGGACCGAGGCGGGCTCGACCTCGAAGCGCTCCCTGACCCCGGTGAGGTAGTTGAGCACCTGCCGGTGCTGCACCCCGACGCCCTTCGGCCGCCCGGTGGTCCCCGAGGTGTAGATCACGTACGCCAGGTGGTCCGGTGAGACCCCGGGAGGCTCGAACCCGGTCTCGTCCAGCGCCTCGGAGTCCAGGCGGATCACCGGCGCCTCGGGGAGATCGGGGACCAGGTCGCACAGGTCGGAGGCGGTGAGGACGGCGACGACCCCGGCGTCGGCGAGCATGTACGCCAGGCGGTCGCGAGGCTGCTTGGGGTCGAGGGGCAGGTACGCGCCACCGGCCTTCAGCACGCCGATGACCGCCGCCGCGAGGTCCGTGGACTGTTCGAGAAGGACACCGACCCTGCTGTCCGGCCCCACGCCGTGGCGGTTCCGCAGCAGGGCGGCGATCCGAGTGGAACGCTCGTCGAGCTCGGCGTAGGTCAGCGAGCCGCCGCGAACCCCGAACGTCACAGACGCCGCGGACGCCGTGCCCGAAGCCGGCGAGCCGGCGTGGACCACCGCCGTCGCGCCGGGGGTCAGCGCGGCCTGCGCGGTGAGGAGGTCGTGGAGCAGGTCATGGCCGGACGGCCGGAGCGCGGGTCCGGCCCCGAAGCCCAGGACCCGGTCCCGCTCGTCATCACCGAGCAGCGAGAGCTCGCCCACCCGCGCACCGGGATCCGCCACGATCGAGCGCAGTAGCGTCTCGAACCGCGCCGCCAGCAGCTCCACGGTCTCGGGGTCGAACAGCGCGGTGCTGTAGGAGAGGTGACCGACCAGCCCGTCCGGGCTCTCGAACAGGTAGAGGCCGAGGTCGAACCGGGTCGTCCTGGCCGGGAGGGTGAGGTAGGAGACGCGCCCGTCCTCCTGGCCCGCCTTGAAGTTCTGCAGCGCGAACGTGACCTGCGCGAGCGGCGAGCGGCTGACGTCGCGGACCACGTTCAGCTCGCTGACCAGCTGGTCGAACGGGAGCTCCTGGTGCGCGAAGGCGTCCAGCGCGCTCTCCCGGGTACGGGCCAGGAAGGTGGTGAACGGCGGGTCGTCCGCCAGGTCGGCGCGGAGGACCAGGGTGTTGACGAACATGCCGACGACACCGTCCAGCTCGGGCAGCCCGCGTCCGGCGACCGGGGAGCCGACGGCGAAGTCCGCCTGCCCCGAGTAGCGGGCCAGCAGCACCTGGAAGGCGGCCAGCAACGTCATGTACGGCGTGGCGCCGGACGCGGCGCCCAGCTCGGCCAGCCGCCGGGTGAGGTCGGCGTCCACCCGGACGTCGAGCGCGGCTCCCTCGTGACGCTGCTCGGCGGGGCGCGGCCGGTCGGTGGGCAGTTCGAGGGCGGGCAGCCCGGCGAGCCGGTCGCGCCAGTGACCGAGCTCACGGCGGTGGTCCCGGCCCCGCTGCCAGAGCGCGTAGTCGCCGTAGCCGACCGGCGCGGGCGGCGGGGTCTCGCCGTCGTGCAGGGCGAGCAGCTCGCGGATGAGCAGGTCGCTTGACCAGCCGTCGATGACCGTATGGTGGGCGGCGAGCAGGAGCACGTGGTCGTCGGGCGCCACCCGGACCAGCACCGTGCGGAAGAGCGGGCCGCGCTCCAGGTCGAACGGGACGGCGAGATCGGCGTCGAGCAGCTCGATCGCGGCGGCCACGTCGGCCGCCTCGGTGACGCGCAGCTCGGCGGGTCCCGGCTCGTCGACGACGAGTTCGGGGGTGCCGTCCTCGGTGGTGAGGAACCGCATCCGCAGGGCCTCGTGGCGCGCGACGATCTCGTCCAGCGCCCGGCGCAGCGCGTCGGCGTCCAGCTCCCCGCGCAGGCGCACCGCGACGGGGACCGTGTAGGTGGTGGTGCCGGGGCGGTACTGCTCCAGGAACCACAGGCGCTCCTGCGCGTGGGACAGGGGCGGGGCGGTTCCCTGAGCGCGGGCGACGACGGCCCGCGACTCCCCCCGGTTCCGGAGCCTTCTCGCGAGCAGTGCCTTCTTCGCGTCCGACAGCGTTGTCTCGCTCAAGCCCGCAGCTCCGTTCTGAGGGCCGCGAGGAAGAGCGCGGCGTCCCGGCCGTTGATCAGTCGATGGTCGTAGGCGAGGCCGATGTTGGCGACGGTTCGCACGGTCACCGTGCCGTCCTCGGCGAGTACCGGCTCGGACTGCGGCGAGGTGATCGCGAGGGCGCAGACGGTGCCGGGGAAGATGAGCGGGATCGCGAGGACGACGTCGGCGTCGGTGTGCAGGGTGACGGCGATGTTGGCGCCGGTGAGGTCCTTCTCGCGGAAGTCTCCCTCGGCCGCGGCGAGCCGGTAACGCATGAGCGCCTCGGCGATCTCCCTGAGCGACCCGGTGTCGCGGACGACCGGCACGTACAGGCCCTCGCCCAGGTCGAATGTGACGCCGACGCGCGGGGCGTCGGCCAGCCGTGCCTCGTCCCCGTCGATCGAGGCGAAGAAGAGCGGAAAGGCGGGGTGCAGCGCCGCCACGGCCTGTACGAACAGCTCCGCCAGGCCGACCGGCCTGCGGACCTGTCTGCTCAGCTCCCCGGTCCGCGCCAGCAACGGGCCCACCTCGAACCTCACGACCGTGTACGCGGCGGGGATCGCGGCGTGCGAGACGGTGACGGCGCGCGCGACGGCGCGCTGCACCCGCGACAGGCGGTGGGTGCCCGCCTGTCGCCCGCCGGCTTTGTCCGGATCCGTGCCGGGTTCCGGCGCGTCGGCCCGCACAGTGGTGGTCGTCTCCCCGGTACGGCGGGCGACCAGGGCCGCCACGTCGGCCCGGCGGATGACGGCCAGGCCCAGGGCCGCGACATCGGAGTCGGAGACCCCGAACTCCTCCATGGCGGCGCGGGCGGGATCGGTGACGACCGGCTGGAGAGCCGGCGCGTTCCCTCGTCCCGCCACGCCCTCGCCTGCCACCGGCTCGGGGCCGGAAAGAACAGAGCCGGAGAGGACAGAGCCGGACGGAGCCGGGGCGGGACTCTCCAGGACGGGGAAGGCGGGCGGCGGGGTGGCCTCGGCGGTGACGCGGGCGAGGAGCGCGCCGGGAGCGATCCAGGTGTTGAGGGCGGCGGCGTGGTGCAGGTGGCCGGACTCCCCCGCCTCCAGTTCGTCGGCGGCCTTGGAGGTCTCCAGCACGGCGACCGCCTCCCCCGCGACGACGGGACCGCCGTCCTCGACGAGCCACTCGACGATCAGGTACTCGGTGTCGTTGTTGTTGAGCTTGGGGACGCGGATGTCAGCCACGCAGGGCCTCCCGTACGGCACGGTGAATCGTGGACTCCCCGACCAGGACCTCGTTCTCCAGATGCGCGGCGGTGGGGATCACGGCGGCCCGCGAGTGGACGAGGCGGACGGGGCCGCGCAGGCGCTCCCAGACGCGGGCGTGCAGCAGGTGGGCCACCTCGCTGCCCCAGGTGCCCCCGGCGGTGCTCTCCTCCGCGACCACGACGACGTCCGCGAGGTGTGGCAGGAGCGCGTCGGCGTCCAGCGGATAGAGGCGGGAGGGCACCAGCAGCCGGGTGGAGATCTCCTGTTCCACCAGCAGGGAGCGCATCGCGGCCAGCACCCGGTGGGCCATCCCGCCGGGGGCGATGACAACGCAGTCGGGGCGCTCTGTGGAGTCGCGGATGTCCACCACGGCCAGGTCTCCGTCGCGGCGGAGGAGGAACAGCGGGTCCACCCGGCCCATCGGCCGGGTGTAGAGGATCTTGTCCTCGAAGAACACGCACGGCTCGCCCCGTTCCAGCATCGCCGCGAGCACCACGCGGTTGTCGTGGAAGGGGGACATCTCGTACAGCGACAGCCCCGGCATGCCGACGAAGTGCTTCTGCAGGCTCTGGCTGTGCGTGGGGCCGTAGCCCCGGCCGCCGCCGGTCGGGCAGCGCACCACCATCCGCAGCGGCAGCCGCCCGCCGTACATCGACACCGACTTGGCGGCGAAGTTGCAGAGCTGGTCGAAGGCGAGCGACACGAAGTCGCCGAACATGATCTCGGCCACGGCCGTGTTGCCGGTCAGCGCCAGACCCGCCGCGACGCCGGTCAGCGCGCCCTCGCTGATCGGAGTGCCGATCACGCGTCCGGGAAAGCGGCTGGACAGGCCCTTGGTGACCTTGAAGGCGCCCCCGTACGGATCGAGGATGTCCTCGCCGAGGACGTAGGCGGTGGGGTCGTCGTCCAGCAGCCCGTGCAGTGCCGCGTTGAGGTTCTCCGCTACGCGCACGGCGCCTCCCAGCGGGAGAGCGGGCGCGCCGCGACCTCGTCGGCGACGGCCTGGACCTCGGCCCTGACCACGCCGTCGATCCGGTGGAACTGCCCGGGATGGTCGTGGGCGTAGCGGCCGTACCAGTCGTTGTCCCTGGCGGCCCGTACCGCGTCGGCCGGGCGCACGTCGTCGCCCTTGCTGTGCGGCCCGAGGCGGTGGGTGACGAACTCGACCACCAGCGGCCCCGCCTCGCGCACCCGCGCCACCTCCTCCTCCAGCGCGAGGCGGATCTCGTTGACGTCCGTGGAGACGACCAGCAGGTGCGGGATGCCGAAGGCCGCCGCCCGACCGGCCACCGTGCCCGCCATCTGCGACGCGGTCGGGGTGGACTGGGCGATGCCGTTGTTCTCCACCACGACGAGCAGCGGGAGCCGCCAGAGCGCGGCGAGGTTCAGTGCCTCGTAGACCGCTCCCTCGCCCCAGGTGCCGTCGCCGATGTGGACGCAGGCCAGGGCCCCTGGCTCGGCGCGCTTGAGATGGAGCGCGACACCGGCGGCGACCGGCATGCTCTCGCCCTGCACCCCGGTGGACAGGTAGCGGTCGCGGTGGATGTGCTGGCTGCCGCCGACGCCTCCGCAGACCGCACCCTGCCTGCCCATGATCTCGGCGAGCAGGCCGTGCGGGTCGCGGAACCTGGCCAGGTAGTGGCCGTGGCCCCGGTGGTTGCTGAAGACGTGGTCGGCCGGGCCGAGCAGGGGGCGGAGCGCGACCGGGACGTACTCCTGGCCCAGGCAGGTGTGGGTGGTGCCGTTGAGCTCGCCCCTGCCGTACAGCTCCAGGAGCTTGAGCTCGAAGTGCCTGACCAGCAGCAGGAGCTCCAGGTCCTCGTCGGCGAGGCGGGAGAGACGGAGCCCGTCGAGGGTCTCAGTCATCGCCGAGGGAGCTCGCGATCCCGGCGATCCCGGCGATCGTCGGGTTGTCGAAGAAGTCGTCCAGGGAGACCTCGATGTCCAGGCGCTTGCGCATCCGGGCGATGATCTGGGTGATGGTCAGCGAATGACCGCCCAGGTCGAAGATGTCGTCGTCGTCCTCGATCGGCGAGATGCCCAGGACCTCCTCCCAGATCTCGCGCACCTGGTCGGTCAGCGTGGTGACGGAACCCATTCGTTCTCCAGAAGTTCGTGCAGTGGCAGGTCGGGGTCATCGGTGGCGCGTTCCAGCAGGAGACGCAGGTCCTCGGCCACCCCGGCGGCGTCGGGCACCGTCTCGGGGTCGTGGCGCAGGCTGATCTCCAGCCCGCCGGGGCCGTCCACGCACTGCAGGTGCAGCGCGCCGCGTACCCCGTGGTTGAAGACCGTCCACTCCACGGACGCGTCGAGGCCGGTGAAGACCGGGTCGGCGGCGCGGCGGGTGCGGTAGCTGACGGAGACGGGCACCAGCGCGGCGTGCGGCCGGATGCGGGGCAGCGCCCGGGAGAGCGGCACCTGGCGGAACCGGTAGACCTCGCGCAGCTCGGCGCGGAGCGCGGTGGCGAACTCGCGGAAGGTCTCCCGCCCGGACGGGGTGGAGGCGACCGGGAGCTCGTTGACGAACAGGCCGATGTGGCCGGTGGCCTGTTCGGGCCGGGTGGACAGGTCGACGGCGGTGGTCACCGAGGCGTTGCCGTAGCCGAGGAGCCGCGTGTGCAGCGCGGCCAGCAGCACCTCGAAGCGGGTCAGGCCGGGAACCGAGGGGACCTGTGGGTCGAGGGTGAACCGGAGCACCCGCCCCTCGCCCGCCCGCCGGGACCTCAGCGCCCGGCCGAGCACGACGGTCTCGCCCGGATCTCGCCAGCGGGGCTTCCAGAACTCGCGCGCGGCGGGAAGCACGGCGGCCACCCGGTCGCGCTCGGCCCTGCCGTGGTCGATTCCGGGCAGCGGGAGCGGCGGCTCGCCGTTGTAGAAGGCGGCCAGGTCACGCACCAGGATGTCCTTGGACTGCCCGTCGAAGATCAGGTGATGGGCGACGAAGAGCAGCAGGTGCCGCCCGGGGCCGGTCTCGAACAGGGTGAAGCGGGCCAGCGGGCCCTTCTCCAGGTCGAAGGCGCGAAGGATCTCCTCCCGCACGCCCGGCCCGTGGTCCGGGGAGCCCGGGGTGTCGGCCGGGAGATCAGCGGGGAAGGCCGCCGCCCGGCGTACCGGAACCTCGGCGCCGGGCACGAGCCGCAGCTCGTCGCCCACCTCCGCCACCACGCCGCCCAGCGCCGGGTGCCGGTCGACCACCGCGGCGCAGGCCGCCAGCAGCGCGCCGGTGTCCGGGTCGCCGCGGAGGTGAACGACCAACGGCATGTGGTAGGCGGTGCCACCACCCGCGGCCTGCTCGGTCACCCACATGCCCTGCTGGGTGAACGTGACCTCGGACCCGGACATCACACGCCCCCCATCGTCCGGCGCAGCGCCTTCTTGTCGACCTTGCCGCCGTCGTTGCGCGGCAGGGCACCGACGGTGACGATGTGCGCGGGCAGCTCGTGCGGGGCCAACCGGCCCTTGAGGAAGATCCGCAGTTCCTCCGGCGCGAGGGGCGCCCTGGTGGCGAGGGCGACGGTGACGACGCTTCCGAGCACCGGATGGGGAACCCCGAACGCGGCCGCCTCGATCACCGCCGGGTGCCGGTGGACGGCCTCTTCGACGTGGATCGTGGAGACCTTGAAGGCCCCGGACTTCACCACGTCGCTCTCCCGGTCGACGAGGTAGAGGTAACCGTCGGCGTCGAGGTAGCCGAGGTCGCCCATCCGCACCCAGCCATCGCGGAAGGTCTCGCTGCCGGGGTCGCCGTAGTAGGCGCGCGGTACCGCGGGGGATCGCATCCAGACCTCTCCGGTCTCCCCCCGCGCCAGCGGCTCACCCGTCGCGGTGGCGATCCTGACCCGTCCCCCGGCGATGGCGCGGCCGACGCTTCCCGGCCGCTCCGGGTCGAACATCATGATCGTCTGAGCCGGGGCCGCCTCGGTCGAGGTGTAGTAGTTGGCGATCGTCGCGCTGGGGAAGGCCGTGGTCAGCGCCTGGGCGACGGCCGAGGGCAGCGGCGCGGCGGCCGAGCCGAGCAGCAGCACGCTGGACAGGTCGTGCCGCTCGGCCACTCCCGCGTTGATCAGCTCGATGGCCATCGCGGGGACCAGGAAGACCGTCCCCGCCCGGTAGGACTCGATCAGCGACGCGAAGCGGCCGGGGGTGAAGCGCGGCAGCGTCACGACGGCCGGCTGGGCGTCGAGCGCGTTGATCAGCATCGTCTGCCCGGCGTTGGTGCCGATCGGGAAGGCGTGGACGAGATGCCGGGAGTGCGCGAACGGGCGGCGTCTGGAACCGCAGCCATAGGTCAGGTTGGCATGGGTGGCCGAGACTCCCTTGGGGCGGCCCGTGGTGCCGGAGGTGTAGAGGATCTGGGCGAGATCTCCCGGCTCCGGTGCCGCGAGGTCGGCCTTCTCATAGGACGTTTCGGCGCTCAGGCGGTCGACGGTCGTGCTCCAGCCGACCTCGGGCACGGCGAGGTCGGCGGTGAGGCCGGCCGCGTGGACGATCCCGGTCGCACGGCAGTTGGCCAGCATGAGACGCAGGTCATCGGGGGCGAGGCGGTCGGAGAGCGGTACGGCCACCGCCCCGGCCGCCAGAACCCCGCAGAACGCCACGGCGTAGTCCGCCCAGTCGGCGGCCCCGAACACCAGGCCCACCCGGTCACCCGAGGTGACACCGCGCGCGAGCAGGCCGTTCGCGAGCGCGAGGGACCGCTCGTGCCACTGCTGGTAGGTGAGCCGGGCCGAGCCGTGCACGATCAGTGCGACCCCGTCGGGGTCGGCGAGTGCCCGGTCTCCGAGCAGTTGGGGGACGGTCAGGTTCACCGGGTGAACCTCCCACTAAAGATCGGATGTATATGCGATCAAGGCGTGTGGCCATTGAGGCCACTACAGGAAAGAATCTTTACTATTCAAAATCGAGCGCCAGTCTTACATGATCGCCACAGCCTTGCAAGACCTTTGGCGGAGGTTCGATGGGAGGACAAAACCCTCGCGAGAGTGGGCCTTGCGCCCTTGGAGTGAAGGTGTAACACTGACCACCCAGAACTAACTGAAAGGTTTCTTTCCAGAAAGTGACCTTTCCCGAGGCCCGCCCAACTGGGCAAATATGCACGGAGTGGGCCTTTTGCGTACCAATTTCCAGCGCGATTGCGCGAGTTACCGGACCCGCGGCCGAAAAAGGAGCCCTGCGTGTTCCAACCAGAGACCGTTCCAACCGGCCGGCCGGCGATGGAGTACCCCCTGTCACCCGGCCAGCAGCGGCTCTGGTTTCTGCACCGGCTCGACCCGGGCGACTCGACCTACAACACATCCTATGTTTACAGGTTGAAAGGTCGCCTTGACAGGGCCGCCCTGGAGGCCGCGTTCACCGCCGCGGCCACCCGGCACGAGAGCCTGCGGACCAGGTTCCGCGAGGTGGACGGGAAGCCCCTGGCGATCGTCGACCCGCCCTCGCCGGTACCGGTCGAGCGACTGGCGGCCCGGGACGCGAGGGAGGCCGCCGCCCTGGTCTCCGCGGTCACCAACACGGCCTTCGACCTGGCCGCCGCGCCGCCGTTCCGGGTCTCGCTGATCGAACTCGGCCCCGAGGAGCACGTGCTCTGCGTCGTCCTGCACCACATCAACGGCGACGGCTGGTCGCTGAACGTGCTCCGCTCCGAGGTCGCCGTCCACTACGGCAGCCGGGGCGGCGCGGCGCTGCCCGAGCTTCCCCTGCAGTACGGCGAGTACGCGCGCGACCTGCGCCCCGCGGACTCCGAGCTCCGCTGGTGGACCGAGCGGCTCGCCGGGGTGCCCGCCCTGGAGCTCCCGGCCGACCGGCCGCGCCCCGCCCTGCGGACCGGCGAGGGCGCCGAGGTCGACTTCCGGATCGAGGCCGGCATGGCCGCCTCGATCGGCGCCCTCGCCCGGCGTGCCCGATGCACGCCGTTCATGGTGCTGCTGGCGGCCTATCAGGTCCTGCTCCACCGGCACACCGGCCAGCACGACTTCTGCGTGGGCACCCCCTCGGCCGGTCGCGGCAGCACCGAGCTGGAGACCATGATCGGTTTCCTCTCGACCACGCTGGCCCTCCGCTGCGACCTGTCCGGCGACCCCACCTTCGACGACCTGCTCAGGCGCACCCGCAGGATGGTGCTGGACGGGCTCTCGCGGCAGGAGGTCCCCTTCGAGCGCCTGGTGGCGGACCTCGACATGGAACGTGATCTCAGCCGCACGCCGCTGTTCCAGACCATGTTCGCCTTCCACACCCACGGCGAGTGGGCCGAGCCCCTGCCCGGCCTCGACGCCACGCCCTTCCCCAGCGGCTGGTCCCGTGCCCGGCTCGACCTGTCCATGGACCTCTCCCCCGGCGACGACGGCCACCTGTACGGCACCGTCATCTACAGCACCGAGCTGTTCGACCGCGAGAGCGTGGAACGGCTGGTCGCCCGCTTCCAGGAACTGCTCGCGGCCGTGGTGGCCGACCCCGGCTCGCCGGTGAGCTCACTGCGGATGCTGCCGGAGGCCGAGCTCGCCCTGCTGGAGGAGTGGAACGACACCGGGACCGAACCGCCCGAGATCACGCTGATCGACCTGCTGCTCGAACAGGCCGCGGCGACCCCGGGCGCGATCGCGGTACGGGCCGCGCCCGTCGGCACCGCGCCGGCGGGCGGGTCCGGAGCTGAGGAACTCACGTACGCGGAACTGGCCGGGCGGGCGGCGGAGCTCGCCGGGCGGCTGGGCGCGGCGGGGATCGGGCACGGCTCGCTGGTCGCGGTCCGGATGGAACGCGGTGCCGACATGCTCGTCGCCCTGCTGGGCGTGGCGATGAGCGGCGCGGCCTACCTTCCCGTCGACCCCGACTACCCCGAGGCCCGCGTCGCGTACGTGATCGAGGACTCCGCGGCGGCGCTGGTCCTGACCGGCCTCGACGACCTTCCCCCGGCGACCGCGGCCCCCGCCGTGACCACGCGGCCACGCCCCGGCGACACCGCGTACGTGCTCTACACCTCCGGGTCCACCGGGCGGCCGAAGGGGGTGGTGGTGCCCCACCGGGCGCTGACCAACTTCCTGCTGGCGATGCGCGCGCTGCTGCGCTCCGCCCCCCGGGACGTGTGGCTGGCGCTGACCTCGCTGTCGTTCGACATCTCCGCCCTGGAGCTCTACCTGCCGCTGGTGACCGGTGGCCGGGTGGTCGTCGCCGACGCGGAGACGGCCCGGGACGGCGCGCGGCTCGCGCGCCTGATCAGGGACGAGGGCGTGACCCACGTACAGGCCACCCCCTCGGGCTGGCGGATCCTGCTCACCGGGGACCTGCCGCGCGTGGTGGGCCTGACCGGCGGTGAGCCGCTCGCGCCCCGGCTCGCCCGCGAGCTCCGCCCGCACCTCGACCGGCTCGTCAACGTCTACGGCCCGACCGAGACCACCATCTGGTCCACGGCCTGGGAAGTCCCGGAGAATCCCGGCGAGATCGTCATCGGCCGCCCGATCGCCAACACCGTCGTCCACGTCACCGACCCCGCCGGCGGACCGTGCCCGATCGGGGTGGCCGGAGAGCTGCTCATCGGCGGCGCGGGAGTGGCCACCGGCTATCTGGGCCGCCCGGCCCTGACCGCGGAGCGCTTCGTCCCCGGCCCCGGCGGCTCACGGCACTACCGGACAGGAGATCGCGTCCGCCTCCGCAACGACGGCACCCTGGAGTTCCTCGGCCGTACCGACAACCAGGTCAAGCTACGCGGTCACCGCATCGAGCTCGGCGAGATCGAGGCGGTGCTCGACACCCACCCCGGTGTGCGGCAGGCGGTCGTCGCGGTGCGCGGGGACCGGCTGGTGGCCTTCGCGGTACCCGCCGCGCCACCGCCCGCGCGGCCAGGACCGGACGGCCGCGGAGCGCTCGACGGTCTCGGGGAGCACGCCGCGCGCGAGCTGCCCGGCTACATGGTGCCCAGCGTGTTCGTCGAGGTGGCGGCGTTGCCGCTGACCCCCAACGGGAAGGTCGACCGCAACGCGCTTCCCGAGGTGGGCGGGACGCCCGCGCGGGACGCGACCGCCCCCCGCACCCCCGCCGAGCGGATGGTCGCCCAGGTTTTCGCCGAGGTGCTCGGGACGGCGGAGATCGGGGCGCACGACGACTTCTTCACCCTGGGCGGGCACTCGCTGCTGGCCACCATGGTCACCTCACGGCTGGCGGCGCTGTCCGGAACGGAGGTTCCCGTCGGCGAGGTGTTCACCCGGCCGACGGTCGCCGGGCTGGCGGAACTGCTGCCCGACCCCGGCGTCCCGATCGCGGGGGCGGGGTCCGGCTTCGGCGTCCCGGTCCGTGAGAGCGACGGGCCGCGCCCGAGGCCCGAGGGAACCGCCCCGCCGCTCTCCTTCGGCCAGGAGCGGCTCTGGTTCCTCAACCGGCTCGACCGAGACGACGCGTCGTACAACATGTGCCTGGTCAGACGGCTGCGCGGGCCACTGGACCGGGACGCCCTGGCCCGCGCCCTGGCGGGCACGGCCGCCCGCCACGAGAGCCTGCGCACCCGCTTCCCCGAGGTGGACGGCGCGCCGGTCGTGGTCATCGATCCACCGGGTCCCGTGGCCATCGACGAGATGAGCGCCGCAGCCGAGGCCGAGGCACTGGAGCTGGTCTCGGCTCTGACCAACGCGCCCTTCGAGCTGGGTGCCGAACCGCCCCTGCGCGTCGCGCTGATCCGGATCGCCGAGGACGACCACGTCCTGTGCGTCGTGCTCCACCACATCCTCGGCGACGGCTGGTCGCTCAACCTCGTCTTCGACGAGGTGTCACGCCTGTACTCCGGCGACACCGCCCTGCCCCCGGTCCCGCTCCAGTTCGGCGACGTCGCCCGCTGGCAGCGTGAGCACGACCTCGGCGGCCTGCTCGGCTACTGGCGGGACAGGCTCGCCGGCCCCACCCCGCTGGACCTGCCGGTCGACCGGCCACGCACCGCCGGGGCCGCCAGGCGCGGCGAGGTGGCCACCGTCCGCCTGGCGGAGACCGAGGCCGCCGCCCTGGCCCGGCTGGGCAGGGAACACGGCGCCACCATGTTCATGGTCCTGCTCGCCGCCTACCAGGTTCTCCTGTCCCGGCACAGCGGCCGGAGCGACATCCTCGTCGGTACGGCCACCGCCGGCCGGGACCGGGTCGAGCTCGAACCGGTCGTCGGCTATCTCAGCGACACCCTGGTCATGCGCGGCGACCTGTCGGCCGACCCCACCTTCTCGGACCTGCTCCGCGAGACCAGGACCGGTGTCCTGGACGCCTTCTCCCACCGCGGCGTGCCGTTCGAGGAGCTGGTGCGGGCCCTGGGGGTCGAGCGCGACCTCACCCGCACGCCGCTGTTCCAGACCATGCTCATCCTGCACACGCAGGACTCCGGGCAGGCCCGAGACGCCTTCGCCGGGCTGACCGCCACGGCGTTCGAGCACGGCATGCGGCAGGCCAAGCTGGAGCTGATGCTGGAGGCGTGGCAGGACGAGCACGAGCTCATGCTCAGCTTCGTCTACGACGCCGAGCTCTTCGACCGGGCCACGGTCGAGGCCATGGCCGCGCGGTTCCGCCTGCTGCTCACCGCGCTGCCCGGCGCGTCCGGCGACCGCGTCTCGGAGCTGCCGCTGCGCACCGGGGACGACGACGCCCTGCTCCTGCGCCTCTCCCGTGGCCCGGTACGGCCCACCGCCGCCCTGGTGCCCGACCTGTTCGCGGCGACCGTACGCGACACGCCGGGCGCGGTCGCGATCGGATCCGGGGACGTCACGCTCGGCTACGCCGGGCTGGACGCCCGCGCCGACGAGCTGGCCGCGCTCCTGCGGGGGCACGGCGTCGCCGGGGGCGACGTGGTCGGCGTCTGCCTGGACAGGTCGCCCGACGCCGTCGCGGCCCTGCTCGCGGTCTGGCGGGCGGGGGCGGCCTACCTGCCGCTCGACCCGGACCACCCCGCCGAGCGGCTCGCCTTCATGCTGGACGACAGCGCCACCCGCCTCGTCCTCACCTCGGCGGCCCTGCGCGACCGGCTGCCCTCCACCACCCCGGCCGTCCACGTGGACGACCGGCCTCCCGCTCCGGAGACCGGCCGGATCGCCGATCCGGCGGCGCCGGACGGCGGGGCCGCCTATGTGATCTACACCTCCGGGTCCACCGGAACACCGAAGGGCGTCGTGGTCTCGCACCGCAACCTGGCCGCCCGCGTCGCGTGGATGCGCGAGGCGTACGGGCTGGGTCCGGGCGACCGGATGGTCCAGTTCGCCTCGCTGAGCTTCGACACCCACGCCGAGGAGATCTACCCGGCACTGGCCGCCGGGGCCCGGCTGGAGCTGCTGCCCGAGGGCGGCGTCACCCTGCCCGACCACCTCGACCAGGTCACCGTGCTCGACCTGCCCACGGCCTACTGGCACGCGCTGGTCGACGACATCGACGAGATCCCCTGGCCGCCGACCCTGCGTCTGGTGATCCTCGGCGGCGAGCAGGTGCACGAGGCGGCCGTGACCCGCTGGCGCGAGCGTTTCGGCGACCGGGTGCGGCTGGTCAACACCTACGGCCCGACCGAGGCGACGATCATCGCCACCACCGCCGAGCTGGACGGCTCCCCGGGACGGCCGCCCATCGGCGTCCCGATCGCCGACACCTCGGTCCTGCTGCTGGACGGCACCGGCCAGGAGGTCCCGCCGGGAGCCCCCGGCGAGCTCTGCGTCGGCGGGGCCGGGGTGGCCACCGGCTACCTCGCCAGGCCGGGCCTCACCGCCGAGCGCTTCCCCGTCCTGCGTGGAGAACGGATCTACCGGACCGGCGACCTGGCGCGCTGGCGGTCCGACGGGCGGCTGGAGTTCCTCGGCCGCCTCGACGACCAGGTCAAGGTCCGCGGCTTCCGGATCGAGCCCGGCGAGATCGAGGCATGGCTGCTGACCCACCCCGGTGTCGGCCAGGCCGCGGTGGCGGTGCGCCGGGAGACCCTGGTCGGCTACGTCGTCGGCACGGCCACCGGCGAGGAACTGGCCGGATATCTGGCCGGGGCGCTGCCCGCCCACATGGTCCCCACGCTCTGGGTGAACCTCACGACCCTGCCGCTGACCGGGAACGGCAAGCTCGACCGGGCCGCGCTGCCCGCGCCCGAGGCCGGCCCCCGGACGAGAACCGCCCCGCGTGGCGACGCCGAGGAGCTGGTGGCCGAGATCTTCGGCGAGGTGCTGGGGATCGAGGAGGTCGGCGCCTTCGACGACTTCTTCGCGCTGGGCGGTCACTCGCTGCTGGCCACCCGCGCCGTCGCCAGGCTCCGCGCCGCCATCGAGGTGGACGTGCCGATCCGCACCCTGTTCGCACGGAGCACCGTGGCCGACCTCGCGGCGGCGGTGGAGGAACTGCTCGTCGCCGAACTGGCCGAACTGTCCGACGAGGAGGCCGCGCGCCTCATGGAGACCGGGAGCTGAGTTGGACTACCACGTCGTGGTCAACCACGAGGAGCAGTACTCGATCTGGCCGGACGGCCGGGACCTGCCGGACGGCTGGCGGCACGAGGGCGCCCGCGGTACCAGGGAGGACTGCCTCGCCCACATCGACCGCGTCTGGACCGACCTGCGCCCGCTCAGCGCGAGGAGGTCCTGAAGATGTCCGACCGAGTGGTGCCGGGGAGCGTACGAGAGGAGATCGTCATGGTCAGGGAACGGCTGGCGGCGATGGTGGCCTCGGCCTCCGACGGCGCGGTCACGGCCGGGGAGGCGTTGACCGCCACGGTCCCGCTGTCCGCGCTGGGGGTCACCTCCCTGGCGCAGATGCGGCTGATCGACGCGGTGGAGACCGAGTTCGGGGTGGAGATCGACCTGTCGGGCGACGGGCTCGACCTGCTGGACGACCTGGACGCGCTGGAGCGCCACATCGACGAGGCACGGCGCTCGCGCTCCTGACCTCCGACTCCTACAACAGGGGGAGCACATGGACATCCGGTTCTCAGGGAGCCGATCGGGGACGGCACCGCTGACCTGGGGGCAGCGCGCCATCTGGGACACGATCCAAAGGACGGCGCCGGACGACCACTACTTCAACTTCGGCCGGGTGCTCGCCGTGCCCCGGCGGGCCAGACCGCTCACCGTGGCGCGGGCCGCCGAGGCGCTGCGCGCGCTGGTGGAACGGCACGAGTCGCTGCGCACCAGGCTGGGCGAGCCCCCGTACGGAACCGCGGACGGCGGCGCGCGACCGTACCTTCAGACCTCCGCGAAGGCTCACGGGTACGGAGACAGCGGCGGCGGCACGGAGCCGTGGCAGGTGCTGGAGACCACCGGGACCGTCCCGGTCACCGTCTCCGAGGGCGACCCCGAGCGGCTGCGGGACGCGCTGGCACAGACCGCCTTCGACTACGGGAACGAGTGGCCGCTGCGGATCGGGCTCGTCGTCGAGCGCGGCGAGGTCACTCACATCGTGCTCGTCTTCTGCCATCTGGCCGCCGACGGCCTCGGGGCCGAGGTGGCGGTCACGGACCTGCGGCTGCTCCTGCTGCGCGGCTCCCTGCCGGGCCCGCCCCCGCCCTCACCGCTGGATCTGGCCCGCTGGCAGGGCTCCGAGCAGGGTCTGAAGGTCGCGAGGATCGCCGCCGAGCACTGGGAGAGCGAGTACCGGCGCATTCCGCCGACCATGTTCGACCGGCGCGAGGACGTACCCGCGGATCCGCCGATCTGGCGGGCGCGACTCGTCTCGCGGGCGATGGACCTGGCGGTGCGGCGGATCGCCGCCGTGCGCGGCACGAGCACCTCGACGGTCCTGCTGACCGCCGCGTCCGTACTGGCCGGGAAGGTGAACGGCCACGACGTGTGCGCGATGCTGCCGATCGTGGGCAACCGCTTCCGCGGCGACACGGCCGGCGCCGTCACCACGCTCTCCCAGGAGGGCCTGTTCGTGCTGGACCTGCGCCGGGGCGACTTCACCGAACTGCTGCGCGCGGCCAAGCCCGCCGCGCTGCGCGCCTACCGATCCGCCTACCACGACCCCGCCGAGCGGGACGGGATCACCGAGCGGATCAGCCGGGAGCGGGGCACGCCGATCCACCCGTACTGCTGTTTCAACGACATGCGCTTCGCCGACCAGGTGGACGCCTCCCCCGACGAGCGGACCGTGCGGGACGCGCTGGCGGAGACGACCCTCTCCTGGCCGCTCAGCCAGGAGAGGCTCAACTGCCGGTTCTGCCTGCACGTGACCGGCGAGCCCGGCGGGCTGGGCGTCTCGCTCACCGCCGACACCCGCCACCTGTCCCGCCCCGCGATGGAACGCTATCTCCTCGATCTGGAGTCCCTGCTGGTCGAGGCCGCGTTCCGCGAGGTGCTGGAGCCCGTCGGTTGACTCCTCCGCCACTTCCTTCCCCGGACCAGAACCCGGGTGCTCCCCGCCGGAGGTGCCCGATGACGGTCCACGCCCACCCCGGCCGGCGCCCACCGCCCGGCCTCCTGCCCGGAACCGGAGCCCGATGACGGTCCACGCCTACGCCGAGTCGACGTCCTGCGTCCAGGGCGGCTCACTCCGCTTCCACCTCGCCCGCGCCTCCCGGGCCCCGCTGCGCGGCTCGGTGCTGATCGAGGACGTGGCCACGGACCTGGCGGTGCTCGAAGGGGAGTTCACCGGCCCGTCCTGGACGCTCGACGTCTCCGCCGGCTGGCCCAGCTCGCTCTACCGCGCGATCTTCACCGCCGACGAGGGGGTCTGCGAGGTCTACTTCGTCGTACGGGCCGCCAGGGCCGGCTCGCCGATCCTGCTGTCGATCCCGTTCCCGACCTGGCAGGCGTACAACCGGGCGGGCATTCCCGGCGAGTCCATCTACTGGACCGAGCAGGCCACCCGGGCCTCGCGCGTCTCCTTCGACCGGCCGGGCGGCGGGCCGCCGCCCGAGCGCTGGGAGGAGGGCATGATCCGCTGGCTGGGGCCCGCCGGATACGACGTCGACTACTGCTCCGCCCTGGACCTGCACTCCGGGCGCGAACTGCTGGCCGGCTACCGGCTGCTGATGGTCAGCGGGCACGACGAGTACTGGTCGGCGGGGATGCGCGACAGCGTCGAGGAGTTCGTCGGCCGGGGTGGAAACCTGGCCGTCTTCTCCGGCAACACCTGCTGGTGGCAGTTCCGGCTGGAGGACGACGGGCGCACCATGGTCTGCTACCGCGACGCGGTCGCCGATCCGATGGCCACGGTGAATCCCGCCCTCACCACCGTCGAGTGGTCCAGCGCGCCGGTGAACCGTCCGGAGAACAGCCTGACCGGGGTCAGCTTCCGGCACGGCGCGGGGACCTGGGGTCCGTACATGCGGCTCATGCACGAGGAGTCCTACACGGTCCGCTTCCCCGAACACTGGGTGTTCGAGGGCACCAAGCTGGGCGAGGGCGACACGTTCGGCAGGGGCGCCATCGGCTACGAGACCGATGCCTGCGACTTCACCGAGGTGGACGGCGTGCCGGTGGCCACCGGGCGCGACGGCACCCCGCCGTCCTTCGTCATCCTGGCCACCGCCGACCTGCGGCACTGGCACCGGTACGGCCAGGGCGGCATGGCCACCATGGGCGTCTTCGGCCTCGGCGCCGGGACCGTGTTCACCGCCTCCACCGTGAACTGGGGAAACACCCTGCACGACCCGGCGGTGGAGCGGATCACCCGCAACGTGCTCGACCGGCTCTCCCGCCGCGTCTCCGGCTGGGAGGTGATCGGCCCCGGCGGCTCGATCCGCGCGCTGACCGCGTGCGACTCGCGGCTGTACGGGGTGGGCGCCGACGACGCGCTGTACCGCAGGGACGTCTGCGGCCAGAACCTGCGCTGGCGCCGCATCGACTCGGGCGGCGGCGTCGTGGCCATGGCCACCCCGCGCGAGGCGTCCGGCACCAGGCCCGTCGGCCTGTACGGGCTGACCGGCGACGGCCGTCTCGTCTACCGCGACCCGGGCACGCGGGCCCCCTGGGTCACGCTCGGCGACGCCCCGCCGGGCGGGGTGGGGCTGGCCCTGGTGGACGGCGACCTGTGGGCCGTCACCGCCGCCGGCGGGCTTTGGTACCTGCCCTCGGACACCGCGGAGTGGATCCCGGCCGACGAGAGCACGGGCGGACTCGCGGGCGGGCCGACGGGCGCGGTGGCCATGACCGCCATGAACGGCCGCCTCTACGCCGTCGACAGCGCCGATCGCGTCCGCACCCGGCTGCCACTGCCGGGACCCGGCGAGTGGGCCGACCTGTGTTCCGCCGCCGGGAGCACCACCCTCACCGCCCACGCCGGCCGCCTGATCGGCACCACTCCCGACGGCCCACTGCGCTGGCGGACCCCCACACCCTAGGTACTGGTCCCGCGGATCCCGCCGCGGCGAGAAACGGCCGGGTGGTACGTCGCGAGGCGAAGATCGTCAGCACATTCCACGAGTTCGGCGCCTCCATCGGAGCCGCCGCCATCTCCAGCGTCGCAGCGGCCAGCCTGATCGGGGACACGCTTTCCAGGTTCACCAGCGGCCATATCCTCGCCGCGGTCACCGCGGTCACCGCGGTCACCGCGGTCACCGCGGCCCTCGTGGCCGCCGTCCTGACACCCGGCTGAGCCGACACAGGCTGAGGAGACACCGCCGAGGCCGGCCTGTCCCCCAACGCGCCGACCGCACACGCTTGGCTGCCCGGCACGACATAGGGTGCCTTCTACTACGGCTGATAGTCATTCCATTCGCCCAACGACCTCTCCCCCTCAGGCGGGTCGGCAGCCGGTGAGGCCTCCGAACAAGCTTCGGAAATCCGTGTTGAGCAGCAAACATGTGACAGGGCGCATCGCGGGCGGATCCACAGCCCCGCCCGACTGCCAAGCATGATCGTCTCGCACCGGTGCGGAAATACGGAGTAAAGGGTGAATAGCCTGTCCTGCTTCTGTAGCATTTCGCCCGACATCGGGACAAGGGAAGGCATCACACAGTGGCCGTTGCAGGCATGCCGGTGCGAGTCAGACGGATACCTGTGGCGGCGGGAGTCGTGATCGCCATCCTGCTGTCACCTCTCGACGGAGCGGTCGCCGAGCCACGGCCCACCCTCTCCCAGGCCAGGGCGAAACTCGCGAAGCTCAACGACCAGGCCGGCAAGATCGTCGACCGCTACAACCTGGCCAACGAGCGCTGGAAGAAGGCCAAGAAGCACTACGACAAGCTGAACAAGGTCTACGGTCAGCAGCGCGAATCAGTCGACGCCCTGCGCCGCAACCTCGTCACGTTGGCCGTCAGCACCTACCAGGCCGGCGGGCTGAGCGGCGGGGCGGGGCTCATCTCCAGCGACGACCCACGCTCGCTCCTGAGCGGCATGGCCGCGGTCGACCAGATATCGGCCGGGCACGCGGAGTCGCTGCGTACGTTCGACGCCGCCACCCGAGCCCTCAGACTGCAGCACGGCAAGGCCAAGGACGCGCTGACCGAAGCGGACAAGGCGCGAGACACGCTGGCCGCGGAAAGGACCAGGACCAAGCGCCTGATCGCCGAGCAGACGAAGCTGCTGCGCAGGCTCGGCGCCTTCCGGGTCGGCGACCCCAACAGTGCCGGCATCACCTACACCGGCTCAGCCTCCGGCAACGCGAGGACCGCTCTGCAGTTCGCCTACGCGCAGATCGGCAAGCCGTACCAGTGGGGCGGGGAGGGGCCGGGATCGTATGACTGTTCAGGCCTGACGCAAACCGCCTGGCGCAACGCCGGGGTCAGCATCCCCCGCACCACCTGGGAGCAGTGGAGCTGGGGGGCCGGCAGGCGGGTACCCCTGGATCTGAACCGGTTGCAGCCCGGTGACCTGCTTTTCAGCAAGGGGCTGGGCCACATGGGCATGTACGCGGGCAACGGCAAGATGGTGCACGCCCCGCGGACCGGCGACATCATCAAAGTGGTCGACCTCGACGACTACTGGTGGGGCCGGCTCCTCGGCGCGGTCCGTCCCTGACACCGCTCCCGTCGACGCCGGACGCTCCGACCCGGCGGCCGAGGCCCGCTTCGCGGGCGCGGATGACGGCGTGGGCGCGGTCGGCGACCTGGAGCGCGGACGGTCTTCGGTGACAGGGCCAGGCACTCGGCGATCCCGCGGTTGGACAACCCCGCCGCGATGAGATCGAGGATCTGGCGTTCGCGCGTGGTGAGCCGCGAGAACGGTTCCTCGACGGCGGGGCGGATCGCGGCCGGACGGGCGAGTAGCCGTGGTCAGGTGGAGGTCGGGCCGTAGACGGCGCAGGGGGCGCCGGTGGTCATGGCCCAGTAGCGGTCGCCGTAGGACCAGTGCCACCACTCGGTGGGATAGTTGACCAGGCCGACCGCCTCCAGGGCCGCGCCGAGGATCTTGCGGTGGTGCCGGGCCTCGGCCGACAGGCCGGGGGCCTCGGTGTAGCAGGCGCCGCCGCTCTGCTCGGGGGTGGCGTTGAGCGGGGTGCCCATGTCGAGCTCGGTCCCGTCCTC
Source organism: Streptosporangium sp. NPDC002607 (assembly GCF_053592655.1). Taxonomy (NCBI): domain Bacteria; kingdom Bacillati; phylum Actinomycetota; class Actinomycetes; order Streptosporangiales; family Streptosporangiaceae; genus Streptosporangium; species Streptosporangium sp. NPDC002607. The sequence goes on from NZ_JBSFWD010000002.1 coordinate 140,636, forward strand.
GGCGGACAGGGTCAGATCGACCGCCGCTCCCGCGGTGTGCGGGGCGATCTCGACGGGCGAGACGTAGCGGCTCGCCGCACTCCGGAGCTCCGCGGGCGACATTTCCGGAAATGTCGCCCGCAACTCCGCCGAGTAGTCATCGAAGATCTTTTTCTGGGTCGCCAGTGGCCGGTAGCCCTCCACGACCAGCAGCCGGTATCCCCCGGGAAGCTGCGCCTGCGCCTTCTCCAGCCGGTCCAGCAGCCCGAGCCGCAGGTGGGCGAAGGCCCCCTCGGCGTCGGCGAGCCGCCCGTCCGTCTCCAACCGCCCCCGCACGTCGATCAAGGGCTCACCGGACTCCTCGACGGGGATCGAGGCGACTCGGGCGTCGGAGATCAGCACGATGTCACGCATGACGGCAATTCTTCACCAAACACCTGCCGGTTGGAGACCCAGTCCTCCAGAAGGGGTCACGGGCCGGTCGGCGGATCGTCAACTTCGCCCTTCCCGGCAGAGCGGCGCTCCGGAACCCCGCCGGCCACCGTCGCCGTCCGCCGTCGCCGTCCGGTGTCGCCGTCCGCCGTCGCCGTCCGGTGTCGCCGTCCGCCGTCGCCGTCCGGTGTCGCCGTCCGGTGTCGCCGTCCGGTAAGGAACCCGCGAGGATCGAGAACGGATCTGCCGCCGGCGTCCTCCGGGCGGAAGAACGTCAGACGGTGACATCAGACGGTGTCGGAGAACACCTGCTCCCGAGCCTGCTGCAGCGCCGACACCAGCGCGCCGCGCAGCACGGGGTTGCCCCTGACCCGCGAGACCACGACCCTGGGCTGGCTCGGGCAGACCCGGGCCACGGCATCCTGCACCCTGGCGGCGAGCGCGTCCCCGCCAGCCCTGCCGACGTCGCCGCTGAGCACGATCAGCCCGGGGTCCAGGACCACGGCGACCGCGGCGACGCCGACCGCCAGCCGCCCGGCCAACTCGTCCAGAAAGGCCTCGGCACCCTCCGCGACGGCCGTACGGACCCGCTCCCCCACCGGAGTCGCGTCGGCGGCGGAACCGATGCCGTAGGCGCTCGCGAGCCCGGCCACGGCGTCGCCGCCGACCAGGCGCTGGAACGAGCCCGACTGGGGTTCGCTCACGTCGGTGGGGAGCGGCTCGCCCGGGACGGGAAGCCAGCCGATCTCACCCGCGCCGCCGGTGAAACCGCGGTGCAACCGCCCGCCCAGCATGACGCCGAGCCCCTGGCCGACCCCGGCCCAGACGAGCACGAAGTCGTCGACGCCCAGCGCCGCGCCGTGCGCGCGCTCGGCCAGCGCGGCCAGGTTCACGTCGTTCTCGATCGTCACCGGGACGCCGAGGTCGCGACGGAGCTCGGCGAGCACGCCGTTGTGCCAGGAGGGCAGGTCGAAGGAGAACCGCACGTCGCCGGTGCCGGGGTCGACGACGCCCCGGGTGCCGATCACGAAGGCGCGGAGCCGGTCCGCGCCGATGCCCGCGGCCCCGCACGCCTGGCCGACCGCACCGCGCACCAGCCGTACCGGATCGTCGTGCCCGCTGGGGTCGGCCGAGACCTCGGCGACGAGTGTGCCGGTGATGTCGGCGATCCCGGCGCTGATCCGGTCGGGGAGCACGTCAAGCCCGACCACGTACGCGCAGGAGGGCACCACCCCGTAGAGCGCGGCGTTGGGGCCGCGCCCGCCGGCCTGCTCGCCGACCACCGCGACAAGGTCTCGCTCCTGGAGCCTGGCGAGCAGCTGACCCGCGGTCACCTTGGAGAGCCCGGTGTGTTCTCCCAGCTCAGCCCGGGTTAGCGGGCCACTGGACAGCAGGAGCTCCAGCGCCGCACGGTCGTTGAGCTGGCGCAGCAACCGGGGGGTCCCCGGGCGTGTGGACAAGGCCGTCCTTCCCGTCACGATCCGCTAACGATCGTTTCTTTTAAGAAAGTTTCTTGTTAGTTTATCCCTAGCCAGCCCGCAGGCAAGTGATCGGGACCGCGGGTTGTGACAGTTCCGACAGCTCCCAGTGAGTGCAGAGGGTCGCGGGGACCCCGGCCATAACAGATGAGCGCAAACTCCGGCGAAAGCCTGAAAGGGAGAACTCCAGTGAAGTTCGCGAGAATCGCCACCACGACGGCCACCACGGCCGCCCTCGCCCTGGGTCTCGCCGCGTGTGGCAGCAGCGAGCCCGCCACCCCGGCCGCCGGCTCCGACGCGTCGGCACCCGCCGCGTCCGGACCCAAGTTCGCAGGTCAGACCCTGACCGTCTGGCGCCTCGGCGCTCCGGACGAGAAGCAGAACAAGCTCATGGGCGACCTGAACGCCAAGTTCAAGGAGACCACCGGCGCCGAGGTCAAGCTCCAGTGGGTGCCGTGGCCCGACGCGCAGGCCAAGTGGACCGCCGCGCTCGCCGGCGGCGAGGGCCCCGACGTCACCGAGTTCGGCAACGACCAGGTCGCTGCCTGGGTGGCGCAGGACGCGCTGACCGACATCACCGACATCGTCAAGGCCGCCCCCGACTTCCAGCAGATCCCGCAGAACCTGTGGGGCTACGAGACGGTGGACGGCAAGATCTACGCCGCCCCGTGGGGTGGCGGCACCCGCGCCGTCCTCTACCGCAAGGACTGGTTCGAGGACCTGAAGATCGAGGTGCCCAAGACCTGGGAGGAGCTCGTCGAGGCGGGCAAGAAGATCGTCGCCAAGAAGGGCAAGGACGTCGACGGCTTCGCCTTCAACGGCGGCTCCGACGCCAACATGTCGCTCTCCCCGTTCGTCTGGTCGGCCGGCGGCGACTTCGCCGCGTTCGAGGGCGGCAAGTGGGTCGGCAAGCTGACCGAGCCCGGGTTCAAGGAGGGCTTCCAGTACTACACCGACCTGGTGACCAAGCACGGCGTCTCGCGCAAGTCCGCGCTGACCCAGAACTCGGTGGACATCGCGACCCGCTTCGCCAACGGCAAGGTCGGTATGTACGTGACCGGCGGCTGGGACATCACCACGATCAAGGAGCAGAGCGGCGGCAAGGTCGACGACTCGAAGATGTCCTTCTTCTCGCTCCCGGCCAAGGACGGCAGCGGCCCGGCCCCGGCCTTCCAGGGCGGCAACGACATCGCCATCTGGAAGGACACCAAGAACCTCGAACTGTCCGCCGAGTACGTCAAGCTGGCCGCCGGCAAGGAGTTCGGCACCCGCTACGCCAAGGAGGGTGGCCTGCTGCCGCTCTACCCGGAGGCTCTGACCGAGTACGCGTCCGACCCGGTGCAGGCGCCGTTCGCCGAGACCTTCAAGGTCGCCAAGGGCTTCCCGAACGACACCAACTGGGCCGAGGCCAACGACACCAAGGCGGTCCTGCAGAGCGCGGCCCGCTCGGTCATCGAGGGTAAGAAGGACGTCGACACCGCGCTGGCCGACGCCAACAAGGAACTCGAAGAGATCCTGAACCAGTAGCCATGGCGAACACCTCAACCATCGCCCGGGACGGGGGCTCCCCCTCCGTCCCGGCGCGGGGGCACCGAGGCGCCACGCCCCCGCGCAGGTCCGGGCTGCCCGTTCGGGTGGTCCCCTACGCGCTGCTCGTCCCCGGCCTGATCGTCATCGCGGGCCTGCTGCTCTACCCGCTCTTCCAGATGGTCGTCATGTCCTTCCAGAACGTGGGACTGCGGCAGATCCGGGGGGTACCGGCCGAGTCCGTCGGCCTGGAGAACTACCAGAAGCTCATCGAGTCCGAGCTGTTCTGGACCTCGCTGCGTAACACGGTGGTCTTCGCCGTCGTCACGGTGGCGCTCACCCTGCTGCTCGGCACGCTGGTCGGCCTGCTCCTGCACAAGCTGGGCAAGAAGATGTCGACCTTCCTGATCATCGGCATCATGGCCGCCTGGGCCACCCCGCAGATCGCCACCGCGATCATCTGGCGCTGGCTGTTCGACGCGGAGTCCGGGGTCATCAACTGGGCGCTCAACGCGCTGCCCGACTGGTTCTCCTCCCTGCTGTTCGGCCGCTCCGACTGGACCGGCGAGCCGTGGCTGAACGACGCGTTCACCATCTACCTGGTGCTGATCATCGCGGTGGTCTGGGCGTCGTTCCCGTTCATCGCGGTCTCGGTGCTGGCCGGGCTGAAGAGCATCTCCAAGGAGCTGTACGAGGCGGCCAGGGTGGACGGCGCCTCCGCGTGGCGGATCTTCTGGAAGATCACCTTCCCGCTGCTGAAGCCGGTCTTCGCGGTGCTCACCGTGCTCTCGGTGATCTGGGACTTCAAGGTCTTCACCCAGCTGTTCGTGCTGGCGGGCGGCACCTCCAACCGGGAGGCGTTCAACCTGTCGCTGTTCGCCTTCACCCAGGCCTTCAGCGCGCCGCCCAAGATGGGCATGGGCGCGGCCATCGCGGTGGTGCTGACGCTGATCCTGCTCTTCATCACCTTCTTCTACGTCCGCCAGATCGTGAAGACGGAGGACGTGCGATGACGACGTACGGCAGGCGCGGGCCGCGGGGAAATCTCCGGCAGCGTAAGCGACTCGGCAACATCGGCCTGAACACCGCGGCCGTCCTGGTGTTCCTGTTCGCGGTCTTCCCCGTCTACTGGATGGTGAGCACCGCCTTCAAGAGCAGCGAGCAGATCTTCACGACGGACTTCATCCCCTTCCCCACCGATCCCACGCTCGAACACGTGCGGCGGGTCTTCACCGAGGGCGTCGCCGGCCACTCCATCTGGCGCTACCTGCTCAACAGCTCCATCGTGGCCCTCGGCACCGTGCTCATCGGCGCGGTCTTCTCGCTGCTGGCGGCGACCGCGGTGGCCCGCTTCCGCTTCCGCGGGCGCACCTCGTTCCTGATCCTGCTGCTCATCGTGCAGATGGTCCCCGGCGAGGCACTGCTCATCCCGCTGTTCATGATGGTCAGGCGGGCCGGGCTGTACGACCAGCTCCTCGGCCTCATCGTGGTGAACGTCGCGATGACGCTGCCGTTCGCCATCTGGATGCTGCGCACCTTCGTCGCGGCGGTTCCCAAGGAACTGGAGGAGGCGGCCTGGATCGACGGCGCGAGCCGGTTCGCCACCTTCTGGCGGGTGCTGTTCCCGCTGGTGGCCCCCGGCCTCGTCGCGACGAGCATCTTCTCGTTCATCACCGCGTGGAACGAGTTCGTGTTCGCGCTGACGCTCATCGGCGACCAGGGCAGCTACACCATGCCCGTGGCGCTGCGCTACTTCGTCAGCCAGCGGTCGGTGGACTGGGGCGGCATCATGGCCGCCTCCACCCTGATGACCATCCCGGTCATCGTCTTCTTTCTCCTGGTGCAGCGGCGGATGGTCTCCGGACTCGTCGCGGGCGCCGTCAAGGGCTGATCCCCCATCGGTGCTGGTACGGCTCGTACCCACAAGGCGCGAGCCGTACCAGCCCTGCCTGTTCCATGTCCGCTCCCCTACATCTCAGGTAAGGAACACCTACCGCCATGTCTGAGCTCATCGCGGATCGCGGCGATCAGGGGCTGCGTCGTCTCGCGGCCGGCACTCTGCTCGCCGCGTTCCAGGGCACCGAGGCACCCGAGTGGGTCCTGCGGGAGCTGGAGAACGGTCTCGGCGGCGTCACGCTCTTCGGCTTCAACGTCGCCGACGCCGCGCAGTTGTCCGCCCTCACCTCCCGTCTGCGTGAGACAAGCGACCCGGTCATCTCACTGGACGAGGAGGGGGGCGACGTCACCAGGCTCGCCTACCACGTCGGCAGCCCGTATCCCGGCAACGCCGCCCTCGGTGCCGTGGACGACGTCGAGCTCACCCGGCGGGTCTACCGGTCCATCGGCGACGACCTGGCCCGGTGCGGCGTCAACCTGGACATGGCCCCGTCCGCGGACGTCAACACCGCCGAGGACAACCCGGTGATCGGCACCCGCTCGTTCGGGGCTCAGGCCGCGCTCGTCGCCCGGCACACCGTCGCCGCCGTACACGGCCTGCAGTCGGCGGGCGTGGCCGCCTGTGTCAAGCACTTCCCAGGCCACGGCGCGACCCGGCAGGACTCCCACCTGGAGGTCCCGCTCGTCGACGCCTCCGCCGAACTGCTGCGCGAGCGCGAGCTCGTGCCCTTCCGCGCCGCGATCGAGGCCGGAACCAGGTCCATCATGACCGCGCACGTGCGTGTCCCCGCCGTCACCGGCGGGCTCCCCGCGACGCTCTCCCCCGCCACCCTGACCGGCCTGCTCCGCGGCGAGCTGGGCTACGACGGTGTGATCGTCACCGACGCCCTCGACATGCGGGCCGTCACCGACACCTACGGCCTGGCAGGCGGCTCGGTGCTATCCCTCGCCGCCGGAGCCGATCTGCTCTGCCTCGGCCCGATCCCCACCGAGGACGACGTCCACCGGATCCTGGACGAGATCGTCGCCGCCGTACTGGACGGGCGGCTGCCCGCGACCCGCCTGGAGGAGGCCGCCGAGCGGGTGTCCGCCCTGCGCGCCTGGTTCGGCACGCCCCGCACGGGTGAGGCCGAGCGGGACGTGATCGGCCTAACCGCCGCCCGCCGCGCGGTCAGCCTCACCGGCTCGGCACCTCCCCCGGTCGACCCGCTGGTGGTGGAGGTGGACACCCCGCCGACCATCGCGGTCGGCGACGTGCCGTGGGGTTTCACACCGCTGCTGCCGCGGGCGGAGGTGCTGCGGGTCAAGCCGGAGGCCGCCGACGTGCCGGACATCCTGGAACGCGCCTCGGGCCGCTCCCTGATCGTCGTCGTCAAGGACGCCCATCGCTACGAGGCCAGCAAGTCGGTGATCTCCGCGCTGCTGGCCGCCCGCCCCGACACCACGGTGGTCGAGATGGGCCTGCCCATCTGGCGCCCCGAGGGCGTGACCTACGTGGCCACCTACGGCGCCGCCCGCGCCAACGCGCAGGCCGCCGCCGAACTCCTCGGCGTCTGAGCGCCCGTACCCCTGTCCCCGCCCCGAGCCTAGGAAGGCTCGGGGCGGGATGGCTCCAGCAGTTCCGAGACCTTCGCGCCGGGTTCCGCGGCGAGGGCGCGCAGCAGCGCGCGCAGGTGACCCGCGATCTGGGACACGTCGTCGTGACCGATCACCGCGGGGTTGAAACGAAGGCCGAGGGTGAGACTCCGCTCCGCGTCCACGGCCTGGACGTGCAGCGCGCCGTGGGCCACCCCGTTGAAGACGGTCCACTCCACCCCCGCCCCGATACCGGGGAACTCCGGGACGGCCGCCCTCCTGCGGTAGCTGAACAGCACCGGTGAGGCGGGCGGCTCCGGCGGCGCGTGCCGGAACCGGTACATGGCGTGGAGCTCGGCCCGGACCGCGCGCAGGTAGGCGGGAAACTCCTCGTCAGGGCCGGGGTGCGGGGCGAACGGCACCCGCGCGACGAACGACCCGATGCGCTCGCGCGTCCGGCAGGTGCGGGTCCCGAGGTCGAGGGCGAGCGGCGAGGCGACCGTGCCGTAGCCCCGCAGCAGCACGCCCACGGCCGCCAGGAGCAACTCGAACCTGGTCGCGCCGAGAATCGCGGCGGCCCCGGTGAGGGCGCCGGACTCCGCGGCGCCGAGCACCATCTCGACGATCTCACCGGGGCCGGTGCCGTGCGGGACGGCGCGCAGGCCGGGCAGGACCGGTTCTGCGGGCTCGCGCTCGCGCTCCCTCCAGAACTCCTCGGCACCGTCGGGCCGTGCCGGGTCGCACGTCGCGGACGGCGTACCGTCCGGCGGCGGGAGGGGCGCACGCGAGAAGTAGGCGTCGGCCAGGTCGCGGACCAGGAGGTCCTTGGAACCGGCGTCGAACACCCGCCCGTGCGCGGTGAAGAGCAGCCGGACGCGCTCGGGCCCCACCCGGACGAGCGTGAACCGGGCGAGCGGGCCGCGCTCCAGGTCGAACGGGCGGGTGGCCTCGGCCGCCGCGACCCCGGGGTAACCCTCGGGGGTCGACTCCGTACGGGTGACCCTGACCCGGCCGAGCACCGGGTGCCGGCCGGCCACGGCGGCGCACGCGCCCAGTAGCGCCGGAGTGTCGACGGGACCGTTCAGGTGCAGCGCCAGCGGGATTCCCCGCAGGTCGAAGGGGGTGTGCGCCATCCTGTCCTGCTCCCTCGTGGGTGACCTCTCCTCGGATGGGCGCCGGGGCACAGGCCCCGACGGGCAATTATTAGGAAAGTTTCTTGTTTATTTATGCCTCCCGAATGCTACACATGTGGTACGCCTGAGACAAGCGACGTGTGACGAACCGAGCCGGAGGCGTTGATGATCGTTCGTGGCGGCCGGACGGGCGGGCCGAATGGCGCGAGCCCCGAACTGGCCGAGCTTGCCGACACCGTGCTGCAACCCGGATTCGTGGGCGTGGAGGCGCCCGACTGGCTGCGGAGGCGGCTCGCCGGGGGGCTCGGCGGGGTCGCGCTCTACTCCCGGAATCTCGTGGACGGCGAGCAGGTCAGAACGCTGACCGCCGCCCTGCGCGCGGAGAACCCCGACGTGGTGATCGCCACCGACGAGGAGGCGGGCGACGTCACCCGGCTGGAGGCGCTCACCGGCAGCTCGCGCCCCGGCAACCTCGCACTCGGCGCGGTGGACGACCCCGAGCTGACCGAGCTGATCGCCCGAGAGGTCGGGCTGGACATGGCCGCCGCGGGCATCAACCTCAACTACGCCCCCGTGGTCGACGTCAACTCCGACCTGGACAACCCCGTCGTCGGCACCCGCGCGTTCGGCACCGACCCCTGGCTGGTCGCCCGGCACGCCCGCGCCTGGGTCACCGGCCTCCAGTCCGCCGGGGTGGCCGGCTGTGCCAAGCACTTCCCCGGCCACGGCGCCACCGCCGTCGACTCGCACGACGACCTGCCGACCGTCGCCTACTCGGCCGAGGAACTCGCGGCCACCACGCTCCCGCCCTACCGGGCCGTCATCGAGGCCGGGGTGCGGGCCGTGATGACCGGCCACCTGCTCGTCCCCGCCTACGACCCCGACTCTCCCGCCACCATGAGCGGCCGCATCCTGGTCGGGCTGCTCAGGGAGGAACTCGGCTTCGACGGGCTGATCGTGACGGACGGCGTGGAGATGCCCTCGGTCGCCGGGCGGTACGGCGTGACCGGGGCGGCGGTCCGCGCCCTCGCCGCCGGGGCCGACGCGATCTGCGTGGGCGGCGAGCGCAAGGGTCCCGGAGTGGTCGGTTTCATCCGCAACGCCATCATGGCCGCGGTGGCCGACGGCACCCTTCCCGAGGAACGCCTGGCCGAGGCCGCCTCCCGGGTCCGCCGCCTGGCCGCCTGGTCCGCCGCGCGGCGCCGGACGGCCGGGGCGGCGGCCCCGGGAGACGGACCCGCCGGTCTCGCCGCGGCCAGGCGGGCCCTGCGGGTCCGCGGCGACGGGCTCCCGCTGCCCTCGGCGCCGCAGGTGATCGAGCTCGTCTCCGAGACGAACATCGCCGTCGACCGTGCCACCCCGTGGGGCGTCGCCTCGCCGCTGGCCGCGCTGCTGCCGGGCACGACGGCTCTCCGGCTCGGTGCCGAGGACGCGCTCCCGCCGCCCACCGCCGGGCGCCCACTGGTGATCGTGGTCCGCGACGCCCACCGGCACGCCTGGGTCGCGGACCGCCTGGGCGCCCTGCTGTCACGCCGCCCTGACGCGATCGTGGTGGAGATGGGTCTGCCCGGTCCGGCCACCCCCGGTGCCACGCACATCACCACCCACGGCGCGACCGCCGCCTCGGGCCGGGCCGCCGCCGAACTCCTGGCGGGCCACCACCGGCCGCGGAACTAGAGCGTGTTTTGTGGATCTTTCCGCCTACCGCGGTCGCCCGGACGAATGCCCCGCGGCGTTGTCGTCGTCGCCCGTGACTCCGTCATGAGTTCCCTCTCCGCCGTGCGGGGCATCCGTCCGGCCGTTCCGCAGCGCAGGCGAAGATCCACAAAACACGCCTCAGGAGGCGAAGATCTCCTCCCGGGCCTGCTCCAGAGCCGCTATGACGGCCCCGCGCAGCACCGGGTTGCCGGTCACCTCGCTGGCCACCACCTGCGGCCGGACCGGGCAGCTCCTGGCCACCGCCTCCTCGATCCTGAAGGTGAGCGCGTCACCTCCGGCCGTACTGACCTCGCCGGCGAGCACCACGAGCCCGGGGTCGAGCACGACGCACACCGACGCCACGCCCAGCGCCAGCCGCCCGGCGATGTCGTTGATCAGAGGCTCTCCCCGCTCCCCCGCCGCGACCGCCGCCGCGACACACTCGGCGGCGCTCTCCCCCTCGAAGCCGTACGTCGCGGCGAGTTCGGCGACCGCCTCGGCGCTGACCAGGGACTGCAGGCCACCGGCGAGCGACGGCAGCCTGCCGGGCACGGCCCGCACGTCCTCGGCCAGCGGCACGCCGGGCACCGGCAGGTAGCCGATCTCACCCGCGCTGCCGGACCGGCCGCGGTGCAGCCGCCCGCCGAGCACGACACCCAGGCCGATGCCGCGGCCCACCCACAGGAGCACGAAGTCGTCGACCTCGCGGGCGGCGCCCAGGGTGCGCTCGGCGATGGCGACGAGGTTCACGTCGTTCTCTATCCTGACGTCGCGGCGCAGGTCGCGGGCGAGCGCCTCGTGGATGCCCTCGTGCCAGCCCGGCAGGTCGAAGGAGAACCGCACGTCGCCGGTGCGGGGGTCGACCACGCCCGGAGTGCCGATGACGACCGCGCGCAGCTTGGAGAGCGCGACCTTGGCGGACCGGCAGGCCTTGACCACCCCGCTGTGCACCAGAGCGACCGGATCCTCATGCCCGTTCGGCGCCACCCGCACTTCGGCGACGATCTCCCCATGGATATCCGCGATGGCGGTCGTGACGAATTCCGGGCCGACATCCAGGCCCGCCACATAGGCCGAGGAGGAAATAATCCCATAAAGCGCGGCATTAGGCCCGCGGCCCCCCGCCTGCTCCCCCGCCACCTCCACCAGGCCGCGCCCTTCCAGACGGGCGAGCGTCTGGGACGCCGTCACCTTGGAAAGACCCGTGAGCTCCCCGATCTGCCCCCGTGTCAGCGGCCCGGAGGCGAGCAACAGCTCCAGGGCGGCCCTGTCGTTGATCTCCCTCAATAGCCTGGGCACGCCAGGACGTCGCTCCATACGCATGCTCTCTTGTTCGCCGCTTCCCCGTCGCAATTACATTCAAGCAAGAATAACGGTTCTATTCATTAATAAGACTTCCTGATAGTTTAGCCCGGCGGAGGCCCGGCGGAGGTGCACGAGGGTCCCCCGCCACGCCGCGGCCCCGCCTACCGCCCCGTCCTCCAGGATGGGCCCCTCCGGTTCTCGCGTGCCGCCCGCACACCGTCGCCCAGGAGTCGGCGAACCACCGCGAATCCAGAAAATCAAGGGCTTGCGACGTCGACGCGGCGCGTGGAACACTCCCGGAAATGGTAAAGATTCTTTTCAGTAAGCCCCTGGCCGACCGGTGACGAGGCAGGTCTCGACATGGATACCGTCATGAGGATCGCGGCCGACTACACGGGGCCACAGGCCCGGCAGGGGCCCGTGACCATGGGCCAGGCCAACATGGCGCGTTGCGTGCTCCGCGACCCGCCGCTGCACATGAACTTCCGCGTCACCAGGCGCCTCCCCGGGAGAAGGTCCCTGCCCGCCGTCGCCGAGGCTGTCGGGCGGCTGCTCTCCCGGCACGAGGGACTGCGGGCCACCATCCACTCCGGCGTCCAGGTCGTGGCCGGTTCCGGCTCGCTGCCCGTCGGGGTGCACAGTGCCGGGACCGGCCTTGCGGACGAGGTCGCCGAGGATGTGGGCCTGCGGATGCAGGGCACCCGGTTCGAGCTGGAGGGCGAGCTTCCGATCCGGGTCGCCGTGATCACCGAGGGCGAGGAGCCTCGCCTGGTGGTGTTCGTCCTGCCCCACACCTCGGTCGACGCCATCGGCCTGGCCACCCTCATGAGGGAGTGGGAACGCCTGATCCGGGGAATCGCCGTACCGGCGCCGTACCCGATGCAACCGCTGGACCTCGCGGCCGCCGAGAGCACCCCCGCGGCCCTGCGCCGGACCGAGGCTGCGCTGCGGTACTGGGAGAGCGGCCTGCGGCGGGCACCGCAGTCGATGTTCACGGTCGACGAGAACGCCGACGCCGACGCGATCCGCCCCCGGTTGCGGGTCCGCTCGGCGCCGGCGGCCAAGGCGCTGGGAGCCATCGCGAGCCGCACGGGGGCCAGCCGCTCGGCGATCACACTCGCCGCGCTGGGCGTCCTGATCGGCCTGTGGAACACGCAGCGAACCTGCGTGATCGCGTCGCTGGCGAGCAACCGGGTACGGCCCGAGCTGCGCGACTACGTCGGGCCGCTGGCTCAGGACGCGCTGATCACCGCGGAGCTGGACGCCCCCACCTTCGACGAGGCCGTCCGCCGCTTCCGCGGCGCCTCCCTCTCCGCGTACCAGCACAGCCGTTTCGACTCCACAGCGCTCTGGGAGGTGATCGAGGCGGTCAACGCCGAGCGGGGTGTGGACTTCGCCCGTGACTGCGTCTTCAACGACATGAGCGGTGTCACCGTCTCCGAGCCGGAACCGGCGCCCGCCGCCGAGGTCGAGTGCGACTGGCTGCCGGAGGCCTCGCTTCCCGCACACCTCGCGCTCTGGGCCAACCGGCTGGAGGAGGTGGTGGATCTGACGCTCTGGACCGATCCGCGAGTGATGAGCCGGGAGCAGGCGGAGGGCTTCGGGACCGGGCTCGCCCGGCTCCTGATCGCGGCCGGAGACGGGGATGTCCAAGCTTGCGACATTACGAATATATCGGGAATTTCGCCTATCGAGCGTGATGCGGACTGGATCTACACCGACTCCTGCTGGGTGAGCCTCCGCGCGGTGGAGCGGCTCGTCGGTGAGGCGGTCCAGGGAAGGCCCCATCTCGTGGCACGCACTCCGGACGGGCTTCTGACCTGCCACGTCACCTCAGGAACCGCCGAGGAGATCCACGCGGCCTGCCTCGCCCTGCTGCCGGGCCGCACCTCCGCGATGGCCCCCCACCGCTACGTCGTGCACGCGCCGGGACCCACCGGCGCGTCGCCGTACGGCCCCGTCCTCACCGAGGGCGACGGACGCCGTTCGACGTCTCAGCGGACCTCGCGCGTAAGTAACCAATAGCAGGCGGGATAATCGGTTACATGCGCCTATCCGCTCGTGTCGACTATGCCCTCCGTGCCGCCGCCGAACTCGCCGCCGCAGGTGATGGCCCCACCACGGTAGGGGAGCTGGCCAAAGAGCAGGACATGCCTCCCAAGTATCTTGAGAACATCCTGCTCCAAATGCGCCGCGCCGGGCTGGTCCGCGGCCAGCGTGGCCCCGAGGGGGGCTACGTGCTGGCCCGCCCGCCCGCCGAGATCAGCCTGGCCGATGTGATCCGTGCCGTTGACGGCCCACTTGCCAACGTCAGAGGGGAGCGGCCCGAGCACGTCGGCTACCGGGGTCCCGCCGAGTCGCTGCAGCAGGTCTGGATCGCGCTGCGCGCCAGTGAGCGGGCGATCCTGGAAGAGGTCACGCTTGAGAACGTGGCCACCGGGGCCCTTCCCGAGCGGGTTCGCAGCCTGTCCGCCGACCCCGCGGCCTGGGACTGACCGTGCCGCCCGCGACGTCCCCCGTGATCGTGCCGGTACCGCCCACCCACGGCCGGCACGTGTCTCCCGGCGGGTGCCATGCCCGAGGGTGACGTCGTCCACCAGGCCGCACTGCGGCTCTGCCGGGCACTCGACGGGCGGACGCTGACCCGCTCGGACTTCCGTGTGCCGCGCCACTCCACGGCCGATCTCACCGGGCGTGCGGTGCTGGAGACCGTCTCACGCGGCAAACACCTGCTCACCCGCGTCGAAGGTGACCTGACCGTCCACACCCATCTGAGGATGGACGGGAGCTGGCAGGTCTCGCCCTCGGGGCGGGGACTGCCCCGGGGCGACGTCGTCCGCCTGGTGCTGGCCAACGCGGAGTGGCAGGCGGTGGGGGTCCGGCTGGGCATGGTCGACCTGGTCCGAGCCGAGGAGGAGGGGCGACTCGTCGGGCATCTCGGACCCGACCTGCTCGGAGAGGACTGGGACGAGGCCGAAGCCGTACGGCGGCTGGCGCGGCGGCCTGAGACGAGCATCGGGGTCGCGCTGCTCGATCAGCGCAACCTGGCGGGAATCGGCACCATCTATCGCGCCGAGACGCTTTTTCTCACCGGGGTGTGGCCGTGGCGACCGGTGGGTGCGGTAAAGGATCTGGAGGCGATCGTTTCGCTCGCGCGACGGTTGATGGACGCGAACAAGGAGCGCCCGAGCAGGACCACGACGGGCGACCCCCGTCCGGGACGGGGCACCTGGGTCTACGGCAGGGCCGGGCGGCCTTGCCTGCGCTGCGGGCATCGGATCAGTCGCGGGGAGATGGGTGCACAGCCGCAGGAACGGCTGATCGTCTGGTGCCGTCGCTGCCAGCCGGAAGAACCGACCGGCTAGGCGGCGACCATGTCGTTGACCTCGGGGAAGACGGAATCGGGCACGGTCTCGGGAATCGGCAGACGCTCCCGCTCGGGGACATCGCCCGCCAGCACCGGAGCGTGCTGGAGTTCGGCCAACGCGAACTGGTCGGAGACCTCACGGAGAACCTGTGAAAGCGGCACGCCCAGGGCACCGCAAATCGACGCGAGCAGTTCTGAAGAGGCCTCCTTCTGCCCACGCTCCACCTCGGACAAGTAGCCAAGAGAAACCCGAGCCAGTGTGGACACCTCACGCAGGGTGCGACTCTGCCGCACCCTCAGCCGCCGCAGCACGTCACCGAGCAGCTGACGCAGCAGGACCATCTGTCGCTCCCTCCCCGGCGCGGATGCCTTCGCGACACTCCGCGCTATCGGTTCGTGCCGCCCGTTCTTCGAACGCGACCCTTGGTACATACTCCTCGCCGTCATCATCGCTTGACCTTTACCTCACTCACAGTTCCACCGTACCTGTATCCACCGACACCGCGGCAGACCATGGGGAGCATGTTCGCTGGGGACGTAACGCGGTAATCACCCGGAATGTTCCCCCACGTTCGCCTCCAGCACACCTCGGAGAAGGTCTACGGCCTCATTCACCGTCGATTCCCGGATCTGCTCACGAGTCCCCGCGAGTTGCAGATCCCGGTGCCATACCCGTCCGTCCGGACCGCTAACGGCGAGATGAACCGTACCGACCGGTTTACCATCCTGTGGTTCGGGGCCGGCCACACCGGTGACGGCCAGACCGTAGGTGGAGCCGGCCAGGAGGCGCACCCCGGTCGCCATGGCGGCGGCGATCTGCGGGTGCACGGCGCCCTCGCGGTCGAGCAGGTCCGCGGGGACGTTCAGCAGCCGCTGCTTGAGCTCGCTGGAGTAGGAGATGACCCCTCCCAGGAAGGCCGCGGAGGCTCCCGGCGGCTCTGTGAGGGCCGCTCCGATCAGCCCGGCGGTCAGTGACTCGGCCACCGCCACCGTCTCGCCCCCGCGGACGAGAAGGGAGAGGACCGTGGTCGTCGCGAGCAGGCGGTGGCTCATACGGCCCGCGCCCGCTTCGCGACCTGCCTGAGCTTGATCGCCCGGATCACGTAGTCAAGGCCGGTGCCGACGGTGACGACGGCCGCCGCTCCCATGACGACCCAGCGGATCGGGTCGGGCACATCCGGCCAGATGTAGGAGACGATCGCAGCGATCTGCAGGACGGTCTTCACCTTCCCACCGTAACTGGCCGGGATGACGCCGTGCCGGATGACCGCGAACCTCAGCGCGGTGACGCCCAGCTCCCTGCCCAGGATCACGATGGTGACCCACCAGGGCAGTTCCCCCAGCACCGACAGGCTGATCAGTGCGGCACCGATGAGGGCCTTGTCGGCGATCGGATCGGCGATCTTCCCGAAATCGGTGATCAGGCCGTAGCGGCGGGCCAGCTCGCCGTCGAGCAGGTCGGTGAGCGAGGCCACCATGAAGACCACCAGCGCGGCCACCCTCCAGCCGGATCCCGGCAGGAAGAGGCAGGCCGCGAAGAACGGAACCATCGCCAGTCGTATCACCGTCACGACATTGGCGATGTTCCAGGCGCTCACCTTGGGGCGCGCGGGTGTCGCTGTCGAGTCGGTGCCGGTCTCTGGCGTGTTGGTCATACGCTCTCCCGGCCCGGTGGCGCGTTCATGGGGCCGCCTTGATGCGGGCGATCAGGTCGACCCCCTCCGAGTCGACCACGACGGCCCGGACGATCTGGCCGGGAACCAGTCCGATGCCCTGGACCGTCACCGAGCCGTCGACCTCGGGCCCCTGGTGGGCGGCGCGACCCTCGTAGCCGCCGTCGCCCAGGTCCTCCTCGATCAGGACGTCGACCTCGGTGCCGATCCGTTCCTCGGCCCGCTGGGCCATGAGCTCCTCGGCCAGCTCGGTGAGCGCGGACACCCTGGCGTCGACGATCTCCTGGTCAAGCTTGCCCGGGAGCGAGGCCGCCTCGGTGCCCTCCTCGTCGGAGTAACCGAAGATGCCGATCACGTCGAGCCTGGCCTGCTCCAGGAAGCCCACCAGCTCACCGAACTCCTCCTCGGTCTCGCCGGGGAAGCCCACGATGAAGTTGGAGCGCACGCCCGCCTCGGGGGCGTGGGCGCGGATCGACTCCAGGAGGTCGAGGAAGCGCGCGGGGTCACCGAAGCGGCGCATCCGGCGGAGCACGGGACCGCTGGCGTGCTGGAAGGACAGGTCGAAGTAGGGGGCCACCCCCTCCGTCGAGGAGATGATCTCCAGCAGCCCCGGGCGGAGCTCGGCGGGCTGCAGGTAGCTGACGCGCACCCGTTTGATGCCCTCGGTCGCGGCGAGCGAGGGCAGCAGCTTCTCCAGCGCCCGCAGGTCGCCCAGGTCCTTGCCGTAGGAGGTGGAGTTCTCGCTGACCAGCACCAGCTCCTTGACGCCCTGTTCGGCCAGCCAGGCGGCCTCACCGAGGAGTTCCTCGGAGCGGCGCGAGACGTACGCCCCGCGGAAGGCGGGGATGGCGCAGAACGTGCAGCGCCGGTCACAGCCGGAGGCCAGCTTCAGCGAGGCCACCGGCCCTTCGCCCAGGCGCTTGCGGAGCGGCCGGGGACCACTGGCGGGTGCCAGGCCCTCGGGCAGCTCACCGTGGCCGGGAATGGCGGTCTTGGGGGCGGCGGCACGCTCCACCGGCGAGATGGGCAGCAGGGTCCTGCGGTCACGGGGGCTGTGCGGGACGAGCGGCCTGCCCGCCAGCACGTCGTCGAGGCGGGTGCCGATCTCGGTGTAGTCGTCGAAGGAGATGACCGCCGCGGCCTCGGGCAGCGCCTCGGCGAGCTGGTCACCGTACCGCTCCGCCATGCAACCCGCGGCGACCACCTTGGCCCCGGAGTCGGCCGCGGCGAGCAGCGTGTCGATGGAGTCCTTTTTCGCTGAGTCGATGAAGCCACACGTGTTGACGACGACGACGTCGGGATCGTCGTCGCCCAGCTGCCAGCCGGCAGCCTCAAGACGAGCGGCGAGCTCTTCGGAGTCGACCTCGTTGCGTGCGCAACCAAGTGTGATCAGCGATGCGGTTCGGCGGGATGACATGGTGAACACTACGGTATCGGGAGTTGGCCACTACCCGATGCACCTCCCCCACTCCAGCACCGCCGCATCCCCGTCCGCCCCGGACATCCCGCCGTGAAGACGGGAGTCCGGAAGGTGAGGACCACCGTGCCGACCAGGGACGTTCACCCGACCGGGTGATCCACGAGCCTGGCCGGGGCCGTCGCCGCGACCCCGGCAGAACTCCCGGTCGCCGCGTCAGCGCTCCTTGGCGGCGGGGGCGTCGTAGGAGCGGTTGACGATCTGCCCCGGGCTCCCCGGGGCACCCAGGTTCTTGCCGTTCACCTTCAGGGTGAACGCCCCCCCGTCGCCGAAGGTGACCCTCATCCTGTCCTTCGCCTTCCAGGTCGAGGTCTTGCCCTCCTTGAGCGTTCCGGAGAAGAGCCTCTTGCCGCCCGCGTCCTCCACGTCCAGCCAGGAGGTGCGCTCCGCCCTGACCTGGAGGACGACCATGTCCTTGCGCTTCTTCTCGGCCAGGGACGCCGCCCGGCCCGGTGAGCCGGGAGCGCTGCCGGCCGGCGGCGGCAGCGCGGCGGGCACCGGCACGGGATGGCCGTCCGCTATGGGCGTGTCGCCCCCGCCCATGGTCCGCACCACTCCGAAGATGACCACGATGCCCAGCGCCACCGCCATGGCCGTCGTCCAGTTGGGCGAGCGGCGCTCACGGATCTTCAGTGGCATGTCGGCCTGGAAGACGCTGGAGGCCCGCACCGGCAGCGGGACACCCCCGTGCTGCTCGTCGTAGCGGTGCACCAGCGTCTCCGGATCGAGCCCGACGACCTTGGCGATGTTTCTTATATGGCCCCGCGCGTAGAAATCACCCCCGCACTGGGAGAAGTCGTTCCTCTCGATCGCCTGGATGAGCACCTCGCGGATGCGTGTCCGCGCGCTCAACTGCCCAACGGTCATCCCCATCGACCGCCTGGCATCCGCCAGATCGCTTCCAATGCCCATGGCGCACGCCCCTCAGCCCCCGACGTTGCGTAGCGATCCCCATTCAATCAGTAACCGGACGGGAGGTGTGCGGCGGGGGGTCCGTTCCCTCCCGGTGTGTCATCCTCCACGCAGGTCGGTCAGCAGGCCGGGGAGCTCGTCGGGCTTGACCATGACCTCCCGGGCCTTCGAACCCTCGCTGGGCCCGACGACGTTCCTGCTCTCCAGCAGGTCCATCAGACGGCCCGCCTTGGCGAAGCCGACCCTGAGCTTGCGCTGGAGCATCGAGGTCGAACCGAACTGGGTGGTCACGATGAGCTCGGCCGCCTGGATCAGCAGGTCGAGGTCGTCACCGATGTCCTCGTCGATCTCCTTCTTGGAGGTCGTCACGGCGGCCACGTCGTCGCGGTACTCGACAGCCATCTGGGCCTTGCAGTGCCCGACGATCTCGCCGATCTCCTTCTCGGAGACGAACGCGTTCTGCAGCCGCATGGGCTTGCTGGCGCCCATCGGCAGGAAGAGCGAGTCGCCCTGGCCGACGAGCTTCTCCGCGCCCGGCTGGTCCAGGATGACCCGGGAGTCGGCCAGCGAGGAGGTGGCGAAGGCCAGCCGGGAGGGGACATTGGCCTTGATCAGCCCGGTGACCACGTCCACCGAGGGGCGCTGGGTCGCGATGACCAGGTGGATGCCGGCCGCGCGGGCGAGCTGGGTGATGCGGACGATGGAGTCCTCGACGTCGCGCGGGGCGACCATCATCAGGTCGGCGAGCTCGTCGACGATCACCAGCAGGTAGGGGTAGGGCTGGTAGACCCGCTCGCTGCCCGGTGGCGGCACCAGCTTGCCGGTACGCACCGCCTTGTTGAAGTCGTCGACGTGCCGGAAGCCGCTGGCGGCCAGGTCGTCGTAGCGGCGGTCCATCTCTCCGACGACCCATTCCAGGGCCTCGGCGGCCTTCTTGGGATTGGTGATGATCGGCGTGATGAGGTGCGGAATGCCCTCGTAGACGCTGAGCTCGACCCGCTTGGGGTCGACCAGGACCATGCGGACCTCGTCGGGGGTGGCCCGCATCAGGATCGAGGTGATCAGACCGTTGACGCAGACCGACTTTCCGGCGCCGGTGGCACCCGCGATGAGCAGGTGCGGCATCTTGGCGAGGTTGGCCACTATCGTGCGCCCCTCGACGTCCTTGCCCAGCCCGACGATCATCGGGTGGTGGTCCGCCTGGGCCACCGGGGAGCGCAGGATGTCGCCCAGTGAGACGAGGTCCTTGTCGGTGTTGGGGATCTCGACGCCGATCGCCGACTTGCCGGGGATCGGGGACAGGATCCGGACGTCGGCCGACTTGACCGCGTAGGCGATGTTCTTGGTGAGCGCGGTGACCTTCTCGACCTTGACCGCCGGGCCGAGTTCGATCTCGTAGCGCGTCACCGTCGGCCCCCGGGTGAAGCCGATCACCTGGGCGTCGATGGCGAACTGCTCCATCACGCTGGTCAGCGCGTTGACGACCACCGTGTTGGCCTTCGTCTGCGGCTTGGGGGCGGTGCCGGGGCGCAGGAGCTGCGGCTCGGGCAGGGTGTAGGGACCCGCCTGCGGGGACAGGACGAGCTGCTCGACCTTGCGCGGTGCCGGGGTCGGGTCGGGAGGCTCGGGCGCGTCGGCCCTGACCTGCGCGGGTTCGGCCTCGTCCACCAGGCCGGGCACGATCTCCGGGGAGTGGCCTCCGAGCCCTCCCGGCGACTCGGCGACCACGGGCGTGTCGTAGGGCTTGACGTGGTCGCCCAGCTCGGCCCCGCCGGAGTCCGGCTTCTTGCGGGTGGAGGGCCGCTTCCTGGACGCCCGCGGCGCGCTGGGCAGGTCGCGGTTGAAGAGCATGTGCCTGATCTCGGCCAGCCGCTCGGGAACCCGGTGCACCGGGGTGGCGGTGATCACCAGAATGCCGAAGCCCGACAGGATCAGCAGCAGCGGGATGGTGATGAAGGAGGGCAGGATGCTCGCCGGGGGCGCCGAGACGATGAAGCCGATCATGCCTCCGGCGGCCGCCACCTTGTCCATGCCGTCCGAGCCGCCCCCCGAGGGGTACGGCGTGTCGTGAACGACGTGCACGACACCGAGCACACCGATGGTGAGGGCGGACCACCCGATGATCATCCGGCCGGTGTCGGCGTTCTGGTCGGGGTGACGCAGCAGCCGCCAGGCCAGCAGTACGAGCAGGATCGGGACCAGCCAGGTCAGCGATCCGAAGACGGCGCGCATGACCTCGTCGACCACCGTGGAGACCGTGCCGGTGTTCTCCCGCCAGGTCATGGCCGCCAGCACGATCGCCCCGGCGAACACCGCCAGGCCGAGCCCGTCGCGGCGGTGGACGGGGTCGAGTTCGCGCGCGTTCTGCCCCAGGGCCCGCGCGGCGCTGCCGATGCCTCCCGCGAGGAGCATCCAGATGCCCATGAACAGCTTGCCGATCATGGTGAGAACCCAGCTGATCGGGTCGTGCTGCGGAGAGGCCGGCCTGCGGGCCGCACCCGCACCCCTCCCCCGGTTGGCGGACGCCCTCCGAGCGGGGGCCGTACGGGCCTGGGAGGCGCCCGAGCGACCGGGGGAGCCCTTGCCGGGGGGCTTTCCTGAGGAGCCTTTAGACGTACGGGTGGCCATGCTAGGGAGGTTAACGAGACGGATGGTGGATTGCTCGCCGACTCGCCGGAGGGGTGCCCCCCTCGCCCGACCTTTCACAAAATCAGCTGATATCTCGTGAGCAGTTATGACTCGATCCGGGAGGGCATCCGGTCGAGCCCGCGCCCCTCCGGCTTGCCGACGTAGACCGTCTCGTCCCCGCTGTGGTACCCGGACGCGGAGGAGTGGAAGATCAGCAACAGGCTGATCAAGAACCTCGGATTCAACCCGTGCGACCTGAGCAGGCCCGTGGACGGCGGCCGGCGGGCCGTCGTCGTCCGCGAGGGCCGCGCCCTGGCGATCTACATCCATGGGGGCGAGTACCACAGCGAAGCGAGCGACGCCCAGTTCGCCAAGCAGTTGAGGGACGCCAGGAAGATGGCGGCCAAGGTCTGCTCCCTGCCCGGCGTCTGCTGCCCCGCCTCGACCGGCGGGGAGGGTGGCACTCGCGTCCGTACGACGACCGGTGCGGCCGCCGTACGGAGGTGAGGATCAGACCTCGATGACGACCGGAACGATCATCGGGCGGCGGCGGTAGGTGTCGCTCACCCAACGCCCCACGGTCCTGCGGACCACGCGGCGGACCTGCTGGATGTCCACCACCCCGTCGGCCGCGTTCTCCTGCAGCGCCCGCTCCACCTGCGGCAGGATGTCGTCGAACATGGCCGGGTCGATGCCGGACCCCCTGGCGTGGATCTCCGGGCCTCCGGCGAGCTTGCCGGTGGCGGTGTCCACCACGATGACGATGGAGATGAAGCCCTCCTCGCCCAGGATGCGGCGGTCCTTCAGCGCGAAGTCGGTGACGTCGCCCACCGAGGTGCCGTCCACGTAGACGTAACCGGCGGGAACCGCGCCCACGATCTTGGCCCGGCCGTCGACCAGGTCCACCACGACGCCGTCCTCGGCGATCACGATGTGGTCGTCCGGCACCCCGGTCAGCGCGGCGAGCTTGGCGTGCGCCCGCAGATGGCGCCACTCGCCGTGCACCGGCATGAAGTTGGACGGTCGCGTCAGGTTGAGCACGTACAGCAGCTCGCCCGCGGCGGCGTGCCCTGAGACGTGCACCTTCGCGTTGCCCTTGTGCACCACGCGGGCGCCCCAGCGGGACAGGCCGTTGATCACGTTGTTGACCGCGGTCTCGTTACCCGGCACCAGCGAGGAGGCCAGGAGAACCGTGTCGCCCTCGGCGATCCGGATCGGGTGATCGCGGTTGGCCATCCGCGACAGCGCCGCCATCGGCTCGCCCTGGGACCCGGTGCAGATCAGCACCACGTCCTCCGGCGGCCAGCCCTCGATCTCCTTGGAGTCGACGATCAGCCCCGGCGAGACCCTCAGATAGCCCAGGTCGCGGGCGACGCCCATGTTGCGCACCATCGAGCGACCGACCAGCGCGACCTTGCGACCGTGCTTCTCAGCCGCGTCGATGACCTGCTGGACGCGGTGGATGTGGGAGGCGAAGCTCGCCACGATCACGCGCTTGCCCGCCGTGCGGACGACCTCGTCGATGACCGGCGCGATCTCCCGCTCACTGGTGACGAAGCCCGGCACCTCGGCGTTGGTCGAGTCGGACATCAGCAGGTCGACGCCCTCCGCGCCGAGCCTGGCGAACCCGCCCAGGTCGGTCAGCCGCCCGTCACTGGGCAACTGGTCCATCCTGAAGTCACCGGTGTGCAGGACGATGCCCGCGGGTGTCCTGATCGCGACGGCCAGCGCGTCCGGGATGGAGTGGTTGACGGCGAGGAACTCGCACTCGAACGGCCCGAACCGGTGCCGCTCTCCCTCCACGACCTCGCGCTTGACCGGCTGGATGCGGTGCTCGGTGAGCTTGGCCTCGATCAGCGCCAGCGTCAGCTTGGACCCCACGACCGGGATGTCGCGACGCTCGCGCAGCAGGTACGGCACGGCACCGATGTGGTCCTCGTGCGCGTGGGTCAGGATCACGGCCTCGACGTCGTCCAGGCGGCCCCGGATGTACTCGAAGTCGGGCAGGATCAGGTCGATGCCGGGCTGGTCGGGCTCGGGGAACAGCACCCCGCAGTCGACGATCAGCAGACGGCCCTCGTACTCGAACACGGCCATGTTGCGGCCGATCTCACCGAGGCCGCCCAGCGCGACGATGCGCAGGGCGCCTTCGGGCAGCGTTGGCGGCGGCCCGAGTTCGGGGTGGGGGTGACTCATCAGGCCACACCTCTCTCAGCGGTCTCACATGCGGCAAAGGCCCCCGTGGGCAGCAGGACTACTCCCTCGCCGAGCACTCCGTCCCCTAGCGGACCAGTGTGTCTTCTTTCTCGCAAACTCTCGTTCCTCCCGGATGCGGCCGGTGAGGGCCGCGGTCGTCGCTCTCATGTCACAACTTCGTCGGGCAGCTTCACACCGCCCGTGATCAAGTCTTCGCGCAGCCTGGCGAGCTGCTCGCCGGTTGCCTCCACCAGAGGCGACCGCATCGGTCCCGCGGGCTGCCCCACCAGGTTCAACGCCGCCTTCGCCATGATCGCGCCACCGGCCTGCATCATGATCCCGGAGACCACGGGGAGCAGCCGGCGGTGGATGGCGAGCGCACCCGCCGCGTCCCCGGAGCGGTACGCCTCGATCATCGCGGCGATCTCCGCGCCCGCGACGTGGCCGATCACGCTGACACACCCCACGGCCCCCACCGACAGCCACGGCAGGTTGAGCGTGTCGTCACCCGAGTAGTAGGCGAGGCCGGTGGACGCGATGACCTGCGACCCCTCGAACAGGTCGGCCTTGGCGTCCTTCACCGCGACGATCCGCTCGTGCCCGGCGAGCCGCGTCAGCGTCTCCCTCTGGATCGGCACACCGCTGCGACCTGGGATGTCGTAGAGCATGGCCGGCAGGGCCGTGGCGTCTGCCACTGTACAGAAGTGACGGTAGATCCCCTCCTGGGGGGGCTTGCTGTAGTACGGCGTCACCAGCAGGAGACCGTGGGCCCCGGCGCGCTCGGCGGCTCGGGCCACCTCGACACTGTGGTGCGTGTCGTTGGTGCCGGCTCCGGCGACGACCGTGGCGCGGTCACCGACCGCCTCGACGACGGCGCGCAGCAGGCGCTCCTTCTCCTCGTCCGTGGTCGTCGGGGACTCTCCCGTGGTACCGCTCACGACGAGGCCGTCGTTGCGCTGCTCATCCACCAGATAGGTGGCCAGACGACGCGCTGTCTCGTAGTCGACCGCTCCGTCACTCGTGAACGGCGTGACCATGGCGGTCAGCATGCGGCCGAAGGGGGCGTCGTAGGTTCCAGTTGGCGCTGCCATAGACCGAACGCTACCTGGATCCGCTGAAACGGTGGACCCCGCCACCCCGCCTAACCTCCGTCCACCGATGGGCCCAAGAGTGAACATCCCCCCGAGGTGCCCGCTGCACACCGTACACGCGGATATACGACACCGTGGCGAAGGACTCCGATCCGCACTCGTCACGGGACTCCGGGCCCGCCACGCGACCGGAACCGTCCACATCGATCCGGGCAGAAGCGAGATGACCTGGGGTGATCAGGGGCCGGGAGCGATATCCAGGGCTTAGCGCCCGATTACATGGTTAACGATACTTTTGTCCACTTCGGTGGCGACAGGGAATTCTTGAAGAAAAAAGAGGCCGCCGATATGTGCTCGGGGGTACACACATCGACGACCTCTACCGTTGAATCGGCGCTCCTTACGCGGGTGTTACACGGTCTCTGAGATATTTTTGGGCACTTCTGGGAGCGGCACGCAAAGTTGGAGTTCCAAATCTCCACCATCACCCTGCGTTGCGCATCGAATACGACAGGATGGGACAACGCCCCAGAACCCAGGGATGGACACGTGGCAAGCTCCGATCCTGTCTACCTGCGCGTCGTCGCCGACATCCGGCGCCAGATCGTCGACGGCTCCCTTCCCCCCGGCTCCCCGATCCCCTCTCGCGCCCAGCTGACCAGGAAGTACGGCGTGGGCGAGACCGCCGCCAGGCACGCGCTGCGCGTGCTCACCGCCGAAGGCCTGATCGTCGGCCGCGTCGGCTCGGGCCACTACGTGCGGGAACAGCCGACGCTGCTCCCGCTGCACCGCTGGCGCTTCCACGACCACCACGCCCCCTTCGCGGCCGACATCCAGTCACAGGGCACCCGGGCCACCTGGGACTGGCGGGCCGAACCCGCCGACGCCACCCCCGACATCGCCCACCGCCTCCGGCTGGACGAATCCGCCCCGCTGACCCGCACCCGCTATCTCTTCCGCGGCGACGGCAAGCCGATCCAGCTGGCCACCTCCTACGAGCCCGCGGAGTTCAGCGAGCCCGTCACCGAGGAGAACCCGCGCAGCCTGATCGCCCGCCTGTCCGCCTTCGGCGTCAAGATCACCGAGGTCGTCGAGCAGATCCACACCCGCGTCCCGCAGCCCGCGGAGAGCGACGCCCTCGCCCTGCCCGCGGGCGTCAACGTCCTGCACGTCGAGCGCACTCACTGGGCCGGAGACCGCCCGGTGGAGACCAGTGACATCATCATTCCCGGCGATCGCTTCCGCCTGGTCTACTCCCACCCCCTGCACCCCTGAGAGACCTCGGCCACCGCCCTGCCCGCGCCTTTCACCCGGACGGACGAGAGGTCAGGGGTGCGGACGGGAACGCAGCACCTCCAGGGCGCGGTCCGCGTGGGCCTCCATATGGGTCTCACTGTGGATCACTTCCAGGAGGCGATGGTCCTCGTCGACGACGAAGGTCATCCGGCGGGTGAGGAAGGGCCCCACCGCGACGGTACGGCGAGCGCCGAGGCGCCGGGCGACCGCGCCGTCCGGGTCGGACAGCAGCGGAAAGCCCAGCTGGTTGGCCTGGGCGAACCTCGCCTGCCGGTCGACCCCGTCACGGCTGATTCCGATCCTGGTCGCCCCCACGGCGGCGAAGTCCGCCGCCAGGTCGCGGAAGTGACAGCTCTCGGCCGTGCATCCCGACGTCATGGCCGCCGGATAGAAGAAGAGCACCACCGGCCCCTTGGCCAGAAACTCACTGAGCCGCCTTCGCGTGCCCGTCTCGTCGAGAAGCTCGAAGTCCTCGACCATGTCTCCCACCGCGAGGTTCATGCCCACGGGTTGTCTCCCTACGCCGTCGGAGGGCCTCCGCTCGCACCGCCGGGATCCTCGTACCCGGCCAGAGCGGAAGCCGATGTTCCGCCCCCATTCTCCGGCGAATCACCGACGGCACAACAGGGCCCGCCCACCTCGGTTCTCAGGAGCGGGATCGCTGTGTCAGGGCCACGCACGCGAGGACCACCAGTGCCGCCGCGATCGTGACCGGCCCGACCGACTCGTCGAGCAGCAGCCAGGCCCAGAGCATCGTCAGCAACGGCTGGGCGAGCTGGGTCTGCCCGGCGCGGGCGATCCCGCCCATGGCCAGGCCCGCGTACCAGGGGATGAAGCCGAGGAACATCGAGACCAGCCCGGCGTACGCGAACCCGGCCAGCGAGGCGGCGTCCGGCCGCATGTCGGTGGTCAGCGCCAGCGTCACCGTGATCGGCACGGTCAGCGGGGCGGCGACGACGAGGGCGTGGGAGATCACCCGCCAGCCGGGGGTTTCGCGGGACAGGCGCCCACCCTCGGTGTAGGCGACGGCGGCCGACAGCAGGGCGCCGACGAGCAGCAGGTCGGCCCCGGTGATGTGGCCGCCGCCGACACTGAGGGTGAAGGCCGTGATCGCCACGGCCCCGAGACCGCAGGACACCCAGAACAGCGCTCTGGGCCGCTCCCCGGCCCGCAGCACCGCACAGGCGGCGGTGGCCGCCGGCAACAGCCCGATCACCACGGCGGCGTGCGAGGTGGAGGCGCCGGCGTCGAGTGCCAGACCGCTGAAGAGAGGGAAGCCGAACACCACGCCCGCCACGATCACGAGGTACGACCGGAGCTGCGACCTGGGCGGCAGCAGCGGCGCTCGGGCCACGAGCAGGAAGGCGACCGCCGCGACGGCGGCGATGGCGGCACGTCCGATCGCGACCAGGTAGGGGTCGAAGCCCCTCATCGCGAAGACCGCCGAGGGGAACGATCCCGAGAACGACAGCACCCCGAGCCCGGCCAGCAGGGTCCCCCGCCGCGCCCTCGCCGTCTTTTCCCGCTCGCCCGGCGGCGCGCCACCGGATGGCGCCACTCCGGCCGGTCGACGGCCGGCGCCTTTACGGTCCTGGCGCGCTTCTCCCTGCACTACCGCGCCGGGCACCGTCACGACCGTCACATCGGAGGACACGAGTCCCGCGACCGCGGATTCGCCCGGAGTGTCGCCGACCGCTACTCGATTTGGCACGATAGCGCTACTCTTATCTCTCATGAATGACGATAGCAGTATCGTCCGATTGGCCGCCATGCTGCGCGACGAGATCAGGCGGCTCCGCCCCGGCGACAGGCTACCGTCGAGCCGTGAGCTGGTCCGATTACACAACGTGAGCCCCGTGACCGTGTCGCGCGCGATCGGCAGGCTCGCCGCCGAAGGACGGGTGATCACGAAACCCGGCAGCGGCGCCTACGTGGCCCCGGCGATCACGCACGGTAGTGACGACACCGACATGTCCTGGCAGACGGTGGCGCTCGGCGACCGAATGGTGGACGACAGCGGGGTCAGCGGCCTGCTCGCCTCCCCGCCGGAAGGAGTCATCCCGCTCACCGGCGGCTATTTCAACACGGCCCTGCGCCCCTCCGGCGCCCTGTCGGCCGCTGCCTCCCGCGCGCTGCGGCGGCCCGACGTCTGGGCGATGCCACCCCTGGCCGGCGTGTCCGAGCTGCGCAGGTGGTTCGCCCAGGAGCTGAGTGGCGACATCGCCCCGTCGGACATCCTCGTCGTCAGCGGCGGGCAGGCGGCGCTCGTTCACACCTTCCGCGCCCTCGCCGCCCCGGGCACGCCCCTGCTCGTCGAGACACCCACCTACCCGGGCGCGCTGGCCGCGGCACGGGCCGCCGGGCTCCGCGCGACGGCTGTTCCCATGGACCGCGACGGGGTCAAACCCGAGCTCCTGGCGGAGGCGTTCGCCATCACCGGGGCGCGGGTCTTCTTCTGCCAGCCGACCCTGCACAACCCCACCGGCGCGATCCTGCCCCTCGAACGGCGCGAGCAGGTGCTGGCGATCGCCCGCGCCGCCGGGGCCTTCGTGATCGAGGACGACTACGCGCGCTACCTGACCTCGGCCCCGCCGCCGCCGCCCATGGTCACCCTGGACGCCCACGGCACGGTCGTGCACATCAACTCCCTGACCAAGGCCCTGTCACCCAGCGTGCGGGTCGCCGGGGTCGTCGCCAGGGGCCCCGCCGCACGACGAGTACGGGCGAACCAGCTCGTGGAGTCGTTCTTCGTGGCCAGGCCGCTCCAGGAGACGGCACTGGAGTTCGTCAGCTCGCCCTCCTGGCGACGCCACCTGACCGCGCTGAACACCGAGCTGACGCTTCGCAGGAACACCCTCGCCACCGCCCTGACCACCCACAT
This sequence comes from Streptosporangium sp. NPDC002607, assembly GCF_053592655.1. Taxonomy (NCBI): domain Bacteria; kingdom Bacillati; phylum Actinomycetota; class Actinomycetes; order Streptosporangiales; family Streptosporangiaceae; genus Streptosporangium; species Streptosporangium sp. NPDC002607. The sequence continues at coordinate 169,180 of NZ_JBSFWD010000002.1, forward strand.
CCCCACCGCCGAGATCCACCTCGTCCCCCGCGGCGGCCTGCACATGTGGGTACGGCTGCCCGACGACCAAGACGAGGACGCCGTGGTGGAGGCGGCCAAGAGGGCGGGCGCCCTGGTGAGCCCCGGGCGCATCTACTACCCGGCCGAGCCTCCCGGCCCCCGCATCAGGGTGACCCACTCGGCGGCCGTCCACCCGGCTGAACTGGTCGAGGGCGTCCGCAGACTGGCCACCGCCCTGGCCGCCTCCTGACCTCTCGCCCCGGTGGGAGAGGCAGGGAATTACAACCCCCTAACGGCGTACAGTGGTTGCGAAGAGGTGAGTGAAGACATGGACAATCCCGCCGACCTGGTGATCGACTTCGTCAACACCTACGACGTCGAGAGCGACACCGACTCGATCCCCACCCCCGCGGCGCTGGCCGCCTGGCTCGGCGGGCGGGGCCTGATCCGGCCGGGAGAGGTGGCCGACGAGACGGATCTGGCGACGGCCGTCGGCCTTCGCGAGGGTCTTCGCGCGGCGCTCCGGCACGACCATGACCGTCCCGGCGGTGCGGACGGCCATGGGGCCGGGCTACCGCGGGCGTTCGCCGCTCTTCCGCTCAGGGTCACCCTGACCGCCGACGGGCCGGTGCTCGAACCGGTCGTGACGGGAGTGCTCGGCGGGCTGGCCGAGATCGCCGCCGCCGTGATGGGCACCCACGCGGGCGGGATGTGGTCGCGCCTGAAGGTCTGTGCCGAGAGCACCTGCCAGTGGGCGTTCGTCGACTCCTCCAAGAACCGTTCACGCTCGTGGTGCTCCATGAGGGTCTGCGGCAACCGCACAAAGACAAGGGCATATCGGGCCCGTCGGCAGACGGAGCCGGGTTCACGTCATCTCTGAGTCGGATTCCCCGATACGGTGTAAGAGCCTGACTCACGGATCCACCCGCCTGATGCCCGCTCGCGTGGCACGAGATCCGCGAGACAGCGCGTTCCGAGGCGACGGCAGACGGCAGAGAAGGAGCGGGCCGAGATGGCAGACGTAGGCGTGCGGGCGGCTCGGCACGAGGATGTCGCCGCGGTGACGAGCACCCAGATCCGCGCCTGGAAGTACGGCTACCGGGATTTCCTTCCCGAAGGACCGCTGGAGCAGATGACCGGCCCGGCGGCCGAGAACATGTGGCGGCAGCAGTGGGACGACGCGATCACCTCGCCGCCCAGCTCCCGGCACCGCGTGCTGGTGGCCGTGGAGCAGGTGGTCCTCGACACCGACGCCTTCCCCGCGCTCGGCCCCGGCGGCATCGAGGCCATGGCGGCGATGCAGGGCGCCGAGAAGGTCGCGGGCCTGGCCTCGCACGCCCCGGCAGAGGACCCCGACCTCGACCCGACCACCGCCGGCGAGATGCTCACCTTCCTCATCGACCCCGACCACGTCCGGCGCGGTCACGGCAGCCGGCTGCTCAACGCCACCGTCGACTACCTCCGTGACGACGGCTACCACACCATCGTGACCTGGGTGTTCGCCGACAACTACGCGGTGCTCGGCTTCCTGGAGTCCGCCGGCTGGGGTGCCGACGGAGCCGAACGGGTCATCGACATGGGTCGTACGGTGCGGATGATCCGCCTGGCGACCGACATCAGCTAGAGCCGGAGAGGAACACCGCACCCCCATGGCCACCCCGAGCCAGTGGATCGCCGGAGCACGTCCACGCACCCTTCCCGCCGCCGTCGTCCCCGTCGCCATCGGCACCGGAGTCGCGGTCGGATACGGCGGAGGGGTGTGGTGGCGTGCCCTGCTGGCCCTGTTCGTGGCTCTCGCCCTCCAGGTGGGCGTCAACTACGCCAACGACTACAGCGACGGGGTGCGCGGCACCGACGAGGGCCGGGTCGGCCCGATGCGCCTGGTCGGCTCGGGTGCCGCGCCGCCCCGCCAGGTCCTCGCCGCGGCCCTCGGGTGCTTCCTCGCCGCCGCGGTGGCGGGGCTGGTGCTCGTCGTGGCCACCGGGGCGTGGTGGCTACTGCTGGTCGGCGCCATGGCGATCGCCGCCGCCTGGTTCTACACCGGCGGCTCCAACCCGTACGGCTACCGCGCGCTCGGCGAGATCTCGGTGTTCGTCTTCTTCGGTCTGGTCGCCGTGACGGGCACCACGTACGTCCAGCTCGAATACCTGCCCCCGCTCGCGGTGGCGGCGGCCGTCCCGGCCGGCCTGCTGGCCTGCGCGATGCTCGTGGTCAACAACCTGCGCGACATCGTGACCGACGGCCCGGCGGGCAAGCGCACCATGGCCGTGGTGCTCGGCGATCCCCGCACCCGCGTCCTCTACACCCTCTGCCTGGTGCTGCCCCTGCTGATCGCCCCCGCACTGGCGCCCTGGCAGCCGTTCGCGGCGCTGGCGCTGCTCGCCGCCCCGCTCGCCGTCGCCCCGGTGAAGGCGGTCCGGGCGGGCGCCACGGGCCCGGCGCTCATCGCGACGCTCCAGCAGACGGGCCGCTTCCAGCTCGGGTACGGGCTGCTGCTGACCATCGGCCTGGCGCTCTGACCCGCTCGGGGATGCCTTCCCCGCTCCTGCCGGAGAGGCAACGGGCGGCTCAGAGGACGCGGCGCATCACGACGCGGGGAGCGATCTCGATGCCCAGCTCCCGCTCGTGGCGCACCAGCTCCGCCATCTCCGGCCCCCACTCGGCGGGGTCGAGCACGGCGAAGCCGTGCCGGGCGTACCAGGGGGCGTTCCAGGGCACGTCGCGGTAGGTCGTCAGCGTCACGGCGGCCAGACCGGTCGAGACCGCGTGGTCGCAGACGGCCTCCAGCAGGCACCCGCCGGCTCCCCGGCGCCCGTGGTCGGGATGGACGGCGAGCTGGTCGAGGTGGAGCTGCCCGTCGACCAGGCCGACCATGGCGAACCCGATCGGCGGGTCACCCGCGACGAGCACCCGACCGGGGTCCTCGGTCTCCTCGATCATCGTGGTCCCCGGCGGGAAGGTGATCCCGACCTCGGCGAAGATCCCGTCGGCCGCGACCTCCACCGCCACCAGCCCGGCCAGCTCCTCCGGCCGCGCCCAGCGGACCTCGGTCGCAGTCGAAGATCGAGTGCTTGTCATGGAACCGGAGGATACCGCGGCACCGCGCGCAGACCATAAGGGTTATCCGGTGGGAGATGACGCCTCAGCGGCCGTCGAGCCTGCCCACCTCCTGCCGGAACTCGGTGCCGTGACAGAGCGGTCAGGCAGGCTCGGATCCCGTCATGGTCGCGCGACGAACGCCACCCGGGGCCCCTGGGAGCCCCGGGGGGCCGAGGAGCGGCGCGGCGCGGACTGTGGTCGCACCGGGCCTCGTCACACCTGTCAGAGGTCGAGAAGGGGCTCCAGGCCGACGGTCAGGCCGGGGAGCTCGCGGACCCGGCGCACGCCCAGGAGCACGCCGGGGGTGAACGACGAGCGGTTCATCGTGTCGTGGCGGATGGTCAGGATCTCGCCGGCGCCGCCCAGGATGACCTCCTGGTGGGCGATGAGCCCGGCCAGCCGTACCGCGTGCACCCGCACCCCGTCGACGTCGGCGCCGCGGGCCCCGTCCAGCTCCGTGCTGGTGGCGTCGGGCATCGGCGCGGAACCCGCCTTGCGCCGGGCCTCGGCGATCAGCTCGGCGGTGTGGCGGGCGGTGCCCGAGGGCGCGTCCGCCTTGTTGGGGTGGTGCAGCTCGACGATCTCGGCGGACTCGAAGTAGCGGGCGGCCTGCTGGGCGAAGTGCATCATGAGCACCGCCGCGATGCCGAAGTTGGGGGCGATCAGCGCGTTGACGCCCGGGTTGGCGTCCAGCCAACCCCTGACCGTCGCCAGCCGCCCGGCGTCGAAGCCCGTGGTGCCGACCACCGGGTGGACGCCGTGGGAGATGCACCACTTGAGGTTGTCCATGACGACGTCGGGGTGGGTGAAGTCGACCACCACCTCGGCGCGCTCCAGCTCCTCGATCGGGTCGCCCTGATCGACCGCCGCGACCAGCTCCAGATCGTCCGCCGCCTCGACGGCCTTGCACACTTCGACACCGACGCGCCCTCGGGCGCCGAGAACTCCAACCCTGATCACGGCCCCAAGGCTATACCGTGCGGGCCCGCCGGACTGTCGCGGACCACCGGGTCCGGAGAGCCGCCCCGGAGACGCGGACGGCCCCGGCGCGAGAACGCGCCGGGGCCGCTCGCAGACGGGGTCGTCAGCCGGCCAGCGTCGCGCTGAAGTCCCTGTCCTCGTCGTAGGGGCCGATGACCGCGAGGGACATCGGACGGTTGAGGACGTCCGCGGCGACCGCGGTGATCTCCTCAGGGGTCACCGCGTCGATCCTGCCGAGCAGGTCGTCGACCGAGAGCAGCTCGTCGAAGACCAGCTCGCCCTTGCCGATCCTGGACATCCGGGAGCCGGTGTCCTCCAGGCCGAGCACGAGACCGCCGCGCATCTGACCCTTGCCCCGGACGATCTCCTCCTCGGTGATGCCGTCGGCGATCACGCGGAGCACCTCCTCGCGGCAGATCTTCAGCACGTCGTCGATCTTCGACGGCAGGCAGCCGACGTAGATGCCGAACTGGCCGGTGTCGGCGAGGGCGGAGGTGTAGGAGTAGGCCGAGTAGGCGAGGCCCCTCTTCTCCCTGATCTCCTGGAACAGCCGCGATGACATGCCGCCGCCGAGCGCCGCGTTGAGCACGCCGAGCGCGAAGCGGCGATCGTCGGTGCGGGTCAGCGCGGTCGTACCGAGGACCAGGTTGGCCTGCTCGGTCGGCCGGTGCACCACCCGGGTACCCGAGCGGGCCTCGACACCGGGCCCCGACACGCGCGGGGGAACCGGCGAGGCGTCCCCGCCCAGGGCCCCCGCCCGCTCGTAGGCCGCGGCGACCAGGGCCACGACCCGCTCGTGGTCGATGTTGCCCGCCACCGACACCACGGTGTGGGTGGGCAGGTAGTAGCGCCGGTAGTACTCGGCGATCCGGTCCCGGGTGACCGCGGTGATCGAGTCGACGGTGCCGAGGATCGGCCTGCCGACGGGCGTGTCGCCGTACAGCTCGGCGGAGAACTGCTCGTGCACCACGTCGGAGGGGTCGTCGTCGTGCATGGCGATCTCCTCCAGGATCACGCCACGCTCGGCCTCGACGTCCTCGGGGGTGATGAGCGAGGAGGTCACCACATCGGCGAGCACGTCGATCGCCACCCGCAGGTCCTCGTCGAGGACCCGCGCGTAGTAGCAGGTGTACTCCTTGGCGGTGAAGGCGTTGATCTCGCCGCCGATGCCCTCGATGGCCGCGGAGATCTCCAGCGCGTCCCGCGTGGGGGTCCCCTTGAACAGCAGGTGCTCAAGGAAGTGGGAGGAGCCCATGTGCTGGGGGGACTCGTCTCTCGATCCGATGCCGACCCACATGCCGACCGCGACGGAACGCACGGTCGGCATGGACTCGGTCACCACCCGGAGCCCACCGGGGAGGACGGTGCGCTTCACCACCCCGGAGCCCTCCTTACCGGGGTGCAGAGTGGTGGTGATCACGAGTTGCGGTCTTCCCCTCCGCCACGGTTGCCGCTGCTGCGGGTACGGGTGCGGCGGGGCCGCTCCTCGCGCGGCCGGTCGTCGGCGGGCGCCTCGGCCTGCGGGGCCGCCGAGGTGTCGGAGTCGCCGGCCTCGGCCTTGGCCGCGGCCTCCTTCTCGATGACCTCGACGGGCACCAGGGAGAGCTTGCCGCGCGAGTCGATCTCGGCGATCTCCACCTGGATCTTCTCACCGACGTTCATGACGTCCTCGACGTTCTCGATGCGCTTGCCGCCGTGCAGCTTGCGGATCTGGGAGACGTGCAGGAGACCGTCCTTGCCCGGCATGAGGGAGATGAAGGCGCCGAAGGCGGCGATCTTGACGACCGTGCCCAGGTAGCGCTCGCCGACCTCCGGCATGTGCGGGTTCGCGATGGCGTTGATCGCCGACCTGGCCGCCTCGGCGGACGGGCCGTCGGTGGCGCCGATGTAGATGGTTCCGTCGTCCTCGAGGGTGATCTCGGCGCCGGTGTCGTCCTGGATCTGGTTGATCATCTTGCCCTTCGGGCCGATGACCTCTCCGATCTTGTCCACCGGAATCTTGATCGTGATGATGCGCGGAGCCGTGACGTTCATCTCCGCCGGAGAGTCGATGGCCTCCTGCATCACGTCGATGATCGCCAGGCGGGCGCCCTTGGCCTGCTTCAGCGCGGCCGCCAGCACGGAGGCCGGAATGCCGTCCAGCTTGGTGTCGAGCTGGAGCGCGGTGATGACGTCCTTGGTGCCGGCGACCTTGAAGTCCATGTCGCCCATGGCGTCCTCGGCCCCGAGGATGTCGGTCAGCGTGACGTACTGGTCGCCCTCGTTGATGAGCCCCATCGCGATGCCCGCGACGATGCCCTTGAGCGGGACACCCGCGTCGAGCAGCGCCATCGTCGAGGCGCAGACCGACCCCATGGAGGTCGAGCCGTTGGAACCCAGCGCCTCGGAGACCTGACGGATCGCGTACGGGAACTCCTCGCGCAGCGGCAGGACGGGCAGCAGCGCCCGCTCGGCGAGCGCGCCGTGGCCGATCTCGCGCCGCTTGGGAGAGCCCACGCGGCCGGTCTCGCCGGTGGAGTAGGGCGGGAAGTTGTAGTTGTGCATGTAGCGCTTGGTGCGCTCGGGGTTGAGCGTGTCGATCATCTGCTCCATGCGCAGCATGTTGAGGGTGGTGATGCCCAGGATCTGGGTCTCACCGCGCTCGAACAGGGCCGAACCGTGCACCCGGGGCACGACGTGGACCTCGGCGCTGAGCTGCCTGATGTCCTTGACGCCGCGGCCGTCGATACGGACGCCCTCGGCGATGACGCGCTCGCGCATGAGCTTCTTGGTCAGCGACCTGAAGGCGGCGCTGATCTCCTTCTCGCGGCCCTCGAAGTCGGGTCCGACCTTCTCCAGCGCCAGGGCCTTGACCCTGTCGAGCTCGGTCTCGCGCTCCTGCTTGCCCGCGATGGTCAGCGCGGCGGCGAGCTCGCTCCTGATCGCGCCGGTCACGGCCTCCAGGACGTCGTCCTGGTAGTCGAGGAAGAGCGGGTACTCGGCGGTCTCCTTGGCGGCGACCTTCGCGACCTTGGCCTGCGCCTCGCAGAGCACCTTGATGAACGGCTTGGAAGCCTCCAGGCCCTGCGCCACGGTCTCCTCGGTCGGCGCCATGGCCCCCTCGGCGACGAGCTTGAGCGTGTCGCGGGTGGACTCGGCCTCGACCATCATGATCGCGACGTCGCCGTCGTCGAGCACGCGGCCCGCGACCACCATGTCGAAGGTGGCGTTCGCCAGCTCGGAGTTGGTCGGGAAGGCGACCCACTGGCCCTCGATCAGCGCGACGCGGACGCCGCCGATCGGGCCGGAGAACGGCAGCCCCGCCAGCTGGGTGGAGAGGGACGCGGCGTTGATCGCGATGACGTCGTACAGGTGCTCGGGGTGGAGCGCCATGATGGTGGCGACCACCTGGATCTCGTTGCGCAGGCCCTTGACGAACGAGGGGCGCAGCGGCCGGTCGATCAGGCGGCAGGTGAGGATGGCGTCCTCGGAGGGACGGCCCTCACGCCGGAAGAACGAACCGGGAATGCGGCCCGCGGCGTACATCCGCTCCTCGACGTCCACCGTGAGGGGGAAGAAGTCGAGGTTCTCCTTGGGATTCTTGGACGCGGTGGTCGCGGAGAGGACCATCGTGTCGTCGTCGAGGTAGACGACGGCGGAACCCGCCGCCTGGCGCGCGAGCCGCCCGGTCTCGAACCGGATGGTACGCGTGCCGAATGAGCCGTTGTCTATAACGGCTTCGCTGCTGTGGACACCCTCCACGGGGGACCTCCTTGTGGGTCGGTCGCCCGCGTCCGGCCAGACGCACGTGTCGCGCCTGGTTCGTCGTGTTGCCGGCTCCCCGTAGGTGCAGCGCCGGTCTTCGATCGAAGCGCCCGGTTCCGTATGGCTTGTGCCAAGATGACCGGGGGCCACTACCGAGGACCGGCCCTCCGACGCCGTGGGGCGCGCTTGCTTGCGGACGCGGGGCACTGTCTCGGCTATTCAGTTTGCTCACTGGAACGGTGTCTTCATGGCGCGACGCGCCGACACCGGACCATATGAGATGAGGGAGCGGCATGCAGGCCGCTCCCTCATGACTCTATCGGCGCAGGCCGAGCCGCTCGATGAGCGAACGGTAGCGCGCGATGTCCTTGCTCTGCAGGTACTTCAGCAGCCGGCGGCGGCGGCCGACGAGCAGCAGCAGACCGCGACGGCTGTGGTGGTCGTGCTTGTGCACCTTCAGGTGCTCGGTGAGCTCGCTGATGCGCTTGCTCAGCAGCGCGATCTGCACCTCGGGCGAACCGGTGTCGGTCTCACCCTTGGCGTAGTCACCGATGATCTGCTTCTTTGCGGCGGTGTCGAGCGACACTTTTCTCCTTGAACCTCTACGGGCACGCGCAATTCCGGCTCCCCGAACGACCGTGCGTGCCTACAGTCGCCGTGGCGAGATCAGCATCGGGATCACGAGAACACCGATTACAGAGCTGACATGCCAGGCTACCATCGGCCTCGCAGCCCCCGCACATCATGCGGGAGCCCCATGGCTCCGGCCCCCGTGAACCGCCCCTCCCAAGGGGCCCGCGGGGACGGTGACGGCCCTTGTGGCGCGAGGGTCGTGCGGGAGAGATCAGCCGGTCAGGCGCCGCACCTCGTCCACGTCCGCGTGGATCTGCTCGATGAGCGCCTCGATCGAGTCGAACCTGGTGTTGCCGCGGAGCCTCGGCCCGAAGTCGACGGCCACGTGCGCGCCGTAGAGGTCGAGGTCGTCACGGTCGAGCGCGTACGCCTCGACGGTGCGGGGCACGCCCTCGAAGGTCGGATTGGTACCCACGGAGATCGCCGCGGGCCAGCGCTCGCCGCCGTACACGGCGGGCAGGTTGCCGGTCTCGACACCCTGCAGCCAGCCGGCGTAGACGCCGTCGGCGGGGATCGCGGTGAACTCCGGCGACTCCAGGTTGGCCGTCGGGAAACCGAGCTGCCGGCCGCGCTGGTAGCCGCGGACCACCACACCCTCGACCCGGTGCGGGCGGCCGAGCGTCAGCCTGACCGCCTCCATGTCACCGGAGGCGATCTGCTCGCGGATCAGCGTGGAGGAGATCGTCTCACCATCGCTGACCAGCGGGACCGCCTCGGCCACGAAGTCGTACTTCTCGCCGAGGGTGCGCAGCGTCTCCACGTCACCGGAGGCCTTGTGGCCGAAGCGGAAGTTCTCCCCCACCACGACCCCGGCGGCGTGCAGCCGGTCGACGAGCACGGTCTGCACGAACTCGTCGGGGCTCATCCGGGAGAACTCCAGGGTGAACGGCAGGACGCACACCGCGTCGACCCCCAGCCCGGCCAGAAGCTCGGTGCGGTGCCTGGCCGTCGTCAGCCTCGGAGGGTGCGTGCCGGGCCGCACCACCTCCTCCGGATGCGGGTCGAAGGTCACCACCACCGAGGGCACTCCAAGATCCGCGGCCATCGCGACGGCTCTAGCCACCATCTGCTGATGCCCGCGGTGAACGCCGTCGAAGACGCCGATCGTGACGACGGACCTGCCCCAGTCTTCGGGCACGTCGTCCAATCCGTGCCAGCCTCGCACCGCAGCCTCTTCCCCTTGTAGCGGATCGACCCCTAAAGCCTGCCATGCTCTTGGACCTTCTCCCCAATCGGGGAGCCCCTTGGCGTCGACGTGCCCCCTGACGTCGGTCGAAGGCGCACCCACCACGGTACGGCCGTCAGGGGACGAACACCGCCAGGGACTTGGCGATCTTGCCGTGCTCCTCCACCAGTGCCACCAGCGTGCCGTCGGGGCCGAACACCCCGATGGGCCCGTCCCCCATGCCCAGCGCGGGAAGCCGTCCACCGTGCGCGACGGAGCCCGCCTCCGCCGCGGTCACGTCCCGGCGGGGAAAGGCCGCCGCGACGGCGTCGGCCATCGGCAGGATCACGCACTCGGCGGCGAGCCCCTCCAGGGTGTGGGCCGCCGACAGGTCGTAGGGGCCCACCCGGGTACGGCGCAGGGCGGTCAGGTGGCCGCCGACGCCCAGACCGGCGCCCAGGTCACGGGCGAGCGCGCGGATGTAGGTGCCGCTGGAGCAGGAGACCGAGGCGTCGACGTCGACGAGGTCGCCGTGCCGTCGCACCGCGGTGATCTCGAAACCCGACACGGTCACCGGGCGTGGCTTGAGCGTGACCTCCTCCCCCGCCCTGGCTCGCTTGTAGGCCCGTTCGCCGTTCACCTTGATGGCGCTGACCTGCGGCGGGATCTGCATGATCGGACCGGTCAGTGCGGCGATCCCCTTGCGGACGTCCTCCTCGGTGACACCCGCCGCCGACGCCGTAGCGATGATCTCCCCCTCGGCGTCGTCGGTGTTGGTGGCCTGGCCGAGGCGGATCGTGGCGTCGTAGCCCTTCTCGGTGAGCGCGAGGTGGCCGAGCAGGCGGGTGGCCTTCTCGACGCCGACCACCAGCACCCCGGTGGCCATCGGGTCGAGGGTGCCCGCGTGGCCGACCTTGCGGGTGCCCGCGATGCCGCGGAGCTTGGCCACGACATCGTGGGAGGTCCACTCGGCGGGCTTGTCGACGATGATCAGCCCGCTCGGCGGCGGGGTGCGCTTGGCGCGAGCCGTGCTCAATGGGATTCCTTTGACAGATGTGTCAGGAGAGTTCTACAGCAGTGCCCGGAGACTGGCGATCGTCTCCTCGACGGGCAGGTGGGAGGTGAAACCCGCCGCCTTGGCGTGCCCGCCGCCGCCCAGTTCGGCACAGACGCGCGAGACGTCCACCCCGCCCTTGGAGCGCGTCGAGACCTGCCAGGCGCCCTCGTCGTCCTCCTTGAGGATCGCGGCGACGTCCGCCTCGTCGGTGCGCCGGACCACGTCGATGATCCCCTCCACCTCGTCGTACGGCAGCCCGTACGCGGCCCGGTCGGCCCGGGTGACGAACGTCCAGACCAGGCCGCCGCCCACCTCGGGCTCCAGCCGAACCCGCTCCAGCGCGGCACCGAGCACCTTCAGGTAGCCGAACGGGGAACGGTCCCACAGCTCACGGGCGATCTGCTCGGGGTCAAGCCCGCATGCCACCAGCCGGGCGGCCATGGCATGCGCCCGCGGGGTGGTGGAGGAGTGCCGGAACGAGCCGGTGTCGGTGACGAGCCCGACGTACAGGCAGGTCGCGACGGCCCCGTCGATCGGCAGGCCGAGCCTGCGGATCAACTCCTCGGCGAGCACGGCGGTGGCTGCGGCGGCGGGGTCGATCAGGTTGAGCGTGCCGAACCCGGTGTTGGACGGGTGGTGGTCCAGCACGATCAGCTCTCGTGCCCTGACCGCGTTTCCGGCCAGCGTGCCAAGGCGCTCGGCGGTGGGGACGTCGAAGGTGACCATCACCTCGGGTACCGCGGGATAGTGCGCGGGGTCGGTCAGCAGGTCCTGCCCCGGCAGGAAGCGGAGCAGCCTGGGCACATGGAAACTCCGGTCACCGAAGGACGCGGTGACCCGCTTGCCCGCCGCGCGCAGCGCGAGCCCGACGGCCAGCGTGGAGCCGAGTGCGTCACCGTCGGGCGAGACGTGACAGGCCAGCGCGACCTCGTCCGCGGCCGAGATGAGCTCGACGGCCCGGTCCCAGTCCTGGCCGGAGACCGGGCCGTCGGCACGCGGATCGGGCGTCACGTCGCGGAGCGTCCCGCGCGCTCCGAGGATTCGTCCTCTTCGTCCCCGAAGTCGTGGTCCCTGTCCTCGGGCTTGCGGTAGGGGTCGGCGTCCCCCGCGTGCAGGGCCCCCTCGGCCCGCTTGGCGATCTCCACGTCCCTGGCCTTCGCCTCGGCGAGCAGGTCCTCCAGGTGACGGGCGGTGTCCGGGAGCGGGTCGTGGGTGAACGTCAGCGTCGGCGTGTGGCGCAGCCCCGTCTGGCGGCCCACCTCCGAACGGATGAGCCCCTTGGCGCTCTCCAGCGCCAGGGCGGAGTCGGCTCGTTCCGCCTCAGAGCCGAAAACGGTGTAGAACACCGTGGCGTCGCTCAGGTCGTTGGTGATTCGCGTGTCCGTCACGGTCACGAACCCCAGCCTGGGGTCCTTGATCCGGCGCTCCAGCATCTCCGCCACGACCTGCTGGATCCGGTCGGCGATCTTGCGTGCTCGTGCGGCGTCCATAGCTCCCCCCTTCTTGTGGGAACGGCCGGAGCGGGAGGGGTGCCTCCGCCGCCGGCCGTCTCCACACCTAGTCTTCGTCCTCGTTGTAGAGCCGGTGTCTGGCGGACAGCAACTCGATCTCCGGGCGGAACGCGATCAGCCGCTCGCAGTCGTCCAGCACCGCACCGCAGTTGGCCGCGGTGGCGGAGACGACCGCGATCCCGATCTCGGTACGGCGGTGCAGATCGAGATGACCGGTCTCCGCCACGGCCACACCCGGGAACCGTCGCTGCACCTCGGCGACGATGGGACGCACCACCGAGCGCTTCTGCTTCAGCGAGTGGACCTCGCCGAGCAGGATGTCCAATGTCAGGGCACCTACATACATAGTGGATCACCCGCCACGATCGTCACTGTGCCACCTCAGGGGCGGGCCGCCCGCCGGCCGCCGCCCCAGAGGGGGCGGCCGGCGGGACGGTCCTGCTGCCTGTCCGGGGGCATCAGACGCGCGGCTTCTCCCGCATCTCGAAGGTCTCGATGACGTCATCGATCTTGATGTCGCTGTAGCCGACACCGATACCGCACTCGAACCCTTCGCGCACCTCGGTCGCGTCGTCCTTGAAGCGACGCAGCGAGGAGACGGTGAGGTTGTCGGAGATGACGACCCCGCCGCGGATGAGACGGGCCTTGCTGTTGCGGACGATCGTGCCCGAGCGGACCAGAGCACCGGCGATGTTGCCGATCTTCGGCACCTTGAAGACCTCGCGGACTTCCGCGGTGCCCATCTGGACCTCTTCGAACTCCGGCTTGAGCATGCCCTTGAGGGCCGCCTCGATCTCCTCGATCGCCTGGTAGATGACCGAGTAGTAGCGGATGTCGACGCCCTCGCGCTCGGCCAGATCGCGCGCCCTGACCTCGGGGCGCACGTTGAAGCCGATGATGACCGCGTTGTCGTCGGCGACCGCCAGGTTGACGTCGTACTCGGTGATCGCACCGACGGCGCGGTGGAGCACCCGCAGGCGCACCTCGTCACCGACGTCGATCTTGAGCAGCGCGTCTTCCAGAGCCTCGACGGAACCGGAGACGTCACCCTTGATGATGAGCTTGAGCTCGTCGACCTGGCCCTTCTCCATCTCGCTGAAGAGCTCTTCGAGGGTGCGGCGACGGCCGGACTTGGCCATGTCCGCGATGCGCTTGCGCGCCGCGCGCTGCTGGGCGATCTGGCGCGCCATCCGGTCGTCGGTGACGACGATGAAGTTGTCACCGGCGCCCGGCACCGCGGTCAGACCGAGGACCGCCACCGGACGGGACGGGTCGGCCTCCTGGATCGCCTCGCCCTTGTCGTCGAGCATCGCCCGGACGCGGCCGAAGGCCTCGCCACAGACGATCGAGTCGCCGACGCGGAGCGTGCCGCGCTGGACCAGCACGGTCGCGACCGGACCACGGCCCTTGTCGAGGTGGGCCTCGATGGCGACGCCCTGCGCGTCCATCGTGTCGTTGGCCCGCAGGTCGAGCTCGGCGTCCGCGGTGAGCAGGATGGCCTCGAGAAGGTTCTCGATGCCGGTCCCGTTCTTGGCGGAGATGTCGACGAACATCGTGGTGCCGCCGTACTCCTCGGCGACCAGGCCGTACTCGGTGAGCTGGGCGCGCACCTTGTTCGGGTCCGCCCCCTCCTTGTCGACCTTGTTGACCGCGACGACGATCGGCACGTCGGCCGCCTGGGCGTGGTTGAGCGCCTCGATGGTCTGCGGCTTCACACCGTCGTCGGCCGCGACGACCAGGACGGCGATGTCGGTCACCTTGGCACCTCGGGCACGCATGGCGGTGAACGCCTCGTGACCCGGGGTGTCGATGAAGGTGATCTTCCGGTCCTCGCCCTCGTGCTCGGCGGCGATCTGGTAGGCACCGATGTGCTGGGTGATGCCACCCGCCTCCTGCGCCACCTCGTTGGTGTTGCGGATGGCGTCGAGCAGCTTGGTCTTACCGTGGTCGACGTGACCCATGACGGTCACCACCGGCGGGCGCGCGACCAGGTCGGACTCGTCGCCCTCGTCCTCGCCGAACTCGATGTCGAAGGTCTCCAGGAGCTCGCGGTCCTCCTCCTCCGGGCTGACCACAAGCAGGTTGTAGTCGAGCTCGGCGGCCAGAAGCTGGAGCGTCTCCTCGTTGACCGACTGCGTGGCGGTCACCATCTCGCCCAGGTGCAGCATGATCTGCACCAGGGACGCCGGGATCGCGCCGATCTTGTCGGCGAAGTCCGACAGGGAGGCGCCGCGCGACAGGCGGATCGTCTGCCCGTTGCCGCGAGGAGCCTGCACGCCGCCGATCGCCGGGGCCTGCATGTTGTCGAACTCTTGACGCCGCTGGCGCTTGGACTTGCGACCGCGGGTCGGGCGTCCGCCGGGACGGCCGAACGCGCCCGCGGTGCCTCCACCGCGGCCACGGCCACCGCCACCGGGACGGCCGGCGAAACCGCCGCCACCGCCACCGGGACCACCGGTTCCGGTGCCGGGACGGCCCGCGCCGCCACCGCCACCCGGACGGCCGGCGAAACCGCCGCCACCGCCACCGGGACGACCGCCGCCGCCACCGGGACGGCCCGCGCCGCCACCGGGACGACCGGCACCCGCACCGCCACCGGGGCGGCCCGCGCCGCCACCGGGACCGGCGGGCCGGCCCTGCGGCATCATCATCGGGCTGGGACGCGGACCACCGGGGCGCGGACCACCGGGGCCACCCGCACCGCCGCCGGGACGCGGGCCACCCGCGCCGGGACCCGGACGCGGGCCGGCCGCACCGGGCGGACCGGAACGGGCGCCGGGCGGACGGGGACCGGCACTGTCGCGACCCTCGCGGGGACCGCGATCCTCACGCGGACCGGGACGCGGCCCCCTGTCGCCGGGACCGCCGTCGCGGCCGGGACCACCGGGGCCACCGGGACCGCCGGGACGCGGCGGACGGGCCTGGCCCATGCCGCTGGCGTTCGACGAGAACGGGTTGTTACCGGGGCGCGGACCACGCGGGCCCGGACGCGGACCCGGCTTGGGCGCGCCCGCGCCGGCACCGGACCTGGGACCCGAGGGCGCTCCGCCGGGGCCACCCGAGGGACGACCCTCCGGACGACCCTCGGGGCGCGCCGCCGGACCGGGGCGCGGAGCGGGCCGCGGACCCGGCTTGGGGCCGGAGGCCGCCGGACGGCCGCTGTCGCTGCGGGGCGCCTCGAAGCGCGGCGGCTGCACCTGCGGCGGCTGCTGCCGCGGCGGCTGCGGAGGCTGCACCTGCTGGGGCTCCGGCTTGGGAACGACCGGCGGGGCCTGCGGCGCGGGCGCCGCAGGACGAGCCGGTACGGGACCCGGTCGCGGTCCCGGCCGAGGGGCCGGTCCCGGCTTGGGGATGGATGTCGGCGCCGAAGAGACGCCGTTTGGCTGGCCGTCACCCGGCCGAGGTGCCGCCTGAGGCGGCCTGGGGCCTCTGCCCCTGTCGGACGAACCCTTACTGGGGCCGCCTAGCGCTTCCGTGAGCCTGCGGACTACCGGTGCTTCGATAGTCGAGGACGCCGAACGCACGAACTCGCCCATCTCCTGGAGCTTGGCCATGACGACCTTGCTCTCCACACCGAACTCCTTGGCGAGCTCGTATACCCGGACCTTCGCCACTGCACTCCCTTGTCTCGGCCCGGGAGGCGGTGCCGCCGGACCGTCGTTACGTTGACGTACTCATCGCCGCATGCTCATCAGGCGCTCATAGCTATCTGACCAGCCCATCAAATCGGCGTCCTACATGACAGTCGGTAACCATTTCACCCGATCCTTTCAGCCTGTTGCTCTTCCAGGTGGCCACGCAGCCGCGACAGGTCGAGCGGAACCGCAACGCGAAACGCACGCGGAAACGCTCGGCGACGCTCTGCGAGTTCGAGACAGCTCAGGGTGGGATGCAGTGAAGCACCACGCCCCTGGAGCCGTCTTCGCAGGTCGGGGACTATAACGCCCTCGACCACCACCAGGCGGAGCAGCTCGGAGGAAACCGTGCGAACCCGGCACCCCACACACGTTCTCAGTGGGGCAGCCTGGCCACCATATTCCAGCTTACCGTGTGGACGCATCTGCGGAACCTGCCGCGTCCCCCGGCTGGGTGTCGGGACGGATGTCGATGCGCCAGCCGGTGAGGCGGTTGGCCAGCCGGGCGTTCTGCCCCTCCTTGCCGATGGCAAGGGAGAGCTGGTAGTCCGGCACGGTCACCCGCGCGGCACGGCCGTCGAAGTCGATCACCTCTACGTGGGAAACGCGCGCCGGCGACAGGGCATTCCCCACGAACTCCGCGGGATCCTCCGACCAGTCGATGATGTCGATCTTCTCACCGTGCAACTCGGTCATCACGTTGCGCACGCGCGAGCCCATCGGGCCGATACAGGCGCCCTTGGCGTTCACCCCCGGCCGCCGCGACCTGACCGCGAGCTTGGTGCGGTGACCGGCCTCGCGGGCGATGGCGGCGATCTCCACCGTACCGTCGGCGATCTCCGGCACCTCCAGCGCGAAGAGCTTCTTCACCAGTCCGGGGTGGGTGCGCGACAGGGTCACCGAGGGGCCCTTGTGCCCCTTCTTGACCTGGACCACGTAGCAGCGGATCCGCTCGCCGTGGACGTACTCCTCACCCGGGACCTGCTCGCTGTGCGGCAGCACCGCCTCGATCTTGCCCAGGTCGACCAGGACCACCCTCGGGTCCTTGCCCTGCTGGATGACGCCGGCCACCAGCTCGCCCTCGCGGCTGGCGAACTCCCCGAAGTTGATCTCGTCCTCGGCGTCACGGAGCTGCTGCAGGATGACCTGCTTGGCGGTGGTCGCGGCGATGCGGCTGAAGTTGCCCGGGGTGTCGTCGAACTCCCTGAGCACCTCCCCGCTCTCGGCGTCGAGTTCGGCGGCGAAGATGGTCACGTGCCCGGACTTGCGGTCGAGCTCGGCGCGCGCCTTGGCCGCCGCGCCCTCGCTCCGGAAATATGCGATCAGCAGCGCGTCCTCGATCGCCTTGACGACCAGGTCGAAGGAGATGTCCTTCTCCCGCTCCAGGCTGCGCAGGACGCTCATGTCGATGTCCACGAGGCTTCCCCCTTAGCCCTCGTCGCCGTCTTCGCCGTCGTCTTCGGCGTCGTCGAGCCGGCGGAATTCCACCTGAACCCGTCCTCGGGTCAGGTCCTCATAGTCGATGCGGCGCGGCGCGCCGTCGACGTCCAGCTCCACGCCGGTCTCGTCGGTGGCGACGATCCGGCCCTCCACGGCGGTGCCGTCCCTCAGGTCGGCCTTGACCAGCCTCCGCACCGCGCGGCGCCAGTGGCGCGGCTCGGTGAGCGGGCGGTCCACCCCCGGGGAGGAGACCTCCAGCACGTACGGGGTGCTTCCCATCGCGTCGTCGGCGTCCAGCGTCGCGGAGACCGCGTGGCTGACCTCCGCGACGTCGTCGAGGCTCACGCCGCCGTCACGGTCGACGACGACACGCAGCAGCCGCCTCTTGCCCGCGGGGGTGACCGTGACGTCCTCCAAGTCGAGCCCCTCGGCTCCGACGACAGGTTCCAGAAGCTTCATCAGGCGGTCGCGGGATGTGGCGTTGCCCATGCCGACCTCCCATTGTCACGATCTCAGCCGGGCGGACCTCGCCCATGCGATTAACCAGCCTATCCACACCAGGGCGTGGAAACAGCGCCACTCGGTGTGGCGGAGCCGCCCGAGAAGCGAGGTGGGTGCCATTATTCCAAGCCCGTACGATGCTAGGTGCGTCAGCTGCCGACACAGAACCGGAGGTCGTCCGTGCGTTCCGTCTCCCGGCGCGCCCTGTTGCGGGGCGGCGCTCTCGGGGTTGCGGCCGTGGCCGCCGCGGGCTGCGCCGCCGAGGAACGGGTGCCTCCGGTGGCCGAGCGTCCCGATCCCGAAACCGTGCTCCTGCGGGAGCTGATCGCGGGCAAGGAGCGGGCAGTGGCCCTGTACGCCTCGGCCGCCTCGGCCAGGCTCGCGCCCTTCAGGCAGCGGCACGAGGCCCATCTGGCCGAGCTCCGCCGCCGTCTCCCGCCCGCCGCCGTCTCCGCGACGCCCACCCCCTCGCCCACCCCCTCGCCCTCCGGCGGCGCGTCCGCGGGCGGCAGGACGTCGGTGCGGGCCCTTCGCGATCTGGAGCGCAGGGCGGCCGCGCTCCGTGCCCGGCAGGTCGAGGGGGCCTCGCCCCCGCTGGCCCAGCTGATCGCGTCCATCGGCGCCTGCGAGGCCGCGCACGCCCTGGCCCTGTCGAGATCGCTGTGAGGGCCGGCCAGGGACTCGGCGCGGCGCTGGCGGCCGAGCACGCCGCCGTGTACGCGTACGGGGTCATCGGGGCCAGGAGCACGGGGAGGCTGCGCACCGAGATGACGGCGGCCTACAACGCCCACCGCGCCCGCCGTGACCAGCTCCGCGCCATGATCGTCAAGATGGGCGGCACCCCGGCCGAGCCGACCGCGGTCTACGAGCTCCCGGTCACGCCGTCCACGGCGGCGCAGGCGGTGGAGCTGGCCGTGCTGGTCGAGCGGAGGGTGACCGGCGCCTACCTGGAGCTGGCGGCCTCCGCCGACACGGCGCTGCGCAAGATGGCCGCGCTGGCCATGCAGGAGTGCGTCACCCGCTCCTACAACCTGCGCCCGGAGATCGACACCTTCCCCGGCATGCCGCCCGCGCCCGCCACCTCTCCCAGCACCTCACCCACCGCCACCCCCACGGCGACCGCCGCCGAGTGACTTTCACCGATGGCCGCTTTCCCGGAGTAAGGATTTCCCGGGGTGACGGGCCGGTCGGCGCGGTATCGATGCCTGACCACGGCCCCCGTGTTCATGAGATGAGATTCAAACCCGCTTTCGAGCATGTTTGTACGGCGCCTGCCGGGTAGCTGAATCTCCGTGAAACACGCCTGAGGAGGAGGAGTAATGGGCTGGGGATACCGGAAATCCATGAAGTTCGGTCCGTTCCGTCTTAACCTTTCGCGGAGTGGAGTGGGTCACAGCTGGGGAAACCGTGCCTTCAGAGTCACCAAGACGGCAGATGGGCGCCGCACGCTGAGCGTCAACCTGCCCGGCGGTTTCCACTGGCGCAAGACGCTCGGCAGCGGTGCGCGTCGCTGACGGGCGTTTCCCGGGAACCGTTCGCGAACCCCGGTCGTTCTTCTGACACGGCACGAGGTTCGGGGAGAGAACAATGGGCTGGGGATACAGAAAGTCGATCAAAATCGGTCCCTTCCGGATCGACCTGTCTCCACGAGGGGTCGGCCACGGCTTCGGCAATCGCAGATTCCACGTCGCGAGAACTCCCGACGGCCGCAAACACATCACCGTCAACCTGCCCGGCGGATTCCACGTGGGCAGGACGATCGGCCGGACGGTCGGCCGGAGTTCCCGCTACCGCCACTACTGAGACGGGGCCACAGACCTGAAGGAGCGGCCCACCCGCCGGGTGGGCCGCTCCTTCACATGTGCGGTGGCGCGGGGCGAGATCGTCGCCTCCCGGCCCGCGGGTTCACTCCTCGCAGGCCGCCACGACGCGGTCGACCGCCTCGGCGAGCGGGATCTCCTCCTTGGCACCGGTGGCGCGGTCGCGCAGCTCCACGACGCCCTGGGTGAGGCCTCGGCCGACGATCAGGATCGTCGGCATGCCGAGCAGCTCGGCGTCCTTGAACTTCACGCCCGGCGAGACCCCGGAGCGGTCGTCCACCAGGACGCGCAGGCCGCGGCCCTCCAACTCCTCGGCGATCTTCACAGCGGCCTCGATCTGGCCGTCCTTGCCGGTGCCCACGATGTGGACGTCGGCCGGGGCGATCTCGCGGGGCCACCGCAGGCCGAGTTCGTCGTGCCGCTGCTCGGCCAGCACCGCCACGGCGCGGGAGACGCCGACGCCGTAGGAGCCCATGGTGATGCGGATCGGCTTGCCGTCGGGGCCGAGGGCGTCGAGCTTCGCGGCGTCGGCGTACTTTCGGCCGAGCTGGAAGATGTGACCGATCTCGATACCGCGGTCGATGGAGAGGCCCGAACCGCAGACCGGGCAGGCGTCGCCCGCGCGGACCTCGGCGGCCTCGATGGTGCCGTCGGCGACGAAGTCACGGCCCGCGACGACGTCCGCGGCGTGCTTGCCCGGCTCGTTGGCGCCGGTCACCCAGGCGGTGCCGTCGACCACGCGGGGGTCGACGAGGTAGCGGATGCCGAGATCCCGCAGGACCTGCGGGCCGATGTAGCCGCGGACCAGGCCGGGGTGCCTGGCGAAGTCCTCGGCCTCGAAGATGGCGGGCTCACCGGGGGCCAGGGACGCCTCCAGCCGCTTGAAGTCGACCTCGCGGTCTCCGGGAACACCCACGACCAGGGTCTCGGTCTTGCCGGAGCCCGGGACGGTCACCTTGACCACGATGTTCTTGAGCGTCTGGGCGGCGGTGATGCCCAGGCCGTGGTGCTCGTTGACGTGGTTGACCAGCGACTCGATGGTCGGGGTGCCGGGGGTGTCGAGCACCCGCATGGCGGGCCGCTCGCCGGTGCCCTCGGCGACCGGGGCGGGGGTGACGACGGCCTCCGCGTTGGCCGCGTAGCCACAGTCGTGGCAGGCCACGAAGGTGTCCTCACCGGTGGCCGCGGGGGCGAGGAACTCCTCGGAGGCCGACCCGCCCATCGCGCCGGAGGTGGCGAAACAGATCTTGTAGGTGATGCCGAGCCGGTCGAAGGTCTTGATGTAGGTCTCGCGGTGGCGCTCGTAGGAGTGCTTGAGACCCTCGTCGTCGAGGTCGAAGGAGTAGGAGTCCTTCATGATGAACTCGCGCCCGCGCAGGATGCCGGCCCGGGGCCTGGCCTCGTCGCGATATTTCGTCTGGATCTGGTAGAGGGTCACCGGATAGTCCTTGTAGGAGGAGTACTCCCCCTTGACCATGTCGGTGAACATCTCCTCGTGGGTGGGACCGAGCAGGTAGTCGGCACCCTTGCGGTCCTTGAGGCGGAAGAGCGTGTCCCCGTACTCGGTCCAGCGGCCGGTCGCCTCGTAGTACTCACGGGGCAGGAGCGCGGGGAAGAGCACCTCCTGGCCGCCCATGCGGTTCATCTCCTCGCGCACCACGCGCGTGACGTTCTCCAGGACCGTCTTGCCGAGGGGCAGCCAGGAGTAGACGCCGGGGGCGACGCGGCGGACGTAACCGGCGCGGACGAGCAGCTTGTGGCTCGGGACTTCCGCGTCTGCCGGGTCGTCCCTCAGCGTTCGAAGAAACAGCGACGACATGCGCAGCAGCACGGCTACTCCTAGCTAGCAGGGATCGATGCCCTACAGGCTATCGAGTCCGGCAAGCCGATTGTCGGCCGTCGCCCCTTTCAGAGCCCGGCGAGGAAAACGAAGTAGAAGGCCCCGAGGGCCAGCGCGACCAACGCGGAGCAGACACGCTCCCTGCCGCGGGCCAGTGAGACCAACATCCCCAGCGCGAACACGATCACGACCGCGGCTCCCCACGGCCAGAAGCCGGGGACGTGCTCGGGGCCGGGCATCATCTTGTCGATGCCTTCGAACAGGGCCAGCCCGACCGCCCCGCCGGCCGCGAGGGCTCCCCAGCGGCCGGGGCGCTTGGCGAGATAGGCGAGAACCCCGATCGTCACGAGATTGACGACCGTGAGGTTCATCGTGGCGCCGTCGTCGCCGAGCCTGGCGAGCCAGTCTCCCGGTTCGAAGAGGGTGGCGGTCAGTATCGAGAGCAGCACCCCGAACGCGGCGAGCACGCTGGAGAGCACCGCCCAGCCGAAACCGGCCGCGCTCCGCCCCACGACGACGGCGAGGAGGACGTACGCGTACGGGTTGTAGATCGCACCAGGCAGGCCGGGGCCGTAGAGCAGTAGCGCTCCGACGCCACCCAGCAGCATCCCCACGAAGAGCGAGAGGACCATGTGCCGGAGAATGGCGCGATCCCGTCGGTCCCCCGCGACGAAGTCAAGCGTGTAGTTGCGTTCTGCCAAAGCCACCGATCCCCCGATCACATGTACTCGTGGCCACCGGCAGTATATCTGACCTGCACTAATACCCAGAGTGGGACAAATTTTACTAGGCAAGCGAGCGCTTGGTTATGCTGTTGCCGTGAGTCTTTTCGCGAGCGTTTCCCCAAGCCTTTCCGAGGAGCGGCTGGAGCTCCGTGACGCGGTCCGCTCCTTCCTCACCCGGCACCCGGACGCCCCCTGGGTCCGGTTCGCCGCCGAGCTGGGCGTGGCCGGCCTGGCGGTCCCCGAGGAGTACGGCGGCGCGGGCTGCGGCATGGCCGAGGCGGCCGTCGTGTGCGAGGAGGTCGGCCGCGCCCTGTCGCCCCATCCCTACCTGCAGACCGCGGTGCTGGCCGTGGAGGCGATCAAGGCCACCGGCGACCGGGCGGCCATGGCCAGGCTGCTTCCCGGCATCGCCGAAGGCGCCGTCACCGCGACCGTGCTGCTCCCCGGCGACGCCGAGCTGGTGCTGGACGGCGACCGGCTGACCGGGATCGCCCGGCACGCCCTGGACGGCGAGCTGGTGCTGGCCTACGCGGGCGGCGCGCTCCTTGAGGCCGCCCCCTCCTCCCGCACGCCGCTGCCCACCCTGGACCAGACCCGCCCGCTCACCGCGCTCGCCTTCGACGCCGTCCCCGCCGTCCGGATCGGCTCCGGCACGGCGCACGAGCGGGTCCGCGACCTGGCGGTCGCCGCGCTGGCCGCCGAACAGGTGGGCGGGGCGGCCCGCTGCCTGGAGACCGCGGTGGCCCACGCGAGACAGCGCCACCAGTTCGGCCGCCCGATCGGTTCCTTCCAGGCGGTCAAGCACAAGCTCGCCGACGTGCTCCTGCTGGTCGAGTCGGCCCGCTCGGCCGCCCTGGCCGCCGCGTGCGCCCCGCTGGAGGAGCTTCCCGTCCGGGCCGCCGTCGCGGGCTCCTACTGCACGGAGGCCTACCTGGCCGCCGCGGGCGAGAGCATCCAGGTCCACGGCGGCACCGGCGTCACCTGGGAGCATCCGGCCCATCGCTACTTCAAGCGGGCCACCGCGGACGCCCAGCTCCTCGGCACCCCGCAGGCGCACCGCGCCCGCCTGGCCGCCGCCGCGGGCCTGTAGGGAGAGCGCCTCACGGGTCGGCTTGTTGACGTCCCGGCATGCTGGTAATCTCGCCAAGCGAGCGCTTGGTTAAGTGGAAGGCCTCGGCCGGGGGTCGGATGGACACAACGGAGGCGTGGATGACGTCCCTAAGGATCAGCCTGGGCTACGAGCTGGAGGTCCGCGGACGCTCCCGCGAGGTCGAACAGCAGACGTTCCGCAACGTGATCGACCAGGTGGTCCTCGGAGACCGGCTGGGCTTCGACACCGCGTGGTTCGTCGAGCACCACTTCACCCGGGGCTTCTCCCACTCATCGGCCCCCGACCTCGTGCTGGCCGCCATCTCCCAGCGCACCGAGCGGATCCACCTCGGCCTGGGCGTGGTGCTGCTGCCCTTCCAGTCGCCCATCAGGACCGCCGAACGCGTCGCGACCCTCGACGTCATCTCCGGCGGCCGGGTGGAGTTCGGCACCGGACGGGGCGCGTCCCCGCTGGAGTACCAGGCGTTCCAGAAGCCCTTCGAGAAGTCGCGGCAGATCTGGGAGGACTCGCTGGAGGCCACCCTCGCCATCTGGAACGCCGACGGCGAGCCGATCAGCCGGTCCAACGAGTTCTTCGAGATCCCCGACGTCTCCGTCTACCCTCGACCGGCCCAGGTGCCGCACCCTCCCGTGTGGGTGGCGTCCACCTCCCTGGAGGGCTACCTGGCCGCGGCCAGGCACGGTTACAACCTGCTGGGCATGACGATGCTCAAGGGCCTCGACGACGTCGCCGAGGACATCGCGAGCTACCGGCAGTGCCTGGCCGACAACGGCTTCGACCCCGACAGCCGGCGGATCGCGCTGATGATCCCGTGGTTCGTCGGCGGCACCAGGGAGCGGGCGTTCGAGATCGCCTCCGACCCGGTCCTGTGGTACATCCGGCGCCAGGTCAACCTGGTCACCCCTCCCGACTACTACGACGCCCGGCACGCCACCCACAAGGTCCTGGGCCAGCTCGCGGCCGGCATGCCCCCCGAGGAGGCCATGGCCACGCTCCGCGAGCACCACATGGTCGTGGTGGACGACGTGGAGGGCTCCCGGAAGGCCGCGGCCCGCATCGCCGAGGCCGGGGCCACCGACCTGATCCTGCAGGCACAGGTGGGCGGCCTCGCCCACGAACACGTCTGCGAGTCGATGCGGCTTTTCATGACCGAGGTGATCAATTGACGACGAACCCGGCGGCCCGCGGCGACGGCGCCGCGCCCGCCCCGAACGCGGCGCCCGCCGGAGCCGTCCCGCTCGGTGCGCCCTCCGTATGGCTGACCAGGGACGACCTCGCCGCCGGGAGCCGGAGCGCGTCCGGGCTGCTGCTGGTCTCCGCCGACGCCGGCAGCGTGACCCCCGCGGGCGAGGTCGGCGAGCTGACCGCCGCCTACGCCGCCGCGCTGCGGGCGGCGGGCGTGGACGGGCGGGACCGGGTGGTGGCGGCGCTGTCGGGCGACGGCGAGCTGGCGGGCCCGCAGTGGGCGCGCGCCGCCGCCGAGGTCGCGGGGGCGGGTGCCTCCGTCGGCCCCCGGGGCAGGCTCAGGCTGCACCACGCGCTGGAGTCGCTGGGCGCGACCACCCTGGTGATCACGCCGACCGGCGCGATGGACCTGCTGGCCCGGCTACACCTGGAGTTCCTGCTGGACCCGCTGGACCTGGGCCTGCGGCACGTCGTGCTGACCGGGGAGATCGCCTCGCGCCGCACGATGTCGCATCTGGCGACGGAGTTCGGGGCACGGGTGACGGAGGTCTACTGCTCGCCGTTCACCGCGACGCCGCTGGGTTGGCGGTCCTCGGAGTCGGCGCCGCTGACCCTGCTCGTACCCGGCTCGGTGGGCCTGGCCCCGCTGGAGAAGGACGAGCTGCAGGCACCGCCGTACGCCTCGGGGCCGGCCGAGCTGGTCGTCGCCGGCCCGCGGGCCGGGGAGGCGGTGCGCACCGGCCAGGTGGTCAGGGTCTCCGGCGGGGAGGCGATCCCCGCCCCCGAGCACACGGTCGGCGACCACGTGCTGGTGCGCGGGGTGTGGGTGTCGCTGAACCGGATCCAGCGGGCGCTCAACAAGATCGACGGAGTCTCCGGCTGGGAGCTGGGCGTCTCGCGGCAGGGCACGCTCGACACCGCGGTCCTGACCGTGACCTTCAAGCGGGAGAGCCTCGTCGGGAATCCCATGTGGAGGTCGCGCCTCCAGCAGTCGCTCAAGGCGCTCACCCCGGTCACGATCGCCGTCGAGATCTCCGACCGGATCTCGGAGACGGTCTCCCCCGGCGTGGTGAACGACACGCGAGGCCACCACCTGGGCAGGGATCGCACAGCCATCGCCCGCTGATCCACGAAAGGCGCGACCGCCATGGAAGTACCCGGCTGGCGAACGATTCCCCGCATGCTCCGCGCCCTGTCCGGCGATCACCCCTCGGACGTCGTCGTGGACGACGGGACGGTCCGGCTGACCCTCGCCGAGCTGCGCGACCGGGCGGGCGAGGTCGCCAGGGGCCTGATCGCGCTGGGCGTGCTGCCGGGCGATCGGGTCGCCGTCTGGGGCCCGAACGACGCGCACTGGGTGATCACCGCGTTCGGCGTCTGGGACGCCGGCGCGGTGCTCGTGCCGCTGTCGTCGCGCTACAAGGGCATCGAGGCCGCCGCGACGCTCCGCTCGACCGGGGCGAGCGTGCTGATCACCGGGTACGGTCACGACGGCGCCGTCCTGGCCGACCTGCTGGCCGAGGCCGCCGGCGAGACGGGCGGCGGCCTGCCCTTCGCCGGCCTGCCGGACCTGCGGCACTCGATCGTGCCCGAGGGGCTGGAGCGGCCCGGCTCGGCGCAGCCATCGCAGGTGCTCGTCGCCGGCTCCCTCATCGGGCGCGCCGAGGCCGAGGAGCGCGCGCTGGCCGTACGACCTGACGACCTGTGCGAGATCATCTCCACCTCGGGCACCACGGGCACGCCCAAGGGCGTGATGCTCGAACACGGCCGGATGCTGCGCGGTTACTGGGACTGGGCGGAGATCGTCACGCTCGGCCCCGGCGACCGCTACCCGGTGATCGCCCCGTTCGCGCACGGCTTCGGGCTCAACGCCGGGCTGCTGGCCTCGGTCATGCGCAGGGCCACGATGATGCCGATCGCCACGTTCGGCCCCGACCTGCTGGCCGGCCTGATCCGCGACGGCGGGATCACGATCCTGGCCGGGCCCCCGATGCTGTTCCACCGGCTGCTCGAGGAGACCGAGATCGGCGAGCACTCGGTGCGCGTGGCGATCTGCGGGGCGGCCTCCGTCCCCTCCGAGCTGGTACGCAGGCTGCTGGAGCGGATCGGCCTGGAACGCATGATCAACGCGTACGGGTTGATGGAGGGCACGGTCGTCTCCATGACCAGGGCCGACGACCCCGTCGAGGTCATCGCGGGCAGCACGGGCCGCCCCGTGCCGGGCATGGAGGTGCGGATCGTCGACGACGACGGCCTGGAGGTGCCGCGCGGCGAGCGCGGCGAGGTCCTCGTCCGCGGGTACGGGGTCATGCGCGGTTACTGGGGCGAGCCGGAAAGAACGGCCGAGGTGATCAGGGACGGCTGGTTGCACACCGGCGACATCGGCGCCCTCGACACCCGCGGCGACCTCGCCATCGTGGACCGTAAGAAGGAGCTGTTCATCGCCGGGGGGTTCAACGTCTCCCCCGCCGAGGTGGAGGGGCTCCTGCTGCGGGAGGGCTCCCTGGCCCAGGCCGCGGTGGTCTCGGTGCCCGACGAGCGGATGGGCGAGGTCGGCTGGGCGTTCGTGGTCCCGAGGCCGGGGGCGGCCGTCGAGCCGGAGAAGGTCATCTCCTGGGCCCGCGACAACATGTCCAACTACAAGGTGCCCAGGCGGGTGATCGTGGTCGACGCCCTTCCCGTCACCGGCAACGGGAAGATAGACAAACGCGCCCTGCGCGCGCGGACGACCCCGTAGACAGCACGAGCGGCCCCGTGGACGGGCGGGCGCACGAGCACGTCCTCTCACGGGGCACCGGGCACGCCGGGCATACCGTGTTCGCGGGAAATGCAGAGAACCTCCGAGGCACGTGCTCCCACGGAGGATCAGGCCCGCCGGGAACACCGTGTTCGCAGGGAATGTTCGGAAATATTGGAAACGTATCCGCCGGACGCCCCGTGCCGGATGACCGGTTCGATCACAACGGACCGCCGAGACTGGCCCGGCGGGCACCGGTAATGGAGAATCGCGTCATGACAGCCAGCACCCTGGGAGGCGATGTGTCGCTGCGAGTCGCGATCGTGGGGTCGGGGCCCGCCGGGATCTACACGGCCGAGGCCCTGAGGAAACAGGCCACCGCGCCCCTGCGGGTGGACGTGCTGGAGCGGCTGCCGACCCCGTACGGTCTGGTGCGCTACGGGGTCGCCCCCGACCACACCTCGATCAAGTCGATAGCGGGCTACCTGCGCGGCGTGCTGGAGCTTCCGGACGTGCGGTTCCTCGGCGGTGTCGAGTTCGGCAGGGACATCGGCGTCACCGATCTGCTCGACTGCTACGACGCCGTGGTCTACTGCACCGGCGCG
Organism: Streptosporangium sp. NPDC002607; assembly: GCF_053592655.1. Classification (NCBI taxonomy): domain Bacteria; kingdom Bacillati; phylum Actinomycetota; class Actinomycetes; order Streptosporangiales; family Streptosporangiaceae; genus Streptosporangium; species Streptosporangium sp. NPDC002607. Next base: position 196,969 of record NZ_JBSFWD010000002.1, read on the forward strand.
ATGGTGGACCGGCGGATGGGCATCCCCGGCGAGGACCTGCCGGGCAGCGTGGCCGCCACCGACTTCGTCAACTGGTACTGCGGCCATCCCGACATGCCCGGTGACCGCTTCGTCCTCGACAGCCCCGAGGTCGCGGTGATCGGCGTGGGGAACGTGGCGGTCGACGTGGTGCGCATCCTGGCCAAGACCGCCGACGAGCTGCGCGCCACCGACGTGCCGCAGGAGGTGCTCGACCGGCTGGCCGCCAGCGAGGTGAAGGCCATCCACATGATCGGCCGCCGGGGGCCCGAGCACGCCAAGTTCACCCTGAAGGAGCTCAGGGAGCTGGGCGAGCTGACCAACGCGGACGTGCGGGTGCGGCCCGAGGAGAGCGCCGCGGACGTCTCGACGGCGTCCCGGCAGATCAGAGGCAACGTCGAGGTCCTGCAGAGCTGGGCGGCCCGCGGCCTGACGGGCCGTCCCCGGCGGCTGGACGTGCGGTTCTGGATGCGCCCGGTGGAGATCCTCGGCGAGGGGCGGGTGGAGGCGCTCAAGCTGGAGCGAACCCGGCTGCTGGACGGCCGGGTGGTCGGCACCGGCGAGTTCGAGACCCTCCCGGTCGGCATGGTGCTGCGCTCGGTCGGCTACCAGAGCGTGCCGCTACCCGGCGTTCCCTTCTCCGAGGCCACCATGACCGTGCCGAACGAGGCCGGCCGGGTCCGCGACCGCGAGTACGTGGCGGGCTGGCTCAAGCGCGGTCCCAGCGGTGTGATCGGCACCAACAAGTCCGACGCCGCCGAGACGGTCCGCACCCTCCTCGCCGATCTCGCCGGCCGCGATCCGGTACACCGCACGGACCCGGACGAGCTCCTCGCCTCCCGGGGCATCTCACCGATCACCTACGAGCACTGGCTGGCCATCGAGGCCGCCGAGGCGGCACTGGCCAGGTCCCTCGACCGGGGCGAGCGGGTGAAACTCCTCGGCATCGCCGCCATGCTCACCGCCTGCGGCCGTCAATGACACGGCCGCGGCCACGCCCGGAGAACCGGAGGGTGGCCGCGGCCGGGGCGCTGTTCGCGCTACTCGCCGTTCTCGGTGCCGCCCTGCCCCTCCGCCGGACCCTGCGGGTCGACGCCACCGTCACCGCCGTTGTCACCGTTACCGCCGCCGCTCTGCGGCGCGCAGGAGATCGTGAAGGCCGCCTTCTTGGAGACGACCTTGCGCGGGCTCAGCACCTGGAGCGCCTGCCAGCCCTTCAGGTTGCCGCGGAAGGTGGCGCGGTCCTTCAGGATCTTCGTCCCGTTCACCTTCACGGTCTTCACCGCACTCTTGGAGCCGTCGCCCCTGAGCCAGCGGTAGGCCACCACGGTGGGCGCGCTCACCTTGATCTTCGCCGTGAAGCCGACGGTCACCGGGCACTTACCGGTGTGCTTGGCCGGACCCGCCTTCACCGCCACGGCCACCTTGGGCTTCGCGGGCGCGGCCGCCGCGGCGGCCGGAGCCGCCTGCGTCATCAGCAGTACGGCCAGCAGGGACCCGGCCAGCGCGGAGAGCCCCTTGAGTCTGTTCATGTCATCCCATCGCCGAGTGATCGAACTCCGATGGCAAAGTTTAGCCATGGTGACTTGTGATCCGGTTGGGACCGGCTGAGTCCACTGATCGGCGTGGGGCGACGGTGGCAGGGGTGACCGGTGGCGGAGGGCTGCGGCTAAGGTGCGTTCAAAACGGCGCGTCCGGTCCGAACCGGCACGTCCATATCGGCACGTCCCCAGAGGAGCACCAGCATGCGCGTCACGCTCGCCGACCCGTCCGCCCTGATCCCGGGCTTCGAGCGGGTCCACCGCGAGCAGTCGGCGCTGTACCCGTACGGACCGGCCGGGTGGCAGCCGGTGCACACGGTCTACGTCCCCGCGGACCGCCTCGACGCCGGGACGGTGCGGGCGTGGGGTGACGCCGCGCTGGAGCTGATGCGGCGGCACCTGCCGCAGGGCGATCTGGCCGCGATCCTCGGCGTGGGCGAGGACCTCGCCGGAGCCGTGCACGGCCGGGTGGCCGCCAAGCTCGGCGAGGAGCCCGTCGAGGACCTGCGCGTCGACTTCGAGGACGGGTACGGGCCGCGCCCCGCGGAGGAGGACGGTCACGCCTCCACCGCCGCCGAGGCGATCGCGGCCATGCACGCGGCCGGAACGCTCCCCCGCCGCTGGGGTCTGCGGGTGAAGTCGTTCGCCGACGGCGACCCGGTCCGCTCCCTCAGGACGCTGGACGGCTTTCTCACCGGCGTGGTCGAGCGGGTCGGGCGGCTGCCCGGGGGATTCGTGGTCACCTTCCCGAAGGTGCTGATGAGGGCCTACCTCCACCAGTTCGCCGACTGCCTGCGGGCACTGGAGGACGGGCTGGGCCTCGACGAGGGCGCGCTCCGGTTCGAGATCCAGGTCGAGGCGCCGCAGACGGTGCTGTTCCTCGACTCCGCTCTGGTCGCCTCCCTGCGGGGCAGGCTGGCCGCGGCGCACTTCGGCGTCTTCGACTACACGGCGAGCTGCGCCCTGCCCCCGCACGAGCAGCGGCTGGACCATCCCGTCTGCGATCACGCCAGGAACGTCATGCAGACGGTCTTCGCCGGGACCGGCGTGGAGTTGTCGGACGGTTCGCTGGCGGCCTCCCCCGCCTCGGATGACAGGCGGGCCGTGCAGGAGTTGTGGCGGCGCCACGCGGAGCTGGTCGGGCACTCCCTGGGCCACGGCTTCTACCAGGGCTGGGACATGCACCCGTCACACCTGGTCAGCCGGTACGCGACGGTCTACGCCTTCCACCTGTCCCGTTACCAGGAGTACGCCCACCGGGTGCGCGCCTGGCAGGAGCGGCGCGAGGCGGGCGAGGGTGTGATGGACGAGCCCGCCACGATCAAGACCATGACCGCCGCCCTGCGCCGCGCCGACCTGGCCCTGGGCGCTCCACCGGCCTGACCTCGATCGCCGGTCCCCCGGCTCCCGGCCGATCATCGCGAGACCTGGCGCGCCTCAGTCGATCAGGGCGCGCCACTGGCGGACCCGGCGCTCGTCGACCGGGTCCGACCAGGACGCCCGCACGGCGCTGCCGACGTGGAAGGCCCGCACGCCGTACTCCATCAGCACCCCGACATGGCTGGGCCTCAGCCTGCCCCCGGCCAGGATCAGCGGGCCGTCGCCCGCCTCGCACCGGGTCTTGAGCAGTGGCAGCCCGTCCGCCACGCCACCGGGCGCACCCGAGGTGAGCACGGTGGCGAGGTTGGGCAGCAGGCGGACGGCACGCCAGCTCGCCTGGGTGTCGGCCGCGTGATCCACCGCCCGGTGAAAGGTCCAGGGCAGCGGTGCGACCGCGTGGATGAGCGCCTCGGTGGCGGCCAGGTCGACCGCCCCCGCCCGGTCGAGGAACCCGAACACGAACCCGGCCGCGCCCGCGTCGGCGAGTGCCCTGGCCTCGCGGCTCAGGGTCTTCAGCGACTCGGGCGTGGCCAGGAACGAGGCCTCGCCACGCAGCATCACCATCTGCGGCAGCGCGCACTCCTTGGAGATCGCCGCGACCGTCTCCGCAGCCGGGGTGAGCCCGTCCACGGCCATGTCGGCGACGACCTCCAGGCGATCGGCGCCGCCGGCTTCGGCCGCGACGGCATCACGCACGTCAAGCGTGATCACCTCAAGCAAGGATCCGGTCATGAATGGAGGCTATCGGATGGGTTTGCCCTGGGATCGCCGTGGTTCAGACATGCTCGGGGACGGACGACCCGCGCCGGTCCGAGAAGGACAGCGCGAGGCCGGACGCGTGGGCGCGCAGGCCCCCCGGCCGCTGGAACAGGGCGCCGGAGGCGCGATGCGACAGGTCGACCGTGCGGAGATGCGCGAAACGCTGTCCCCGATAGTAGTCCTGGAGCCGCGAGTTGTCCTTGGAGCAGTCAAGCCTGAGCCATCTTCTCCCCAGGGCCAGGACCCGCAGGCCCGCCCAGTCGAGCAGCGCCTCTCCCAGCCCCCGGCCGGCGTGGGCGCGCGCCACGGCCAGCTTGTGGACGTAGAGCGCCGAGCCGGGGTCGTCTCCCGGAGCCCAGAACTCGGGGTCGGCGTGAGCGTCCAGGGCGAGGGTCGCGGCGGGCCCGTCCTCCCCGTCCAGCAGGTACATGACGCCCTCGTCGATCAGCGGGGTGATGCGCTCGGCGGGGAAGCCGGCGGCGGGCCACTGCCGCACGCCGCGGCGGTTCAGCCACCCGGCGGTCTCGGCGAGGAGCGCGAGCACCCCGCCGAGATCACCGTCCGTGGCCCTGCGCAGCGTGAACGGGCGCACGGTGGTGGGACTGGCGGTGTTCGAGTGCATGGTTCATCCCTTCGTTGCGTTCGGTACGCGAGTTGACACGGAGCGTGGCCGCCTGATGGCGCACGGCACCCATGTCGGGCTAGGCGGATGCCTAGGGGCTGGGGGCGAGCGGCGGGGAGACGCCGGTCGGGGTGAGAGGCGCGGGCGGCGCGAGAGAGCCCGGCGGGAGGGCGACGGGCGGGGGGAGCTCGGGCGAGACGGCCGGGTCCGGGGAAGGCCCGGCCCGGAGTGCGCCGGCCGGAAGGAGAACGGCCGCCCTGCGGGCGCGGCCCGCCGGGCGCCCGCGGCGCGGACGGAGTGGAGGCCGGCCCGTCAGGGCGGTTACCGAGATGTCAACGGCTTTCCAGCTCGTACCTGATCAGGTGCTTGTCCGCGGGCAGTACCGACACCGCCACGCGCACGGGGGTGTCCTCCACGTCGTAACCGACTCGGACGTAGACGACGACCGGCGTACCGAGCTGGAGCTGGAGCCGCTCGGTCTCCGCGCTGTTGGGCATCCGCGCCCAGATGTCGTCCACCATCCGCACCTGCCGGTGGCCGAGCTCCTCAAGGACCTTGTTGGCCCCGCGCCTGATGTCGCCGGGACGGGTGATCTCGGAGTCGGCGACCAGGGCCAGCGGGAAGTAGGAGTCGTTGGTGTTGTACGGCTGGCCGTCCACGAAGCGCAGCCTGCGGCGGACCACGGCGAGCTCGTCGTCCGCGAGCTCCAGCCTGCTGGCGATCTCCTCGGCCGGGTGCACGATCGAGACCTCGATCTCCTGGCTCGGCGCGCGCCCCTCCTGCGAGACCGCCCAGGCGAAGGCCTCCAGGGTCTCCTCGCCCCGCGGCTGCAGCTCGCGCTGGGGGTGCATGAGCAGCGGACGGCGCTCCCGCACGACGGTGCCCCTGCGGGGGGTACGGGTGACCAGGCCCTCGTTCACCAGCTCGCCGAGAGCCAGCCGCACGGTGTTCCGGCTCACCTGGTGCACGAGCATGAGCTCCGCCTCGGTCGGCAGCTGATCCCCCGGTCCGAGCGCACCGGAGTAGATGGTCCTCCTCAGATCGGAGGCCACCAGTTGATACAGCGTTGACCGCGCCATTAAGTCCCCTTTGTGCCAACAAAACTAGACGATCTGGTTCTAGCGGGGAACAGCCCCTTGACCCAACCTCCCAAGACCCGCATCATCCAATCGTTGGTACAAATCCATCGATAGGTCAGCGAGGGGGTGGAGGCCGGTGCTGTCGGTCCGCGTGGATGCGCCGTACCTGCCCTGGCGCGACCCCCGCGAGGCGACGCGTTTACTGCGCTACGCGTTGCACCGCCAGGGGTTCACCCACACCTACCAGAGCAACGGAAGCGGGATGTCCGTGCTCTCGGTGCTGACCGATCTAACCGTTTGGTGCAAGAACGGGCTCTTTGTCTGGAACGAGGATGGCGTTGAGTCCTCGCATCCGGCCGACGACCCGGCTGGGGCGGCCCGCCTCATCTCGCAGCACTACCGGCGGCCCACGCCTGACGACGACCTCGCGGAGGAGGAGGCGGACCACCAGGTCCGCGCCTTCGCCGACACAGACTCCGAGCGCGACTAGCCGGCGGAGGACCCCACCCCTCGCCGGGGTCCTCCGCCTATCGCGCCGGAGCGGAACGCGTCCTGGCGGGTCCCCCACGCCCGCCAGGGCGCGCTCCCCATCTCCGGAGCGCGATCGGCGGGAACGGGACCCGCCGGGACGCACCCGTGACGCGACCCCGACGATGAGCCCCACCGCGAACGCGCCTCAGCCGAGCGGACGCCAGTCGATCAGCGACAGCTCCTCGTCCACCTTCCTGAAGCACGCCCGGACGGGCAGGCCCGCGACCGGCGGCTCCGCACCGCGCCAGTTGCCGTACATGACGCATTCGGGCGCCTCGTCCAGCCGTACCATCACCACCGTGTACGGCTCGCTCACCCCGGCCAGGAAGGGCTGGTGGCTGACGATCCAGCTCTCGACGCGGCCGGCCGGGGCGATGGGCTCCCAGTGCCACTCGCGGGTCCTGCAGCGGTGGCAGTAGGCGCGGGCGGGAAAGCGCGGCGTGGCGCAGGAGTCGCACCGCTGGAGCACGAACTCCCCGCCGGCGGTCCGCCTCCACCACTCCGCCGAGTCGCGATCGGCAACCGGACGCACCCCTCACCCCTTCCGCAGGATCAGCGCCGAGGTGGCGGGCAGGATGTAGCCGGGCTGGGCCGTGGAGAGCGCCACCTCGGCCCCTTCCACCTGCCTGTCCCCCGCGTCCCCCCTCAGCTGTGAGACGGCCTCGGCGATGTGGTTGACGCCGTGCACGTACCCCTCCGACAGGAACCCGCCGTGCGTGTTCACCGGCAGCTCACCACCCGGCGCGACGGCACCCGAGGCGACGTACGGGCCGCCCTCGCCCTTGGCGCAGAAGCCGTAGTCCTCCAGCTGCACGATCACCGAGTAGGTGAAGCAGTCGTAGATCTCGGCCACGTCGACGTCGGCGGGCCCGATGCCCGCCTGGCGGTACAGGCGCGGGGCCAGTTCGGCCGCGCTGGTCACCGTGGTGTCCGCCCGGCCGCCGGACAGGAAGGAGTCGCCGCCTCCCCACGCGGCGGCGGAGATGAGCACCGGCGGCCTGCGCAGGTCGGCGGCCCGCTCGGCGCTCGTGACGACGAGCGCGCAGGCGCCGTCGGTCTCCAGGCAGCAGTCGAGCAGCCGGAACGGCTCGGCGATCCACCGGCTCGCCAGGTAGTCGTCCAGGGTGATCGGGGTGCGCATGAGCGCCCGGGGGTTCTTGGCCGCGTTGGCGCGCTGGACGACCGCCAGCGCGCCGAAGTGCTCGGGACGGGTGCCGTACCTCGACATGTGGGCGCGGGCGAACATCGCGTACTGCTGCGGCGGCGCGAAGTAGCCGTACGGCGCCTGGTACTGGACCTCGGGGCTGACCGGCAACCCCCGGCCGGTCCCGCCCATCCGGAACTCCGAGCGCGCGTTGATCGCCCGGTAGCAGACGACGGTCTCGGCGACGCCCGCCGCGACCGCGAGCGCCGCCTGGCCGACCACCGAGTGGGAGACGCTGCCGCCGCCGAACTGGTCGAGGTACCAGGAGGGCTCGTGGATGCCGAGCGCGGGACCGACCAGACAGGGCGCGGCGGAGTCACCGACCCGGTGGGTGGCGATGCCGTCGACGTCGTCGGCGGTCAGGCCCGCGTCGTCCAGGGCCGCCAGCACGGCCTCGCAGGCCAGGGTGAGGGTGCTGACCCCGGAATCCTTGGAGAACCGGGTGTACCCGACGCCCGCGACGGCCGTGCGGTCCCGGAAACCACCCACGTACGAGCCTCCGATCTCAAGCAAGCGCTTGGCCAGAGGCTAGGCCGGGCGAATCGCGGATGTCAACGACGGGCGCGCGCCGACGGCGACCGGGGACTTTTTCCGGCACTCCCCTACAATCCAAGCAAGCGCTTGGTAAGATGGCGCCAGACGGTGGAGGACGCCGTCCGCCGCCGAACCCCCTCGGAGGCCGATCGGGCGCGATTGAGGAGGCGAGTAGCACCATGAGCACTCACGCGGCCCGGCTGCTGGAGACCGCCGACCACCCCCGCGCCACCTTGGCCGGGCGCGGCACCACCGCCAACGGAGTCGCCATGCAGAGTGGCCTTTCGCAGGGCCCGTCAAACGGAGCCGAGAGACCTGAGATCAACGGGGCCACGCACCAGGGCGGCGCCGTGGACGGCCGGTGGTTCCGCTCCGTGCTCGGCCACTTCGCCACCGGTGTGGTGGCCATCACCGCCATCGACCCCGACACCGGCGAGCCGTGCGGCCTGGCGGCCAACTCCTTCACCTCGGTGTCACTGGACCCGCCGCTGGTGGCCTTCTGCGTGGCCCACAGCAGCACGAGCTGGCCGCGCCTGCGCGCCGCCAGAACCCAGACGATCAACGTGCTCGCCGAGCACCAGCAACCGGTCTGCGCCGCGCTCGCCGGCCGGGGCGGCGACAAGTTCGCCGGGCTCGACTGGACGGTCTCCCCGGGTGGCAACCCGGTGATCGAGGAGAGCCTGGCCTGGATCGACTGCTCGATCGAGGCGGAGCATCCCGCGGGCGACCACGTCATCGTCGTCGCCAGGGTCCACCGGCTCGGTGTCCACGGCGACGGCGGCCCGCTGCTCTTCTTCAGGGGCGGCTACGGCCGTTTCCACGCCTGACGTCCCCACGCCGGAGGTATTCCATGACCCTGCGCGAGGAGGCACGCTCCTGGCTGGAGGAGAACCTCACGGGCGAGTTCGCGCACGCCCGGGGACTGGGCGGGCCCGGCCGCGAGCACGAGGGGCACGAGGTCCGGCTCGCCTGGGAGCGGCGGCTGGGCGAGGCCGGGTGGACCTGCCTGGGCTGGCCCAGGGAGTACGGAGGCCGGGACGCCACTCTGGAGGACCAGGTCGCCTTCCACGAGGAGTACGCCCGTGCCGCCGCCCCGGCGAGGGTCGGGCACATCGGCGAGGGACTGATCGGGCCGACCATCCTGGAGCACGGCACCGAGGAGCAGCGGCGGCGCTTCCTGCCGCCCATCCAGCGTGGCGAGGAGCTGTGGTGCCAGGGCTACTCGGAGCCGGAGGCGGGCTCCGACCTGGCAGGCGTCCAGACGCGGGCGCGCCTGGACGACGGCGAGTGGGTCATCACCGGCCAGAAGGTGTGGACCTCACTGGCCCACGTGGCCGACTGGTGCTTCGTGCTCGCCAGGACCGAGCCCGGCTCGGCGCGCCACCGCGGCCTGTCCTACCTGCTGGTCCCGATGGACCAGCCGGGGATCGAGGTACGGCCCATCCTCCAGATGACCGGCACCAGCGAGTTCAACGAGGTCTTCCTCGACGGCGCCCGCACCGCGGCGGGCAACATCCTGGGCGCTCCCGGCGAGGGCTGGCGGATCGCGATGGCCACCCTCGGCTACGAGCGCGGCGCCTCCACCCTGGGCCAGCAGATCGGCTTCCAGCGGGAGTTCGCGGAGGTGGTGGCCACCGCCAGGCGCACCGGGGCCGCCGAGGACCCGGTGCTCCGCGACCGGCTGGTGCGCTCGTGGCTGGAGCTGGACATCATGCGGCTCAACGCGTTGCGCACCATGACCTCACTGTCGGCGGGCGAACCGGGACCCGAGGTGTCGATCGGCAAGCTGTACTGGTCGGAGTGGCACCGGCGGCTGGGCGAGCTGGCCCAGGCCGTGCAGGGGCGCGCGGGCCTGGTCGCCGACGCCCCGCCGTACGACCTCAACGCGCTGCAGCGGCTCTACCTGTTCAGCCGCGCCGACACCATCTACGCCGGGTCCAGCGAGATCCAGCGCAACATCATCGCCGAGCGCACCCTGGGCCTGCCCAAGGGCTGAGACACGACCACCGGAACGGAGCCCGTATGGCGACACCTCCCCCCTACCCCCGCGCCCACGGCCTGCTTGACGGAAAGGTCGTCCTGGTCACGGCGGCGGCCGGGACGGGCATCGGGTACGCCACCGCCAGGCGCTGCGCCGAGGAGGGCGCGACCGTGGTCGTCTCCGACCGGCACGAGCGGCGCCTCGGCGAGGCCGCCGAGGCGCTGGCCGAGCTGAGTGGGGTCAAACCGCTCGCGGTGCCCTGCGACGTCACCTCCGAGGCCGAGGTGCGCGCCATGTTCGACGCGGTGACCGAGGCGCACGGGCGGGTGGACGTGGTGGTCAACAACGCGGGCCTGGGCGGTACGGCGCGGCTGGTGGAGATGACCGACGAGCAGTGGGACGCCGTCCTGGGGGTGACCCTCACCGGCACGATGCGCTGTACCAGGGCCGCCCTGCGGCTGATGGTCCCCCAGGGTTCCGGAGTGATCGTCAACAACTCCTCGGTGATCGGCTGGCGCGCCCAGGAGGGCCAGTCGCACTACGCGGCCGCCAAGGCCGGGGTGATGGCCCTGACCAGGTGCGCCGCCCTGGAGGCCGCCCCGCACGGCATCCGGGTCAACGCGGTGGCCCCCTCGCTGGTCATGCACCCCTTCCTGGCCAAGGTCACCACCGACGAACTGCTCGCCGAACTGACCTCCCGCGAGGCCTTCGGCCGCTCGGCGGAACCGTGGGAGGTGGCCAACGTGATCGTCTTCCTGGCGAGCGAGTACTCCACGTACATGACCGGCGAGGTCGTCTCGGTCTCCAACCGGCACCCTTAGGGCGGCGCCGGGTCGTACGACGTACGCGGACCTCCGTGAAACGCCGCGACTCCCGCAGAAAGACGGGGAGCCTCGCGAAGGACGACAATTGCCCCCATGCGTTTCGGGATCCTGGGCACCACGCGGGTGTGGCACGACGACGACGGCGAGGTGGGCGTCGGCGGGCCCGCCCTGCGGGCGCTGCTGGGCCTGCTGCTCGCCCGTGCCGGGGAGGTGGTGGCCGCCGATCTCCTGGTCGACGACCTCTACGGCGCACGCCCCCGGGACGGGGCGGCGCACGCCCTGCAGTCGCAGGTCTCCCGGCTCCGCCGACTGCTGGGGCCCCAGGTCGAGATCGAGGCCGTCTCCTCGGGCTACCGGCTCTCGGCCGGCCCCGGCGATCTCGACGCCCACCGCTTCGAACGGCTCGCCGACGAGGGGCGTCAGGCCCTGCGCGACGGAGACCCGGCGGGAGCGGCCGTGCTGCTGCGGGAGGCCCTGGACCTGTGGCGGGGGCCCGCGCTCGCCGACGCCGCGAACGCCGCCTCCGTGCAGGCCCTGGTCCTGCGGCTTCAGGAGCGCAGGCTCGGCGCCCTGGAGGACCGGATCGAGGCCGACCTGCGGCGGGGCGAGCACCGGGCCGCGGTGCCCGAGTTGCAGGAGCTGGCCGCCCGCCATCCGCTGCGGGAAAGACTCCGCGTCCTGCTCATGCGCGCCCTGCAGGCGGGCGGCAGGCAGGCGGAGGCCCTGCTCGCCTTCGAGGAGACCCGGCGGCTGCTGGCCGACGAGCTCGGCGCGGATCCCTCGGCCGAGCTGGCGGCCGTCCACCAGGAGCTGCTGGGGGGCGAGCGGCCGTTCGAGCCGCCCGCGCCACCGGCGCAGCTGACCAGCTTCGTGGGCCGCGCGGAGGATCTGGCCGAGGTCACCCGGCTGCTCGGTACCGCGCGCCTGGTCACCCTGGTCGGCCCCGGCGGGGCGGGCAAGACCAGGCTGGCGATCGAGGTCGCGAGTCGCCTGCCGGACGTCTGCTACGTCGAGCTCGCACCGCTGCCTGACGGGCGGCGGCTGTCGCAGGCCCTGCTCGCCGCGCTCGGCCTGCGCGAGAGCGGACTGCTCGCCATGCCCGCCGGGGCTGAGCCCGTCTCCCGGCTGCTCGCGGCGCTGGCCGGCCGGCCGCTGCTGCTCGTCCTCGACAACTGCGAGCACGTCGTCGAGGCGGTCGCCGAGCTGGCCGCGCGGCTGCTCGCCGGCTGCCCCGAGCTGCGCGTCCTGGCGACGAGCCGGGAGCCGCTCGGCATCACCGGCGAGAACCTGTGGCCGGTCCGGCCGCTCGCTCCCTCCCCCGCCGCGCGGCTGTTCACCGACCGGGCCTCGGCGGTGCGTCCCGGCCTCGTCCTGGACGAGGCCGGTACCGAGGCCGTGCGGCGGATCTGCCGCGAGCTCGACGGGCTGCCGCTCGCCATCGAGCTCGCCGCGGCCAGGGCGCGCACGTACGAGCTCCCCGAGCTCGCCGACCGCCTGGACGACCGGTTCCGCCTGCTGTCCCGGGGTAGCCGCGGGGCCGAGGCCAGGCACCGGACGCTGCGCGCGGTCGTGGCGTGGAGCTGGGACCTGCTGTCCGGAGACGAGCAGGTGATGGCCAGGCGCCTGACGGTCTTCGCGGGCGGTGCGACCGCACCGGCCGCGGCGCGCGTCTGCGGGGTGCCCGACGCCGAGGACGTGCTGGACTCCCTGGCCGACAAGTCCCTGGTGGAGGTCGGCGGCGGGCGCTACCGGATGCTCGACACGATCCACGCCTACTGCGCCGAGCAGCTGGAGGTGGCCGGGGAGTCGGAGGCCCTGCGGCGCGCGCACGCGGACCACTTCCTGGAGCTGGCCCGGACCGCGGATCCACACCTGCGGCGCTCCGAGCAGCTCCGGTGGCTGGAGATCCTCGTCGCCGAGCACGACAACCTCCAGGCGGCGCTGCGCCGGGCCGTCGAGGCCGGAGAGGTCGAGCTCGGCCTCGGGCTGCTCGCCTCCCTGTCGTCGTATTTCTGGATGCGCGGCATGCGTGTCTCGGCGACGGCGCAGGCGGTCACGCTGCTGGAGGAGATCGGTGACGGCCCGCCCCCCGAGCTCGGGGACGAGTACGTGCTCTGCGCGCTGACGGCGGCGGCCGGCGACGGTGGGCGGGAGGCGTGGGAGCGCCACCGGGCGACCGCCGAGGCGATCGTCGTCGCCCGGGAGCGGCCACACCGCCATCCGGTCATCACCTTTCTCTGGCCGATGATCACCGCCGGCGCGGAGGACCCGAGCGTCGCGCTCTCGGTGATCGCTCGCGGGCAGGCGGGGCCCGACCCCTGGGAGCACGCCGTCGTCCATCTGCTCTGGGGATACCCGCGGCTTTCGAGCGGGGACCCGGCCCGGGCCGAGCATGAGTTCGCCTCGGCCGCGGACGCCTTCCGCGCACTGGGCGACCGGTGGGGAACATCGCTGGCGCTGGACGCGCTGGCCGGTCTGGCGGCCCTGCGCGGTGAGGAGGGAAAGGCGATCGCCCTGACCGACGAGGCCCTCGCCCTCACCGAGCGGCTCGGGGCCGTCGAGGACGTTCCCGACCTGCTCTGCAACCGGGGCGACTACCGCGTCCACGCCGCGCGGGCGGAGCGGGACCCGACCGGCGACGGCCTCGCGCGGGCGCGCGCCGACTACGAGCGGGCCGCCGAGATCGCCCGCCGTGCGGGCAGCCCCACCTATCTGGCCGCGGCGCTGCGCGGCCTCGGCGACATCGCACGGCTGGAGGGCGACCTGGCCGGAGCGCGCGGACTGTACGAGCAGGCGCTCGAACGCTTTGAGACCCACTGGGTGAAGAGCGCGGGAGGCCGTACCGGTGCGCTCTTCGGGCTCGGCAGGATCGCCGAGGTCGCCGGGGACCTCGCCGAGGCCGGAGCCCTGTACCGGCGGGCCGTCGAGGTCGCGGTGGGAGCGGGGGCGATCACCGAGAGCGCCCGCCCGGTCGAGGCCCTGGCCCGGATCGCCCTGCTGGAGGGCGACGCCCGGGCCGCCGCCATGCTGCTCGGCGCGGCGGTCTCCCTTCGGGGAGTCTCCGTCGCCGACGACCCCGACGTCTCCCGCACGGCCGCCACGGCGCGGGCCGTGCTGGGCGAGGCAGTGTACGAGGCCGCCCATCGCGCGGGCACCCTGTTGCCCACGGCAGACGCGCTTCGCCTGGCCGGTATCCCCGAGGCCGTCATCCGGACGTCACCGATCAACAGCGTCACCGACCGCGGGATGCTCCGGCCCGGCTGACCCGCTCGCGGCCGGCTCAGGGCTGGGCTCCCTGTCCCCGAGGGCGTGCGGCCCGCCGACCCGCTCGCGGCCGGTGAGCTTCCGGTGAGCCTCCGGTGAGCGCCCTCGGACAGGCTCGCGGCATGAACACCACACCGCGTCTGAGGAACAAGAACATCCTGATCTCCGGGGCCGGCGTCGCCGGTCCGGCGCTGGCCTACTGGCTGCACCGTCACGGCTTCACCCCCACGGTCGTGGAGTCGGCACCCGGCATCCGCGACGGCGGCTACGCGGTCGACTTTCGCGGCGAGGCGCACCTCACCGTGCTCGACCGGATGGGGATCCTGGCCGACATCCGGCGGGAACGGACGAACATGGGCGCGATGACGTACGTCAACGAGGCGGGCAAGAAGATCTCCAGCATGCCCGCCGACGTCTTCAGCGGCGACCTGGAGATCCTCCGCGGCGACCTGGCGCGCATCCTGTACGAGCGGACCGGAAAGGACGTCGAGTATGTCTTCGACGACTCCATCACCTCCATCACCGAGGACGCGAAGGGCGTCCAGGTCACCTTCGAGCGGGGTGCGCCACGCCGGTTCGACCTGGTCGTGGGGGCCGACGGGCTGCACTCCAACGTCCGGGCGCTCGCGTTCGGGCCGGAGTCGCGGTTCGTGAAGGGGATGGGTCTGTACTGCGCGATCTTCACCACCGCCAACCACCTCGGCCTCGACCACACCGGGCAGCTCTACAACACTCCCGGCAGGCTCGTGTCCGTGTACAGCGCCCGGAAGAACACCGAGGCGAAGGCCATGTTCTACTTCGGCTCCCCATCGCTGAGCTATGACCGCCGCGACGTCGAGCAGCAGCAGAGGATCCTCGCCGAGGCGTTCGCCGGCATCGGCTGGGAGACGCCCCGGCTGCTGGACGCGATGCGGGACGCCCGGGACTTCTACTTCGACTCGATCAGCCAGGTCCACCTGGACCGCTGGTCCCAGGGCCGCTCGGTGCTGCTCGGGGACGCCGCCTGCTGCGCCTCGCCGCTGTCGGGCATGGGCACCGGACTGGCCATGATCGGCGCCTACGTCCTCGCCGGGGAACTGGCGGCGGCGGGCGGCGACCACCGGGTGGGCTTCGCCCGCTACGAGGAGGCCATGCGCGAGTACGCGAAGGGCTGCCAGAAGTCGGCGGACGGAGTGGGCGGCTGGATGGTTCCCGAGAACCGTTTCAAGGCCTGGATCGTCAACCAGAACTACAAGCTGCTGCCCTACGTGCCGTGGAAGGGGCTGATCGCCAAGGGCATCAGGAAGACGGCGAACGCCATCACCCTGAAGGACTACGAGCGCTGACCGGTCCCGCCGCCTTCGGTACGAACGGAGCCGGCCCCCGTGCCCGGAACGTCTCTCTCGGCCGTCGTCACCCGCCTCCACCGCGCGATGCCCGACAGGTCCGCCGACCTGTACGCGATCGACGCCGTCCACGAGTTCCCCTTTCTCGCCCCGGCGTGCCCGAGCGCTACCAGGGGCGCCCTCCGCCTGGCGGGGGTGATGGGCCGGGACGTCGCCCCGCGGTGAACCGGGGGCGACGTCCCGGCGAGCCGGGCGGAACGGTTATCGCAGACCCGCGTCCAGGGCGGTGGTCAGGGTGCCGGGGTCACCGGACATCTCCCAGACCATCGCGCCGAGCAGGCCCTTGCTCCGGAGCCACGCGGTCTTCTTCCCGATCGACCAGACGTCGTCGAAGGTCCACCACTGACCGCCGTTGCCGGTGTAGCAGTAGGTCGCCACCGACTGCTCGTCGTGTCTCACCGCGCATCCCGGCACGGAGGCCAGCAGGTTGGCGTATCCGCGGGTGCCCGCCTCGTCCGGGAACTGCCCCGGCGCCGCGCCGGTGGCCGTCTGCCACTCGCCGAACCTCCCGCCGTCGGCGACGCCCTGCCAGCCCCGCCCGTAGTACGCGAGACCAATGGTGATCTTGCGCGGGTTCACCCCCGCCTGGAGATAGACGCCGACCGAGTCCTCGACGCTGAAGTGGAACGGGTACGGGTCCTCGGCGTCGGCGTACAGGTTGCCCTGGTGTCCGGCCCGGTTGGGCTCCCAGGAGTTGTCGCTGCCCGCGCCGTGGAAGTCGTAGCCCTGGACGTTGAAGATGTCCAGGGACCTGGCGACCTCGGGCAGGTCCCAGCCGGCGGCGATCTTCGCCGGGTCGGCGGGGGTGAAGGCGGTGAGCTGGTAGCGCCTGCCGGTCTCCTGGGTCAGCGCGTCGAGCTGCCTGCGGAACTCGGCGATCAGCAGCGTGTTGTTCGCCTTGTCGTTCGGGCCGATGTGGTTGCCCGCGTGCCCCTCCGAGCCCGGCCACTCCCAGTCCAGGTCGATGCCGTCGAAGATCCCGGCGGCGCTGCCGGGGCCGCCCGCGCCGTTGTAGACCGGCAGGTTCCCCTTGATGTACGTGTCGATGCAGGAGCTCACGAACTTCTTGCGCGCCGCGTCGGTGGCCGCCACGTCGGAGAAGTACTTCGAGTACGTCCAGCCGCCGAGCGAGATCAGCACCTTGAGGTTCGGATACTTCGCCTTGAGCTTGCGGAGCTGGTTGTAGTTGCCGCGCAGCTTCTCCCAGCCGGTGTCGGCGACACCGTCCACCGACTGCGCCGCGCTCATCGGCCTGCCGTAGTCGGCGTCCGCGTCGCCGGAGCCGTCGCCCTGGTTCGGGTCCTGCGGGTTCGCGGTGGTGCCCTTGGTGACACCCTGCAGGCACGTCAGGTTCACCGGGTCGATGTTGCCGAAGGCGTAGTTGAGGTGGGTCAGCTTCGCGGCGGCACCGGTGGTGTCGAGGTTGCGCACGAAGTACTGGCGGCCGTAGATGCCCCACTGGACGAAGTAGCCGATCCTGGCGTATCCGCTGCCGATGATGTCGTCGGTGCTCACCTTCAGCGCGGTGCTCGCCGCCGACGTGTTGTCGTACAGGTCGCGGGCCTTCACGGTGAACGTGTACTCGGTGGACGGCGACAGCCCGCTCACCGTGGCGGAGGTGCCGGTCACCGTCGTGGCCAGGGTGGCGCCGGTGTAGACCTCGTACCCGGCGATGCCCTTGTTGTCCGTCGAGGCGTCCCAGGTGAGCGAGACGCTGGAGGAGCTCTTGCCGGTGACGCGCAGGTTCGCGGGCACGGTCGGCGGCTGGGTGTCGTCACCGGCGTTGTTGGTGGTCACCTTCAGCGCGGCGCTCGCCGGGGAGAGGGTTCCCTTCCGGTCCCTGGTCTTCACGGTGAACGTGTACTCGGTGTTCGAGGTCAGGCCGGTGACGGTGGTGCTCGTCCCGGTGACCGTCGCGGCGAGGTCGGCGCCCCGGTAGACCTGGTAGCCGGAGATCGGCAGGCTGCCCGGGGTCGCGGCGTCCCAGGCCAGCGAGACGGTTCTGGTGGTCTTGACCGGCGAACGCAGGTTGCCGGGCGCGCCGGGCGGCGTGTCGGCGGCGCCGTCGCACCTGACGTCGTTGATCCTGCAGTTCTCCGGCTCGGCGGACGCGCTGCTGAGCGTGAACGCGGGGCTGTACGGCTCGGTGGTACCGCGTGCCGCCACGGTCGTGTTGTAGTGGGCCGGGCTCAGCGTGACCTGGCGCCCGCTCTGGCTCAGCGACCCGTTCTGCGCGGCGCTCGCGGTGACCCCGGCGGGCAGGTCGAAGGTGATCGACCAGCCGTTGAGCGCGGTGTCGGTGTTGTTGGCGACCACGAATCTGCCCTGGGTGCCGCTCCCCGAGTAGGTCGCGGTGACGGGCGCGTCCGGGGGCGGCGGGTCGCCGCTGCCGTCGCAGTTGGCGCCGTTGATCGTGCAGCTCACCGGCTGGGCCGCCGCGCTGAGCGTGAAGGTGGGGCTGTACGGCTCGGTGTTGCCGTTCGCCCGTACCGTGTTGATGTAGAAGGCGGGGGTCAGCTTGACCCGCGTCCCGTTCTGCGTGGTGGTGGCGTTCTGGGCACCGCTGACCGTGATGCCCGCGGGCAGGTCGAAGGTGATCGACCAGCCGGTGACCGGAGTGGTGCCGGGGTTACTCACCACGAACTTGCCCTGGGTGCCGGTGAGGGTGAAGACCGCGGTGAGCCGGGCGGCGGCCGAGGCGGGGGACGAGAGAGCGGCGAGAGTGGCTGCCATGGCGAGAACCAGCAGCATGGAGGCTAATCGGCGCACGTAAATGCCTTTCCATTTAGGAAAGTTTCCTAATAATTACGCGGATCGTAACCCCGGCGCCGGATGCCTACAAGGCCCAAAACAACGCCTCCCGCCCGGCTCGAACCGTACGGCCGCCCGCTTGACCGCCCGGGAACGGAAGGCCGGTCAGGACAGGCCGCCGACATGGGAAGCCCTCGGTCTGTCGGCGCAGCCGGTTACCGTCAAAGCGGGCCGGCGACCAGCCCGCACAGCGGCGATCGCCTGGCGATCCCGGGCGCCGCCTTCGGTGAGGGGGCGGGCATGGATGGTGTGATTGATGCGCGTGCGTGTCAACCCAGCTTTTTCAGCCTGACAGCCTGCTTGAGGAAGACGATGCCGTCGATCATGTCGAGCTGGGCCGGGTCCAGCGGGAAATAGGCGAAATCGTGGGAGATGCGCGGGGCGGGCTTCGTGACGGCCTCGGCCAGACGGCGGGCGTCGATGAGAGAGTGGTCCCACGGGAGCGTGGACAGGAGGCCCTCGACGGTGTCAGGAGACGGAATGTCGTCGCCGACCGTGCCGAGGGCCGAGGCCAGAAAGGCGTACCGGTCGCCCAGGCGCGTTTCGGCGATCGCCCCCGCGCTCCACCACTCCAGCGCCTGGTCGCCGAACGACATGAGGCTCTTGTTCCGCTGCAGGTGAAGGTTGCTGGCGAAAACCAGGGCCGGGCCCTGCTCGGCGACGGCACGCAGGTTGGCGGCCATCATCGCGTCCCGCAGGGCCGACAGCCGGGTCCACCGTTCCGGGTAGGCATCAGCCATCCAGGAGTGGTAGCGGAGCAGGCCGACGGCGGTGCGCCCGTACAGCGCCGCCCGCTCCCTGTCCTCCGCGCTCAGCCGCGGCGACTGAGTGTCGAGCAGCGCCACCAGGTCGTCGGCGATCAGGCGCAGCCGCTGGGCGTCGGCGGACCGGCCGATCGACTGGGACGGGTCCATGACCGTGGCCTCGTTCGTCCACCGGTCGTCCGGGCCCAGCAGCGCGTCGAGGGTTTCCATGGTGCAGGGCAGCGGGCCGTCGAGGAGGGCGTAGAGGGCGGTGAGCGCCTGACGCGGGCTCGCCGCCCAATACTCCAGAGGGCCGTCGAAGCCGTAGAACCGGAGCTTTTCATCATGCTCCTCGTTGTACGCGCGCATCCAGCGCACGAGCTCGCGATTGGCCGGTGACGCGCCGAAGCCGTGGCTGAAGCCGCGTTCCATGACGTCATCGAGCGTGCCGGTGCCCGTCGTGATGTGGTCGTCGACCACGAGGCCCATGAGACAGTCGCTCTCGATGGCGAACGACCGGTAGCCCTCGTGCTCGACCAGATGCCGGAAGATCTCGTTGCGCAGCTCGCCCAGCTCCCCCGCGAAGTGCCTGGCCTCGCCCAGGCCGAGCAGCAGGGGCTTGGCGGGAAGCGACCGGAGGAACGCCGAGACGCCCGTGCCGTCGAGCGGCCGGGCCGTGTCCTTGATATCCATACCTTCAACGGTATCGTTGAACCTCCGGTGTAAACTTTTCCATGGAAATCCCCGCTCTCATCGCGACGAACCTTCAATCGGTGGTGCATCCATGAGGCCAGTGGACCTGGCGCGCGAGCACGGCCTGTCCACCCAGGCGATCAGGAACTACGAGGACGCCGGCATCCTGCCCGCCGCCGAACGCACCGTCCACGGCTATCGCACCTATACGCCGCTGCACGCGCAAGCCCTGCGCGCGTTCCTCGCCCTCATGCCCGGGCACGGTCACCAGACGGCCACGTCGATCATGCAGGCGGTCAACCGGGGTGCCACCGAGGACGCGCTGCGGCTCATCGACGAGAGCCACGGCCAACTCCTCGACGACCGCCGCACCCTCCAAGCCGTCGAAGCCGCGCTCCGCGATCTGGCGCCCGTGCCGCAGGAGCGCGGCGACACGTTCATCGGCCCGCTGGCCAGGAGGCTCGGCATCCGCCCTGCCACCCTGCGCAAATGGGAGAACGCCGGGCTGGTCCGGCCGCGCCGCGATCCGCAGACGGGCTACCGGATCTACAACGCGGCCGACGTACGGGACGTCCGGCTGACCCACCAGCTCAGGCGGGGCGGCTACCTGCTGGAGCAGATCGCCCCGCTGATCGCTCAGGTCCGCTCCGCCGGAGGCGTCGCCCCGCTGGAGTCGACCCTGCGCGACTGGCAGGCCCGCCTGTCCGCCCGGGGCCGCGCCATGCTCAAGGGCGCCGCCGACCTGGACGCGTACCTCTGCGCCCGCGAACCCTGAGGCCGAACACGGCGCAGCGCAACGGCACAGGAAGGCCGGGCCGCTGACAGCGGTCGCAACCGGGAGACGCTCGCCTACATCCTCAGCCGAGGCCGCCGTTGGCGTGGAGGTTCTGGCCGGTGAGCCAGCGGCCGTCGGGGCCCGCCAGGAAGGCCACGACGTCGGCGATGTCCGAGGGCTCGCCGAGGCGGCCGAGCGAGGTCATGCCCGCGACCTGGGCCAGGGCCGCCGCAGGGTTGGTGCCGCGCAGCAGATCGGTGTCCGTGGCACCGGGCGAGACCGTGTTGACGGTGATGCCCCGGCCGCCGAGCTCACGGGCCGTGACGGCGGTCAGCTGTTCGAGCGCGCCCTTGCTCGCCGCGTAGGGGGCGATGCCGGGTGCCGGGCGGACGGTGTTGAGTGTGGAGATGTTGACGATGCGCCCGCCGTCGCGCATGTGCCTGGCGGCGTATCGGATGGTCAGGAAGACGGCTCTGGCGTTGACCGCCATGACGCGGTCGTACAGTTCCTCGCCGGTCTCCGCGACGGGGGTCGGGGTGAAGCTCAGCGCGGCGTTGTTGACCAGGATGTCGAGGCCGCCGAGAAACTCCTCCGCGGTCTCCATCAGCCGCTCGGCGGCGCCCGGCTCCGCCAGGTCGGCCTGGACGGCGCGGGCACTCCCGCCCGCCTCCTTGACCGTCCGCTCGACCTCGGCCGCGGCGCCGGCGTCGCTCGCGTAGCTGAAGAGCACGTCCGCCCCGTCGCGGGCGAGGCGCTCCACGATCGCCCGGCCGATGCCCCGCGACCCCCCGGTGACCACCGCCGCCTTGCCCTCCAGCACCGCCATGTCGACCTCCACTCCCCTTGTGGACCTCATCTCATCGTCGAATCTATGATCGCGCGGTGCGGCTGTCGACGCCCGCCACGCCGCGCGAGCCGTGCCCGGCCATTGGTGCGTTCCAGATCTGTAATCTCGGAGAACTGGCGGAGTTTCGGTCGTACGCCCTAGCGTGCGGACCATGACCATCGATGGGCGCTCGGCGCACATTCTCGACGTCCTGATCACCGAGTTCGGCGACTCCATGAAGCGCGATCCCGCCGCCTTCCGGCGCAAGTTCCGGAAGATGGCCGCCTCGCCGTTCGCCTTCTACCGGGGCAGCGCCTGCCTGTTCTACGCGGACATGACCGGTGAGTTCGCCGACGACGCCTTCCTGGACGACCAGACGAGGCGGGTCTGGATCCACGGCGACCTGCACGCCGAGAACTTCGGTACCTACATGAACGCCTCCGGCGTGCTGGTCTTCAACGTCAACGACTTCGACGAGGCCTACGTCGGACCGTACATCTGGGACCTGCGTCGGTTCTCGGCCAGCATCGCGCTCATCGGGTACGCCAAGGCGCTGTCCGACGACGTCATCACCGCCCTGGTGACCGAGTTCGCCGGCGCCTACCTCGCCGAGCTGACCGGCATCTCCGAGGGTGGGGACGACGCGATCGGCTCGCTGACCCTGGAGACCACCACCGGCGTGCTGCACCGGGTGCTGCAGCACGCCCGGCTGAACACCCGGGTGGCGCTGCTGGAGCTGGAGACCACCGTCGAGAACTTCGACCGCAGGTTCGCCGTCATGGACGGCCGCTACCCGGTCGACGAGGAGACCCGGCAGCTGGTGGAGGCGGCCTTCCAGGACTACCTGACGACCCTTCCCACCGTCTCGGCGGTCGAGCACAAGATCAAGGATTTCGCGCTCCGCACCGGCATCGGGATCGGCTCGGCCGGGCTGCCCTCGTACAACATGCTGCTTGAGGGCCACACCCAGGCCCTGGAGAACGACGTCATCCTCTACATGAAGCAGGCCCAGGTCCCGGCCGTGGCGCGGTACGTGACGGACGAGAAGGTGCACGGCTACTTCAAGCACCAGGGCCACCGCACCGCCGAATCGCAGCGGGCCCTGCAGGCGTACGCCGACCCGTGGCTCGGCTACACCACGCTGAACGGCGTCGGCCAGATGGTCGCCGAGGTCTCCCCCTACACCGCCGACCTGGACTGGGGCGACGTCAACGAGCCGGACGAGCTCGCCTCGGTGATTCGCGACCTGGGCCGGGCGGTGGCCAGGATGCACTCGGTGGCCGACGACGAGTCCAGCCACGACCTGGTCGACTTCTCCACCGAGGACGCGATCGTGGCCGTGATCGACGGCGACACCGAGGGCTTCACCCGCACCCTGGTCGACTTCGCGCACGCCTACGGGGCACGGGCCAGGGCCGACCACGGGCTCTTCGTCGACCTGTTCAGGAACGGCCTCCTCCCCGGCCTCTGAGTCCGGCTTGCCGGCCCGGCCCCCGAGAGCGGCCCCTGTGATCGGCCCCTGTGATCGGCTTCGGGAGCCGGGCTCCGGAACCGTTCTCCGTGAACGTCCTTCGGGAAGGGCCGCGCCCGGCGCCGGTCGCCTCATCTCACCGCCGCTCCGCCTCCGTTTCCGACTCCGTTTCCGACTCCGCCTCGCGCCGGGCGGAGCGGGCCTCGGCGTGGTGGCAGGCGACCTGGGCCCCGGCCGAGGACGGCAGGACCGGCAGTTCCCCGGACGCGCACAGCCCTTCGACCCCCGCCTCGGCCGCCGCGCCCGAGGCCAGCACCTGGCAGCGCGGGTGGAAGCGGCAGCCGGCCGGGATCCGGGTGGGGTCCGGCGGCTCGCCGCCCAGCACCACGGGCGACCGCGACTCCGGCAGGACCGACAGCAGTGCCTGGGTGTACGGGTGCGAGGGCGAGGTGAGGATCCGCTCCACCGGCCCCGACTCGACGATCCTGCCGAGATACATCACCGCGACCCGGTCGGCGATGTTCCAGGCCAGCCCGAGGTCGTGGGTGACGACCAGGGCCGACAGGCCCAGCTCGGCGCGGAGGCGGAGCAGCAGGGCGAGGATCTCGCCGCGTACCGACGCGTCCAGCGAGGCCACCGGCTCGTCGGCGACCAGCACCCTGGGCTCCAGCGCGAGGGCTCCGGCGATGACGACGCGCTGGCGCTGGCCACCGGACAGCTCGTGCGGGTAGCGGTCGAAGAACCGTTCGGGAGGACGCAGCCCGGCCCTCGACAGGGCGGAGGCGACCAGGTCGCCCTCGCCGGGCAGGCGATGGATGCGCGGCCCCTCGGCCACCGCCTCGTAGACGGTGTGCCGGGGGTTGAGCGATCCGGTGGGGTCCTGGAGCACGAGCTGCACCTCGCGGCGGTGGGCCCGCAGGGCGCGCGATGAGTAGGCCAGCGGGACACCGCCGTAGCGGACCGACCCCGAGGTGGGCCGCTCCAGGCCGAGCAGGGTCCTGGCCAGCGTCGTCTTGCCGCAGCCGGACTCGCCGACCAGCGCGACGATCTCCCCCTCGCCCACGGCGAGGTTCACCCCGTCCACCGCGCGGGCGCGGCGCCCGCGCGAGGCGAACTCCACCCGCACCTCCCGCGCTTCGAGCAGGGTCATCGGCTCTCCTCACTGACGTGGACGCACGCGGCGGTGTGCGGCGCTCCGGTGCCGTCGCCCGCGGCCCGCAACTCGACCGGCTCCGACGCGCACGAGACGAGCGAGACCGGGCAGCGAGGGTGGAAGGAGCACCCC
The DNA here is from genome assembly GCF_053592655.1 of Streptosporangium sp. NPDC002607. Classification (NCBI taxonomy): domain Bacteria; kingdom Bacillati; phylum Actinomycetota; class Actinomycetes; order Streptosporangiales; family Streptosporangiaceae; genus Streptosporangium; species Streptosporangium sp. NPDC002607. The sequence continues at coordinate 220,695 of NZ_JBSFWD010000002.1, forward strand.
GCGGGCAGGTGCGCGGGGTCGGGCGGGTCACCGCCCAGTCCCCTGGGCGCCATCCTGGAGGCGGGGTCCCCGACGGTGGGGAACGCCTCGGCCAGCGCCCTGCTGTAGGGGTGCCGCCCGCCGGTGAAGACCTCGCGCGAGGGGCCGGACTCGACCACCCGGCCCGCGTACATGACCGCCAGCCGGTCGCACGTCGACGCCAGGACCGACAGGTCGTGGGAGATCATGACGAGGCCGATCCCGTGCTCGGCGATGAGCGAGCGGATCAGCGAGAGCACCTGCGCCTGGATCATCACGTCCAGCGCGGTGGTCGGCTCGTCGGCGATGATCAGGCGGGGTGAGCAGGCCAGCGCCATGGCGATCATCACCCGCTGGCGCTGGCCACCGGACAGCTCGTGCGGGTAGCCGCGCGCCCGCCAGGCCGGCAGGCCGACCTGCTCCAGCAGTTCCGCCACCCTGCGCCGCGCCTCGGCCCCGGTCGCCATGCCGTGCACCCGCAGCGGCTCGGCGATCTGGTCGCCGATCCGGCGCACCGGGTTCAGTGCGTGCTGGGCACCCTGGAAGACCAGCGAGGCCGAGGCCCACCGGACCGCGCGCAACCGCCCCCAGCTCATCGCCAGGACGTCCTCGCCGTCCAGCAGGATCTCCCCGGACACCAGCGCGTTCCTGGGCAGCAGCCGCAGCAGGGACATGGCCAGCGTCGACTTGCCCGACCCCGACTCCCCCGCCACGCCGAGAGCCTCACCGGCCTCCAGGCCGAGCGAGACGCCCCGCACGGCGGGCACGTCCCCGGCCGCGCCCCGGTAGGTCACCGCCAGGTCGCGTAGTTCGAGCAGGGTCACGAGGCTCCTCTCAGCCGCGGGTTGAGTACGGTCTCCAGGGCGCGCCCGCAGAGGGTGAACGCCAGGACCACCGCCACGATGCACAGGCCGGGCGACAGCACGTACCACCAGGCTCCCGAGGTGGCCGCGCCCCAGTCGTAGGAGCCGCGCAGCATGCTGCCCCACGAGACCTGGCCGGAGCCCGCGCCGAGGAAGGCGAGGGTGGACTCGGTGACGATGGCGCTGGCCACCATGAGCGTGGTGTTGGCCAGGACCAGCGGGGCGACGTTCGGCAGCACGTGCCGGGTCATGACGTGCCAGTGCCCGGCGCCCAGTGCCCTGGACCGCTCGATGTACGGCCTGGCCTCGACCGCCAGCGTCTGCGCCCGGATCAGCCTCGCCGTGGACGCCCAGGAGGTCACCCCGATCGCCAGGATGATCGTGGACGGGCCACCGCCGAGGATGGCCGCGAGCACCATGGCCAGGACCAGCGCGGGCAGCACCAGGAACCAGTCGGTGACGCGCATCAGCACGGCGGCGACCCAGCCCCGGAAGTGCCCGGCCGCGATGCCGAACACCGTGCCGATCACCATGCTGAGCAGCGCCGACATGAACCCGACGAGCAGCGAGACCCGCGCGCCCCACAGCAGCATGAGCAGAACCGAGCGGCCGGACTCGTCGGTGCCGAGCGGGAAGTCCATGCTCGGCGGTGCCATCCTGGTGCCCGTCGCCTTCGTCACGTCCATCCCCGACGGGTCGGTGAGCAGCGGCGTGAGCAGGGCCGCCAGGACGGCGACCAGCAGGATCGCCGCCCCGTACAGCCCGGCTCGCTGCCTGGCGTACCGGCGGCAGAACCGCGTCAGAGCGGCGCGGCGGCGGGTGCGGGTGATCGTGCTCAAGCCGACCTCACCCTCGGGTCCAGGACGTGGTAGACCACGTCGGCCAGCGTGTTCATGACGATCACCGCGACGCAGACGAGCATGAAGGTGCCCTGCATGACGGCGTAGTCGGGTCCCCTGATCGCCTCGACGAACAGCAGCCCGAGACCGGGCCAGGAGTAGACGAACTCCACCGAGACCGCGCCGCCGACCACGAACCCGATCTGCATGAAGACCAGGGTCACCGTCGGCAGCAGCGCGTTCGGCACCGCGTGGCGGCGCCGGACGTCGTCGTCGCGCAGGCCCTTGGCGCGGGCGGTGGTCACGTAGTCCTGGCCGATCTCGTCGAGCAGCGAGGAGCGCATGACCAGCAGGTACTGCGCGTAGACGACGGCGACCAGGGTGAGGCAGGGCAGCACCAGGTGGTGGGCGACGTGCAGCAGGTAGAGCGGCCCGTCGGGGGCGTCGACGTCCTCCATGCCCCGGGTGGGGAACAGGCCCGGTACCGGGCCGATCCCTGCGGCGAGGACCATGAGCAGCAGCAGTCCCAGCCAGAAGGTCGGCACCGACCACAGGGTCAGCGCGGTCCCGGTGGAGAGGCGGTCGAAGCGGCCGCCGTGGTGCCAGGCGGCCCGGGTGCCCTGCCACATGCCCAGGCCGACCGCGACGGCCAGCCCGGTGCCCACCAGCAGCAACGTCGGCCCCACCCGGTCGCCGATGAGCTCGGCGACCGGTCTGCGGTACTCGTACGAGGTGCCCAGGTCCAGCCGCAGGGTCCGGCCCACGAAGTCCAGGAACTGCGCGCCCAGCGGCCGATCCAGGCCCATCTGCCGTCTGAGCAGGGCGAGCTGTTCCGGGGTCACCGGCACGTCGCGGGTGTAGGCGATGGTGGGGTCGCCGGGGATCAGACGGAACAGGAAGAACGTGGCGACGATCACCAGTCCGATGCTGAGCAGTGCCCCGCCGAGCTTGACCAGCGCGTAGCGCGCCACGGCCCGGCGGGCACCGCCCTCCTCGGTGTCGCCCCTCGCCTGTTGCGGCGATGTGAGCATCGGCCGCTACTCGCGGTCGTCGGCGGCGGTGCGGCGGCGCCGCAGGAGGAAGAAGCCCCCGGCGCCGAGAACCACCACGACGACCACCGCGACGGCCACCGCGGTGCCGCTTCCCGAACCGCTCCCGGCCGGGGCGGCGGCGCGCTCCACCGCACGCAGCGAGTAGACCGGCCAGTAGCTGCTCCCGCCGTACAGGATGCCCTTGTCCTCGGGGATCGGGGTGATGGAGGCGATCCGGTCCTTGCGGTAGCCCTCCAGGTTGTTGGGATAGTAGATCGCGACGACGGGGGCCTCGGTGTAGAGCCGCTCCTGCATCTGCTTGATCAGCTCGACCCGGGCGGCTCGATCGAGTTCGGCCAGCTGCGCCTGGTAGAGCCTCTCGAACTCCTTGTCACAGAAGAACGACTCGGTGCCGCCGCCCTGCCCGCTCGCGGTGGGCCTGCGGCTGCACAGGTGGGTGGCCAGGATCTCCTCCGGATCCGGGTTGACGGACCAGCCGCTGATCGCGATGTCGTAGAGCGCCGTGCTGCCCGTCTCCTCGGTGAACTTGTTGGAGTCGAGCCTGCGGGTGGTGAGCTGGATGCCGATGTCCTTCAGCCAGCCGGTGAGGAACTGGGCGATCTTGTCCTCGACGGGCTCGTCGGTGTGGATGCTGAAGCGCATCTCCAGCTTGCGCCCGCCGTCGGGCATGGTGCGAACGCCGTCCGCGCCCTTGGCGTAGCCGGCCTCGTCGAGGATGCGGTTGGCCTCCGCCAGGTCGAAGGTGACGGCCTTGTCGCCCTCGGCCTTCCAGAAGAACTCCTGGTACATCGGCGGGATGATCGAACCGTCCGCCGGTACGGCGAGACCGTTCTGCGCCTGCTCGACGAGGGCCTTCTTGTCGATCGCGTGATGGATGGCCTGACGCACCCTGACGTCCTTCAGCGCGGGGTGCCCATCGCCGATCGGCTCGCCGCCGGCCGTCGCGGCGCCCGGGTTGAACTGCAGGTAGCTGGCCCTGCGGCCCTGGGTGTTCCACTGCGTGATGTTCGCATCGCCCGCGAGGGCCTCGAACTGCGGGCCCTGCAGGCGGCCGATCCAGTCGATGTCGCCCTTCTTCAGACCGGCGATCGCCGCCTCGGGGTTCTCGTAGAAGATGACGTGCAGCTCGTCGATGCCGGGGGCGCCGCGCCAGTACGACGGATTGGCCTTGAGCTTCACATAGCCGTTCTTCTTGTGCTCGACGGCGATGTAGGGCCCGCTGCCGACGGCGGGGTAGGTCTCGTTCTCGTAGGTGCCGATGTCGGGGACGCTCTCCCAGACGTGCTTGGGCATGATCGGGATCGGCAGCTCCAGCATCGAGGCCTGGGGCTTCTTGGTCTTGATCACCAGGGTCCGGTCGTCGGACGCGGTCACGGTGTCGAAGTTCTCGACGGCGGGGCCGTTGGCCGTCTTGGCCCCGTCATCCGTCATGATCTTGTTGAAGGTCCACGCGGCGTCCTGGGCGGTGACGGGCTTGCCATCCGACCAGGTGGCCCCGGCACGCATGGTGAAGGTCCAGGTCAACTTGTCCGGTGAGGTCTCCCACGACTCGGCGAGGTCGGGGCTGGGCTTCAGGGTCTTGGAATCGGGCACCGTGAGGAAGCCGTACATCCAGCGGTGGATCGACGTGGAGACCACCCGGACCGCCAGGAACGGGTTCATCGAGTCCATGCTCTGCGTCGCGCCCAGCCGGACGATCCTCTTCTCGGTCTGGGGTGCCCGCACGGCCGTCCCCTGGGAGGTCTGGGCGGTCTGGGCGGCAGAGGGTGATGCGTGCGCCACGAGAAGTGTCGCCATCGACAGCGCCAGGCTCAGCGCCGCCAGGCGCGTCCCCGTTCTGACCATGGTGTGCCCCACCTTCGGATCGGTGACTTATTGACAACGAAGGCACACCATACAAACAGCGTGTGTCAACGAGCGGTGGAAGATTGTTTCACTCTCGTTTTATTTGCCGACATTATTTTTCACTCCCTTCGGCACGAATCGACACAAAGGGGCTTATGTGTACCCGGGGGTTACTGCGGGGTGCTGGACCGACCGTCCGGTATGGACGGGGCGGTCGGGGTGCGGCATGCTACAGAACATGACTCTGTTCTCGGTGGAAGGCAAGATCGTCGTCGTCACCGGCGGCTCCAGGGGAATCGGCCGGATGATCGCGGCCGGGTTCGTCGACGCGGGAGCCACGGTCTACATCTCCTCCCGCAAGGCGGCCGAGGTCGAAAAAACCGCCGCGGAGCTGGGATGCACGGCCATCCCGGCCGACCTGTCCACCGAGGACGGGGTCTCCACCCTGTTCGAGGCGGTCGCGGAGCGGGAGTCCCGGCTGGACGTGCTGGTCAACAATGCCGGGGCGACCTGGGGCGCGCCGCTGGAGGAATACCCCGAGCAGGCGTTCGACAAGCTCTGGGGGATCAACGTCAAGGGCGTGTTCTACCTGACCCAGCGGTTCCTGCCGCTGCTCCGCGCCGCCGCGAGCCCCGAGTCCCCGGCCAGGGTGATCAACATCGGCTCGGTGGACGGTATCCGGGTGCCCTCGATGGAGAACTACGCCTACTCCGCGGCCAAGGCGGCGGTGCACATGCTCACCCGGCACCTATCCCAGCGGCTCGCCAAGGAGTCGATCACGGTCAACGCGATCGCCCCCGGGCCGTTCGAGTCGAAGATGATGGCCTTCGCGCTCCAGGACGAGAGGATGCGCGCGGCGGTCGCCTCCCACGTCCCGCTGGGCAGGATCGGCCGCCCCGACGACATGGCGGGCACCGCGATCTTCCTGTCCTCACGCGCCGGCGCCTACCTCACCGGGACCGTGATCCCGGTGGACGGCGGCATCTCCGGCCACGCGTAGCTCCCGGACTCTCCCCCCACGACCGGATCATCCGGTCCTTCAACCACACTTTGCCCCAAAAGCACCATTCGTAACGCAAGTGTAAAATTTTACCTCTTGCTGTCATTTCTCACAGATGACAGCTTTACTTCATGCTGAAGCGCTTCAAGGTGGTGGCGCCGGCCGTTCTGGCCGTCGCCATCGCCCTCCCAGCCGGTGCCGCCCAGGCGGACCCCACTCCGGCCGCACCACCCGTGACCACCTGTGACGCCACCCAGACTCCCGCCGTCTACCACGGCAAGGTGCCGACGCCGAAGAGTGTCCTCGGCTTCGACCTTGGCGAGCGGGAGGTCACCTCGGCCGAGTCCGACACGCTGCTGACCGCGATCGACGCGGCCAGCGACCGGGTCGTCTCCGGCACCCTGGCCACCACCGCCCAGGGACGTCCACTGAAGTACGCGATCGTCGGCACCCCGAAGAACATCCGGAACCTGCGCGCGATCGAGAACTCCATCAAGCTGCTGCGCAACCCCCTCACCCCCGCCCCCGCGGCGAAGGTCCTCGCCAGGAACACGCCCGCGATCCTGTGGGTCGCCGGAAACGTGCACGGCGGCGAGGAGAGCGGCACCGACGCGGCGCTGAAGACCCTCTACGACCTGGCCGGGCGGGACGACTGCGCGGCCAGGCGAATCCTGGACAACGCCGTCACGGTGATCCTGCCGACGCAGAACCCCGACGGCCGCGAGGCCGACACCAGGCGGAACGCCTACGCCTTCGACATGAACCGCGACTGGTTCGCGCGGACCCAGCCGGAGACCGACGGCAAGATCGAGCTGATGCGGAAGTATCCGCCGCAGCTCTTCATCGACGCCCACGAGATGGGCGGCACCGAGTACTTCTTCCCGCCGAACGCCGACCCGATCTACCACGACATCGCCGAGCCGACGGTCGACTGGATCAACAACACCTACGGCGCCGCGATGATCGGCGAGTTCACCAAGCGTGGGATCCCGTTCTTCAACCGCAGCGTCTACGACCTGTTCTACATGGGCTACGGCGACACGGTCCCGGCAGGCGGATTCAACGCGGCGGGCATGACCTTCGAGAAGGGCAACGCCTCCCCGATCGCGGCCCGGACCTTCGAGCAGTGGCTCACCCAGTGGGTCTCGCTCTCGGCGGCGGCGGCCAAGAAGACCGAGATCCTCACCACCTGGCACGGCATGTACGCCGACGCCCTCAAGCAGGGGATCAACGGCCACCTGGAGCCGAACCAGGTCTACAACCCGGGCCACGAGGTCATCACCCAGGTGCCCGACCGGAAGGTGCGCCACTACTTCCTGCGCGCCGACGACCCGGCCAAGAGGGCGGAGACCGACCTCGTCGTGCGGCGGCTCCAGCGGATGGACGTCCAGGTGTACAAGCTGGCCACGCCGCTGACGGTCAAGGACTTCAAGGCGTACGGCAGGCCCGAGGCGAAGACCACCCTGCCCAAGGGCACCTACTGGATCCCGCTGGCCCAGGCGCAGAAGCACTGGGTCCAGGCCATGCTGAACGAGGACACCTACACCCCGTTCCCCTACTTCTACGACGTGACCGCGTGGAGCCTGCCGCTGCTCGGCAACGTCTCCGGCGGCTCCTCGGGCCAGGTGCTGCTGCCCGTCGCGACGCCGGTGCGGGCGGTGGACGCCCCCTCGGTCAAGGTCACCACCTCCCGCAAGATCGGAGTCCTGCAGCTGTCCGGTGGCACCGCGCAGAACGCGGCCGAGTCCTCCGGCTGGCTCCGCCACCGCCTGGACCGCGACTGGAAGCTGTCCTACCAGGTGCTCACGCCGGCCGATGTCGCCGCGGGCAAGCTGGGCGGGCTGGACGTGCTGCTCGTGCCGGACGGCTCGTCCAACTCGGCGAACAACGCCCTCGGCGAGACCGGGCGCGCGGCGCTGCGCGACTGGGTCGGCGGCGGCGGGCGCTACGTCGGCTGGGCGGGCGGCGCCCGGCTGGCCGCCCTGGCCGGTGTCTCCAGCGTGACGCTGACCGAGCCGACCTCGGACATCCCCGGCTCGCTCCTCCGGACGAACGTGGCCCAGGGGCCGCTGAGCAAGGACATCGGGTCGAGCGTCATGCAGTTCTACGCGTACGACCTGGTCATGCGGGCCTCGAACCCCTCGCACGTGGTGACCTCCTACCCGGCCGCCGACTCGCCCGACTGGTTCCTGTCCGGTTTCGCGCTGGGCGCCGAGGAGCTCGCCGGAACGGCGGCGGTTGTCGACGAGCCGGTGGGAGGCGGCCACGCGGTGCTGTTCGCCGCCGAGCCGAACTTCCGTGCCTTCAGCGACGGCACGGCGAAGATCGTCGCCAACGCGATCACCGCCGACCTGCCGTCCGCCTCGGCGCGGGCGCGGGCGCTCGCCCCGGCCCCGGACGCCTCGCAGGCCGCCGCGGCCATCCCGGAGCACGAGTCGCCGATCCGGGTCACGGTTCCCACCGCCGACCGTGACAAGGCCGCCGCGGCGCTGAACGGCTTCGGTGCCACCTGGACCGAGCAGGCCGCTTCCGGCGGCGCGGTCCGGTTCGTCGTGGCCAACCCCGAGGGTCTCGACACGCACGAGCACCTCTGGGCGCGGAAGCTCCCCGGGGCGCTGCGTGACGCGGGGGTCTCGCCGCTCGCGGTGGTACTTCCGCAGTAAAGCCGGTGCGGCGCGCGTCCTTTCGCGGGGCGCGCGCCGTTCTCGGTACCGGCCTCGAAAGCTCGACGTGACCCGTGATCATGCCCCTAGTGCAACGTCCCTGAATGAGGGCAAAGATCCCGGCTGACCTGGGGTGATGATGGTCTCAGGGGGATTGTCATGCCGAAGCTACTGTATGCGCGTCCGCCGCTGGACGCCGAAGAGGAACGGCAGATCCGCAAATTGGCCGGGGCCCATCACGCCCCGGCTGATTGGATCATGCGGGCGCAGATGATCGTGTTCAGCTGGCAAGGGCTGCGCACCAGCGCCATCGCGGCCAAGCTGGGCTGTCACATGCAGACCGTGCGCGAGCGGATCGAGCGGTTCAACGCCGAAGGCCTGGCCGGACTGGGCAATCGGCCCGGAGCGGGCCGCAAACCACGCATCACCGAGGTCGAACGCGGACAGATCATCGCCTTGGCGCGTTCGACTCCGCCCAGACGGCCGGTCCGCGGCGAGGCCGGGAACCTCCTCGCGAAGGACGAAAGCGGACCTGCGCAGTGGACGCTGGACAGTCTGACCGCTGCCGCCCGCGCTCAAGGCATCCTCATCGCGCGCAGCCAGGTCCGCCGGATCTGCTCACCGAGAGAGTCCGCTGGCGCCACACCCGCTCCTGAACCACTTCAACCGATCCGGACTTCGCCCCCAAAGGGCCGAGGTTATCGGTCTCTACACCCAGCCGCCGCTCGGCACCCCGGTCATCTGCGCCGATGAACTGGGGCCGGTGCCCCCCGCCGTACCTTCCCACCCGCCCCGGGCTGGTCGCCCGACGGGCACCGGATCAAGGACCGGCTGGAGTATTCGCGCGGCACCGACAAGACCTGGGTGTACGGCGCGCTGCGCATCCGCGACGGCACCGAACTCACCTTCTGCGCGCCCTCGCGCAACAGCGACGGCTGGATCCAGCTACTGGAGCAGATCGGCAAGGCCAACCGGCGCGACCCAATCGTTGTCATCACCGACAATCTGTCCAGCCACTTCAGTTGGCGGGTCAGGCAATGGCTGGCCCGTCACCCTCGGATCCGCCAGGTGTTCATCCCGATCAAGGCCTGCTGGCTGACAACGCCCGGTCGGCGAGTTGGTCAAGAGCAGGGACGAGACGAGAGCTGGTCAGGGAAGATGGGGACACTAGCGCGACTCCTGCGACGATCTTCGGATTCGAGACCTGAAAGATCAGCGGAAGTCGCGCTCTTTCGTACTCCACCTGGCCAAACACTCAACGTCGCTATACCGCATCAGAACTCGGGAACGCCGGGGCCCTGCCCCCCTGACCATTTCGAGGCCGGTGACGTCGATCCGAGTTGAAAGCCTTGGCGGAGGCTTTCAGTCACTACCTGATTTCAGAAAGCCATTCAGAGGTGACTCCATGTCGAATCACCCAAATAAACTAACTAATCAGTCACAGTAAGCTAACCCAGCTAAGCGCCATTAGAAATTTCCCCCACAGGTAACATCGAGCACCTCGAAGATCAAGTCTTGCAAGGCCTCTCTTAAGCCATTACCGTTTGACAGGCGCTGCGGTTTTTCGCGACATCATCCGCCGCGAATCCCATTGGACTCTCCCGAAGGGAAATTCATGCCTGTCGGACGTCGCCTGTACTTCCTTATCGTCTCGATGGTGGCCGTTCTGACGGCCACCATCGCGCCTGCTTCAGCGGATCTATGGCCGTGGGTGGATGGGATTCCACCAGACAAGACTGTACACACCTACTGCTACACATCATCGGTGGGAAGCGGCCTCAAGTCCTACATTCCCGGTGCCATGAACTATCTGGCAGACAACACCGATGTTGAGGGCACATATCTGGAGTCTCCTTGTGATATTCACAACTCCAATGGCCCCGGAGGAGACCCGGCCACCGATGCGGCGTGGTTCCAGGTCTGGGTGAACAATGCGTACGGCGAGGTGGAGTGTCTAGTATTCACGGCATCCCAGCCGGGATGGTGTGACCAGTGGCATGTCAGAATTAATAATGAGACGATCGATGTCTCAGACGATCCCCACCACCAGTACATCAAGACGGTCTGCCACGAACTCGGGCACTCGGTCGGACTCGCGCACTACAACCCTAACCTCAGTCCTCCGGAGTACCCAGGGGCAGCAGGACAGCCGCACGACTGCCAGGCAAGCGGATCGGTTGCAAGCCCCAATCTTCCTGGAGCGTCCGGGTCATGGATCTGGCAGTACAATCAGCATCACAAAGACCACATCAACGCATGGTTCTAAGCCAAGGGAAGGTAGCAATGAAAAAGCGTTCCAGCGTTACCGCCCTCCTGGCAGCCGCTTTACTGCTCACCGGGTGCGCAAGTCATGATAACGACAGAAAAGCAGCTGTGGCGCCGCCGAGTCATGGCCATGGGGATAGCGTCGGAAAATCACCCGAAGGATCTTTGAAAGTATCTATTCTGCGCGAGTCCGAAGCAGACTATGATTTCGTGACTTCACCGGAAAGCCTGGCTGAACAGCAACCCATCGTTGCAGCCGGAGTGGTAGCGGGATGGCAGCAAGGACCCATTCTGGAAACCTATGAGGGAGGTCCCCTCGACTACCGTGCGGTGCTGAAGGTCAAGGTCACCGACGCCCTTAAAGGCGTAAAGGGACGGGAGTCCATCCCCGGGGGCATGATGTTTGTCGAACTCCGTCAGGGAGGGGTTGTCCGGGACGACTCCCTTCCGCCGGAGAAGTGGAAGCCGAGGAAGGCAGTAGAGGACTTCGCGACCTCCATTCCGGCAGGGACAAAAGTCATGCTCTTCGTGACGGAGAGGCCACCGCACGAGCAGAAGGTTCTCGACAGGGGAGAACCACTTCCCGAGCAGGCACGTCTGATGAGTCCTCCACCCCAAGGCCTGGTCTTCGAAGATCCCCTCCTGGCCCAGCAGAAGTCCGGCCAGCCTACACTCGTCGGTGGCAGAGAGCCCCTAGACGCTGCCGGGCAGTCGCCGTGGCTGGAGCCGAAAAACATGCACGAACTGATCGACCGGCTGAGGAGTAAAGGCTTCTCGGAGTAGATGAATGACCCGTCGGGTGTGGTCGACAAGCTCTGTTGCTGGCACACCCGACGGCATGCATAGATTCTGACCGCTTCGCCGGCAAGGTACCAGCCCCTCCCCCTCGGATCTGAGGCGTCTCAATGGTTCCGGATAGGCAGACCGTTAGGGTTGAAACTATCCGGAAGGGTTTACAGAGTGCCGAAGCGTCAGCAGAAAAGATTCACCCAGGAGTTCATCTGCATGGTGCTGGAGGACGACCACACCGTGGTCGACTGCGCAGGTGAATCCCTCTGATCTCGACTCCGTACAGGCCCTAATGGGAGTGAACCGAGAGCGGTTTGTCTGGTCAGCCAGACTCGATTCGGTAAGCCTCCGCCAGGTGAGCAGTGACTGCCTCCGGCTTTGGCCCCCAGTACGTTTCCGTGAGCTTGTTCATGAACCGTCAGATCGCCTTGGCCAGGGCGGTCGCCAGGTTGGCGGCGGCGCCGGGCGCGTAGCTCAGGAACAGGTAGGGCTCGGTGAGCTCGATCTCGATGAGGGCCGGGCTGCCGTCGGCCAGCCGGACCAGGTCCACCCGGGCGTAGAGCAGTTCGGGAAACTCGCCGAGCACCTGCTCGGCCAGGGCGAACTGGTCGGGCTCGGGGGTGCGGAGCTCCCCGTGGTCGTTGCCCTGTCCCGGCTTGGTGGCACTCTCGGTCAGCATCGGGTTGCGCCGGACGGCGTGGCTGAACCTGCCGCCGAAGTAGAGCATCGAGGTCTCCCCCTCGCCCTCGACCATGTCCAGGTACGGCTGGATCATCGCGGTCCGCCCGTTGGCGGCCAGCTTGGCGGCGTGTTCCTCGGCCTCCCCGCGGTCCGCGGTCCTGATCGTGTCGCGGGCTCCGGCCGAGATCGACGGCTTGACCACGTACTCGTCGAGGAGCGGGAGGTTCGCGGCCTCGCCCGGCGCGACCCAGGAGGTGGGGATGATCGGCGCCTTCAGGTCTTTCAGATAGACCTTGTCGGTGTTGCGTTCCAGCACGGCGGCCGGGTTGAACAACCGGGTGACGGACTCGACGTGCCGGGCCCAGTCGAGGAACTCCGTCCGCCTCGTCACATAGTCCCAGGGGGTACGGACCACGACGGCGTCGAATGCGGCCCAGTCGACGCTGGGATCGTCCCAGCACACGATGTGGCCGGTGATCCCCGCCTCGGCCCAGGCCGCGACGACGATTCCCTTCTCGTCGTCGAGCTTGTCCGGGTCCGCGAAGGTCACGTACGCCGCAGAAACGCCCATGAGGTATCCCTTTATGTCATCACCAATTAGACATAAGGCACCTTACCTATAGCCGCGTTTTCGACCGCAGGCCGGTCTCTGCGGGTCGTGTTCTCAGAGGTCAACTCGGCTCATGCCGCACGGCTTACGGGCGGGCCGGGTGTGCGCTCCGGCTGTCTCGGTCGCGTTCTCACGCCTTTATGGCGGATCCGGTGTGCGCGCTCCGGTGGGTGGGTGCTCCGGCCGGCCGTCTCAGCCGCTCCCCGGTGTTCCAGGCCTCCGGCCTGCTCGGGCGCGGTGATCGTGGGCTTTTACACGCCGGCCGAAGCACCCCTCCGCGCCTTCCACCCCGCCGTACCGCGTACAGACCGTAGCCGCTCACTCTCCGACCGCCCAGTGGACTCTCCGACGCTGAAGCTCTCGCGACGAGGCCGCTCAGGGCTGGTCACCGTAGCTGACGCGTGTCTCGCCGACACAGCGCAGGGTCGATCACCGTACGGGTGCAACGGCGCGAGGCATCTCGTGCGGCCTGCCCCGACTGTGAAAACAAACCGTTGTTCGCGACCCCTTGTAGGGACGATGAGGATGCCACCGACCAGAGGGAAAACCCGACCGCGGTGTCTTTTCTCCCGTACTCCGGCCGCCCCCGGTAAGGATGGCCACATCTGGTCACGCCAAGGCCATGGCCGCCGGTGCGGTGACGATAAAAGATCAAGGCAACAGGCGATCTACGATCATTCGCTTCTGCTCCGCCCTGGAAGACATGCGCCCTGCCAGCGGAGTGCTGCCTGGCCGAAGGTGATGCGGGCCTTGACGGCCAGAGGGCGGAGCCGGACGGAAAGGACAGCTCGGCATGCCCCTGCCTGACGACCAGTTTCTTGAGATTGCCACCGACGCCTACGTCTTCGGTTATCCGCTGGTCTTGATGGACATCACCAAGGCCATCGATACCAACATGGATCCCAACAACGAGGACGAACACGCCCCAATCAACCAGTTCATCCACGCCCGCGACCTGCCCGACCCGGCAGACCGCACAGTGGTGCGCACCAACCAGGACACCCTCTACTCCTTCTCCTGGCTCGACCTGACCGCCGAGCCGATCGTGCTGTCCCTGCCTGACATGCAAACCAAGGAGCCGGACAACGAGACGGAGCGTTCGCGGTACTGGCTGATGCAGATCATGGACGCCTGGTCCAACACCCTGCACAACCCCGGCCAGACCACCACCGCCACCCCCGCCGCCTTCCTGCTGTACGGCCCCGACTGGAACGGCGATGTCCCGGCCAACACCACACCGCTGTCGATGCCGACCAACACCGTCTGGATCGTGGGCCGCACCGAACTGATGGCCCTCGACGACGCAGATGAACTGGAGCACGTACACGCGCTGCAGGACGACATGCGGCTGATCCCGCTCAGTGCCTGGTCCTCATCCGGCGGCTACGTCCCGCCCCCAGGCACCTTCGATCCCGACATCGACCTGAAAACCCCGCCTCCCGCCCAGGTGGAGGCCATGAAGGCGGTGACGTTCTACAACCAGCTGTGTGCCCTGATGGTCCCCAACCCGGCCTCGCCTGAGGATTCGGGCATGATGGAGCGCCTGGCCTCCATCGGGATCGTGCCCGGGGGCACCGTCGATGACCTGAACAGCGATCTGCTGGAGCAGGCCAAGAAGGACGGCGAGACCCGCGTCAGGACCTACACCAACCCCGAGGTTGAGGACCTCAACGGCTGGTTGTCGTCTCCCAACCTCGGCACCTACGACACCAACTACGATCTGCGCGCCTCCACCGCGCTGTATGGACTGGGCGCCAACCTGCCAGAGGATTCCCTCTACCCCAGCACGGCCAGCGCGGACAGCTCCACCACCGCCACCCGCTTCCGGCTGCATTTCGAGCCCGGCGAGCTCCCTCCGGTCGATGCCTTCTGGTCGATCACCGCCTACGACACCGACGGCTACTTCATCCCCAACGACGCCAAGAAGTACGCCGTCGGCCACCAGGACCTCATCACCACCAACACCGACGGGTCCGCCGATATCGCCATTCAGCCCGACGATCCCGGCGCTGACATTCCGGCGAGTAACTGGCTGCCCGTCGGCAACGCCCCGTTCACGCTGACCATGCGCCTGTACGCACCCGATAAGAACACCATCGCCGGCTGGAAGCCTCCTCGGCTGACCGCCGAAAGCTGAGGTGGGACGGTGCTCGCAGGCAGGTGACGTCCGGCGCGGACGGCCGGGACGGTAAACCACCTGCACCGGGCACCGGCGACCTTGCCGCTTGCCGGGCGGGCCGGGGCGCGGCGCTGACCTTGTGATCAGCCCGTTTCCCCGGCCCGTCCGCCGAACCCGGCGTGCTCCTTCTCAGGTGAAAAAGGCGTTCCTCCGCCTACTCCCAGCGGAAGAACACGGCCGCGACGACGCTGCCGAACACGAGGCTGACGGCGAGGCCGATCAGGTGGGCGGCCTCGACGGGCGCGCCGATCCAGGCAGCCGACAGGGCCTGGGTCCCAGCGCCGAACGGCAGCCACTGCCCGATCGTCGCGATCGCGTCCGGGAGGCTGTCGCGCCCGCCGAACAGGCCGCCGGCGGCGCCCAGGACGAAGAAGACGCTCAGGCCGATCGCCACGGAGGAGTTCGGGGTGGGCGACAGTGCGGCGACGATCAGGCCCACGGCGTACATGGCGGCCACTGTCAGCGCCAGCACACCGAGCGCCGCGCCGACGTGCACCGGGGGGTTGGCGCCGAACGCCAGGATGGCCAGGATCCAGGCGGCCGCGATGCCAACGGCGATCTGCAGCACGCCGGCGGCCGCCTGGGCGACGAGGACCAACGCGGGCGAGGCGGGCGTCACCCCGAGGCGTCGCAGGATGCCGCTGCGACGGTAGTAAGCCAGGAAGCTCGGCATGTTGACGATGCCGGTCGTGGCCACGACCATCGTGAACACCAGCGGCAGCACATGGACGTCGAGGGCCGTGCGGCCGTGCGCGATCGTCTCCCGGCCTGCGGACGAGGCGCTCATCACCAGGATGAGCATGGGCAGGCCGATCGGCACGATCAGCCCGGCGGTGTCGCGGGCAACCATCTTGAGCTCGCAGATCAGCAGTCCGGCCCAGGCGCGTGGGCCGGGGCGGTGGACGGTGATGTCCGTCATCGGATCGTCTCCTCCTTGGTGTCGAGCCGGTGCCCGGTCAGGGCGACGAAGGCGTCGTCCAGGCCGGCCTGTTCGCTGCGCGTCTCGGTCGCCACGACGCCGGCGCGTACGAGCGCGACGCTGACGGCCTGGAGCAGGTCACCGCGGCCTTCGACGGCGACGCGGTCGCCGTCGGCGCGTACCCGCTCGACCTCGTCGAGTCCTTCGAGCAGCCCGCTCGGCACGGGAGCGGCCGTGCGGAAGGTGACCCGCTGAGCGAACCCGGCCCTTCGAACGAGCCCGGAGGGCGAGTCGAGGGCGACGACCCGTCCCGCGTCGAGCAGCGCGACCCGGTCGCACAACCGTTCGACCTCCTCCATGGCATGGCTGACGAGCAGGATGGTCACGCCGGACTCGCGCAGGCGCTCAAGGGTCGACCACATCTGGCGGCGCGCCTCGGGGTCGAGCCCGGTGGTGAGCTCGTCGAGGATCACCACCCGAGGCCGCCCGACGAGGGCGAGCGCGATGGACAGCCGTTGCTGCTGGCCACCGGAGAGCTTCTCGAAGCGGGTGCGGTGGGAGGCGGTCAGGCCGACCGACTCGATCAGGTCGCCGGTAGGCAGCGGGTCGCGGTAGAAGGTCCCGTACAGGCGGACCAGTTCGGTGACCGTGAGCGCGGAGTGCAGGGTGGCCTCCTGCAGCTGGACTCCGAGGACCTGGCGCAGCCGGGCCCGGTCGCGCCGGACGTCCAGGCCGAGCACGCGGACGGTGCCGCGGTCGGGCCGCCTGAGCCCGGCGATCAGCTCGACGGTGGTCGTCTTGCCGGCCCCGTTGCGCCCCAGGATGCCGAAGATCTCGCCGGTGGCGACCGACAGGCTGACCTCTTCGACGGCGACCTTGGAGCGGTAGCGCTTGTGCAGGCGCTCCGTTTCGACGGCGGGAGATGACGTTGTCGCATGCATGCCGTCGACGTTAGGAGGGGCGAGCCCTTGGCGCCTGTGCCGATGGTCAGCATTGGCACCCATGACTTTCGGCACCTCAGCCCGGATGCGAGCGCCAGTACAGTGACGGTATGCGGCGAATCGAGCCGGACGCGTGGGCGGGGCTGGCGGTACTTCTGGTGTGCCTCGCGGTGGGCGCCCCGACGCTGCTCGGCGCGGCCGGGACACGGGTGCCCAAGCTGGTGTGGGGCGTGCTGTTCGTGGCGCTGCTGGCCACGTCGCTGACCGCCGCGGTCTGGGAGGATCGCCGGCCGAGGCCGGCGCGGGTCTGCTACGGCGCGGCCGTCGTGCTGGGGTGGCTGACGATCCTGACGGCGCCCAGCGCCGGGTTGCTGCCGATCCTGCTGGTCTTCACCGCGGCCTTGAGCGCGTACATCGCGCCACTGTGGGCGGGCCCGGTGGTGGTCACGCTCAACACCGTCGTCATCGCCGTGACCGTGAGCCTCACCGGCGCCACCTTCACCGAGATCGGCCTCAGCGCGCTGCTGTACCTGCTGATCCAGACCGCGACGCTGCTGAGCTCGCTGGCGATCATCCGGGAGCAGCGGATGCGCCGCGAGCTGGTCGAGGCGCATCTGGAGCTGCGGGCGGCGAGCGTCATCCTGGCCGACACCGCACGCGCTCACGAACGCCTGCGCATCGCCCGGGAGCTGCACGACCTCATGGGGCACCAGCTCACGGCGCTCACCCTGGAACTGGAGGTCGCCCGGCACCACGACGGCTCCGGCGCGCGCGTGCACATCGAGCGCGCCGACCGGGTGGCGCGGGACCTGCTCCGCGACGTGCGCACGACCGTCGGGCAGCTGCGCGCCGACGCGCCCGATCTGCGCGCGTCCCTGAGCGCCGTGGTACGCGACATTCCCGGCCTCGACATCGGCGTGTGGATCGACGACGACGTACGCCCCACCGAGGAAGTGACCATGACGCTCATCCGCGTCGTCCAGGAGATCGTCACCAACACCATCCGGCACGCGAACGCGACCTCGCTGCGCATCCGGATCGAGAACACGCCGGACCAAGCCGTGAAACTCACCTCCGTCGACGACGGGCGTGGCAGCCCTCAGCTGCGGCCCGGCAACGGGCTGCGCGGCCTGAGCGAGCGGATCGACGCGATCGGCGGCGACGTGCGGCTCGACGGCAGCGACGGGTTCCGCGTCACCGCCAGGGTGCCCGCGCGATGATCCGGGTGATCGTGGTCGACGACCAGACCCTGGTGCGGCAGGGCATCCGCAGCCTGCTCGACCTGACCGACGACATCGAGGTGGTGGGAGAGTCCGACGACGGCATGTCCGCGCTGGCGGCGATCGAGGAGCACGCCCCCGATGTCGTCCTGCTCGACCTGCGCATGCCCCGCCATGACGGTATCTGGACGCTCACGGCGCTGCGGGAGCGCGCGGACGTCGCGCCACCGGTGCTCGTGTTGACCACGTTCGACAACGACACCCTCGTGCTGGACGCGATGCGGGCGGGGGCATGCGGTTACCTGCTGAAGGACGTGACGCTCGAACGGCTGACCCGGGCCATCCGTGTCCTGGCCGGCGGAGGGACGCTGATCTCGCCGTCGATCACCGCCCGGCTGCTGCGCGCGGTGCACCGCCGCCGGCCGCCGGGCGACGACGACCTGCCCGCGATCCAGCAGCTCACCGAACGAGAGCTGGAGGTGCTGCGGCTCGTCGCGGAGGGTTACAGCAACCGCGAGATCGCCCAGGCCCTGTTCCTGGCCGAAGGCACGGTCAAGAACCACGTCTCGACCGTGCTGCTCAAACTCGGGGCGCGCGACCGCACCAACGCGGTGCTGCGCGCCCTGCACACCAACATCCTCGACTGACAGATGAGGAGGTATCCGGTCTCGCACACGAGGCACCGGCCGCCCGGACAGTGCCCCCCTCGTAGGGACAATGAGGACACGACGCCACCGTGTTCGAGCTGAACGCGCTGCACGTGTTGCGACCCCTCGCAGGGGCGATGAGGACTTCACGGCTTACGGGCGTGCGCGCGCTCCGGTGGGTGGGTGCTCCGGCCGGCCGTCTCAGTCGCTCCCCGGTGTTTCAGGCCTCCGGCCTGCTCGGGCGCGGTGGTTGCGGGCTTTCATACGCCGGCCGGAGCACCCACCCACCTCCGCGCCTTCCACCCCGCCGTACCGCGTGCGTGCCGTAGCCGCTCACTCTCCGGCCGCCCAGTGGACTCTCCGACGCTGAAGCTCTCGCGACGAGACCGCTCAGGCTGATCGCCGTAGCTGACGCGTGTCTCTCCGACACAGCGCAGGGTCGATGCCGTAGGGATCGGAAGCCGGATCGTTCCCAGAAACCCGCAAGTCAGCTCCAAGACGATCTTCAGTGCCGCCCGCAATCTTGTCCCCAGACCTGATGGCGTGAGCTGTCGGCGCATGCGCTCTCAGTGCATATCGGACGAAGCGGAACGCGAACCGGAGGACATGGAAATGTACAAGAAGGCCCTGACCGTCGCGATGGCGGCGGCCGTCCTGTCCACGCCGGCCCCGGCACCCGCGTCTGCGGCTCCGACAATCGAGACCATCTTCGGACCCACCATCACCCTCAGGGAACCGGACAGCACCTTCGTCTGCTCAGCCGGAGAGGTGCTGATCGACCGCGCCCACTGGGGGGACGAGAACGGCTGGACCCGCTACCGGTGCGGCCAGATCCGCATCGACGGTGAAGCGGTCACCGTGCAGACCGGAAATTGGAGCTACGGCATAAAGGAGAGCAACTCGTACTTCGCCGCCTCTGCCGATCAGGTCCTCATCGGCAGGAGGCATCAGGGCGACGAGAACGGTCTGACGTGGTACCTCGTCGGCACGCTGCACTGGCGCGGAAGTCAGGTGCGGCTCACCTCCCGGCAGTGGACCGCGGCCATGACGGAGAGCAACCACTCCTCGCAGGCGTTCGCCCCTCTGGTCATGACCGGCCGCCGGCACCAGGGGGATGAGAACGGTCGCACCTTCTACGAGTACAGCAGGGTCACCGCCGGCTGAGGCCTCCCGCCCACATGGGCCGTGTGACGCACAAACCTCAGGCCTGCGCGTGCCCAGGCCCCGAGGTCGTGTGCCACGCCGTCCTCCGGGCAGTCCAGGGCGAGAACACCAACGCGGGGCCGTGTGGGTTTTTGCTGTCGCGGACGGCCACGATGCCGGTGAGGTTGCCGGTCACCTCGACGCACCGGCCGTTGCCACCACTGCGGCTGCTCTTGCGCCATGTGGAAGGCTGGTGGTGCCGCGGTCTACGCGCCGTTTTTCAGGTCTGCCACGAATGCCGCCCAGGTGTTACGGGCAAAGACGAGCCTGGGCCCCTCGGGGTTCTTGGAATCCCGGACGGCTACTGCATCGTCCAGGTTCGCGACTTCTACGCAGTCTCCGTTGCCTCCGCTGAGCGAACTCTTTCGCCACACGGCTTTGGTCAGGTCTACCGGGTTGGACATCGCACGGCCCTTCCGCTGGACACTCATACCAGGTTGTTTGACGCGTTCATCAGCATAACCATCGTGTCCGCCGGACTGAGTGCCGCTGCTCTGAGGTAATCGAACACCGCGACGTAGCGTCGGACGTCAGCGCTGTCCTCCAGGTACAGACCGCTGGACATGTTCTCCAGGTAGATGACATCCAGGTCGCTCGGAGCAGGAAAGCCCACGATGTTAAATGATCCGGTCATCGCCTGATGCGCGCCGGCCCGGTAGGGGAGGACCTGGATCATGATGTTGGGTCGCTGGCCGACTTCGGCGAGGTGCTTGAGCTGACTGGCAGTGATCTCGGCTGTTCCCACGTGCTGACGCACCACACCCTCCCCGAGAATTACGGATAGTTCCAGCGGGTTATCGTCCGCGAGCCGCTTCTGACGCTCCATCCGCACGGAGACCCTGCGTTCGATCTCCTCTGATGCGTCTCCGGGGCGGGTGGCCGCGACAACCGCCCGCGCGTAGTCCGCGGTCTGCAGCAGGCCGGGGACCAACGTCTGCTGGTAGGTCTTGATGGATGTCGCCTCGGCTTCGAGGCCGATGAGCGTCGCGTACTCGCCGGGCAACACGTCCCCGTAGTTCTGCCACCATCCTCGCTGTCGCGCTTCCCTGGACAGGGCCATCAGCGGCTCCCTGTCGGCCTCAGGGACCTCGTACATGTCGAGAAACGCGCGGAGGTCGCGCGGTCGGATGCCTCTACGGCCCGTCTCGATCCGGCTGATCGAGGCCGCCGTCAACTCCATGCGGTCGGCCACCTCCTGCATGGACAGGCCGCGTTCGGTGCGCAACCGGCGCAGCTCTGACGCCAGGCGACGCCTGCGGACGGTGGGACTTGTGTCGGCAGCCATGGCCGCACCCTCCTGGAGGTCTTACGTCTGAAAACTATCTTTGGAAACTTCCTTAGGTAACTACCAGGAACATACGGCCCGAGGTAGCTTATCGGAGTGTAATCGAATGACTACAGAAGCGGTGGGGTGATGGAGATACCGGGGCGAGAGCGCGATTCGCAGCAAGTGCAGTACATCCACCTCGTACGACTCGGCTGGGACCTCCGGGTTCTTGGGGTGGCCACCTCGGTGGTCGTCCCCGTCGCTGGGGCGCCGGTGTTGGAGATCATGTCTTCTACCGGGGTTCGGGTCCGGATCCAGGTCACCCGCCGGGCCTGCGGCTGGGTCTTCGTCTGGCGTCCCTGGTGGTCGGTAATCTGGCGGCGTGACTGGATCTGGGCCGAGGCGAACAACGCGGCCGACATGATCGCGTCGGCGGTGACCGCGTGAGCGCGCGGGGACAGGACGGCCCCAGCGCGGCGGAGGCGGCGGTCAAGCGCTGGGACGGGCTTTGGATCGTGGGTCAGCGGGACTTTCCCGGCATCGCGCAGTCAGCGGGGGCCGCTCGCAAGTGGGTGCTGGAACTCCTGGACGGCCATGCGACCGCCGAGACGCTGGAGACGCTCGAACTACTGGTCAGCGAGGTGGTGACCAACGCCGTCCTGCACAGCGACTCGGCCAGGCCCGGCGGGCTGGTGACGGTCCGGGTGGGGTTGGGCGACGGCCTGATCCACATCGAGGTGATCGACGACGGCTCGGCCACCAGCGCGCCCGCGATCCGGACGGCCGACGACGACAGCCTCAGCGGGCGCGGCCTGAGCTGGGTGAATCTCCTGGCGAGCACATGGGGCAGCAGCCAGAACGACGAAACCGGCGGAACGGTCTGGTTCCAGCTCGGGCAGAGCCCCTCTCATCAGGACACAATCCCCCTCCCTCCCGGTGAAGGCAGTCAGTGACCTCCATGGCGACACCCAAGAGCGCGCTGGTCTTGTCCGGCAACCAGTCGTTCAGGGAGGCTCAGTCGGCGTCGCCTCGCGTTCGCCGGTCAGCCCGGGGCCTTGCGGCTGAGGTGTTCCCAGGCGCGGTACTCCTCGGTGCGGGCCTGGTCCATCTGCTGGACGAGGTCGTAGGAGTGACCGCCGACGATCAGCCGCCGCGGCGGATCCGGCAGGTCGACCAATTCCATGATGACGGGAGCGGCCGTACCGGGGGCGGGGCCGGCGTCCTCGCCCCACATCTCGGCCAGCTTGACCCGCAGGGGCTCGTAGGCCGGATGAGCCTGTGTCGTCGTGGTGCCCACCGTGAACAGCCCGGTGTCGTACCCGCCCATCTGGACGATGGTGACCTTGATGCCGAAGGGCTCGACCTCCATCGCCAGCGCCTCGCTGACCGAGTCGAGCGCCGCCTTGCCCGCCCCGTAGAACCCGACTGAGGCGAAACCGCCGCCGGAGCCCATCGAGGTGACCTGGAGGATGCGCCCGGAGCCCTGCGCCCGCAGATACGGGACGACGGCTTGGGCGACCCAGACCGCGCCGAAGAGGTTGACGTCGAAATGGGCCCGGATCTGCTCCTCGGTGGCCTCCTCCAGCATGCCGTACAGCAGGCCGCCGGCGTTGTTGACCACGATGTCGAGCCTGCCGAAGGCCGCCACCGCCCGGTCCACCCCCTCCCGCACGGCCGTGCGGTCGGAGACGTCCAGCGGCAGCCGTACGAGGCTGCCCGGATACTCCTCGGCCAGTTCCGCGAGTGGATCGATATTGCGGGCAGCGGCCACGACCCGGTCTCCCGCGGCCAGTGCGGCCTCAGTGAACGCCCTGCCCAGGCCCCGGGACGCGCCGGTGATGAACCATACTCGGCCGTTCGTCACAGGCCCTCACCTCCTTTGGATCGTCTCTCAAGACGAGACGTTACGTCTCGCCATGTTGCGATCCTTAATCTGCACCCGCTTCCCCGTCATGTCAAGACGGACCGTCTCGTCTTGTCCATCTGCTATCCTCAGCGGCATGTCCACCGCCAAGAAACCGAACCCTGCCCGCCGCAGTGAGCGGTCGCGGCGGGCGATTCTGGACGCCGCGCGCGAACTGGTCTCCGAAGTGGGGTACGCGAAGGTCTCGATCGAGGCCATCGCCGCGCGGGCCGGCGTGGGCAAGCAGACGATCTACCGGTGGTGGCGGTCCAAGGGAGCCGTGGTCTTCGACTCCTTCCTGGCGCTCAGCGAGGGGACCCACGGGGAGGGGATGACGCTGCCCGACACCGGCGACATCGAGGCCGACCTCAAGGTCGTCATGCGCGCGACCGTCGCCGAGTTCGCCGATCCGGACTTCGAGGCGCCGATCCGGGCGCTCAACACGGAGATCATCAACGATCCCGACCTCGCCGCCCAGTACCGCGAGAAGCTGGCCGACCCCGTCGACGAGGCCAAGAAGGTGCGGCTGCGCAGCGCGCAGCGAGCGGGCCAGATCGCGGCGGACGCCGATCTCGACCTGGTACTCGAACTGCTCTACGCCCCCCTCTACCAGCGCTGGCTGCACCGCTCCGGCCCCCTCACGCCCGAGTACGCCGACGCCCTCGTGGACCTCACCCTCAAGGCGTTCCGCCCCTGAGACCCCGGCCGCGCGAGGAGCGAAGCGGGCTCCGGCCGGGCACCGCTCCCTCCATCGCGATCAGTGGCCCTGCGCGAGGTGTCGCAACACCTCCGTCTCGCGCCTGCTCAGCCTGCTCAGCGGGTCGACGTGGGTAGTGCGGCCGGGGTGGTCCGGGTTGCCGGGCGCATGGTCAGGATCAGTACGGCCAGCCCGGCGAAGATGACCGCGGCGACGACGCCGGTCACGTGCAGGCCGGCGGTGAACGCCTCCCGCGCGGTGTGCAGCAGTTCCGCGCCCTGGCCGGCGGGAAGGTGCCGGCTGGCGGCGACCGCGCCGGCCAGCGAGTCGGACGTGCCGCCCATCCGGCTGCGGTAGACCACCGCGGCCACCACACCGAGCAGCGCGAAGCCGAGCGAACCGCCGAGGTAGTTGCCGGTCTCCGACATCGACGCCGCCGAGCCGGCGCGCTCCGGTGGTACGGACCCGACGACCAGCCCGGTGCCCAGCGCGAACAGCGGGCCGGTGCCCAGCGCCAGTACGGTGATGCCGATCATCACCAGCGGCAGGGCGCTCGCACCGTCGACGCCGACCAGCAGCAGGCTGCCCAGCGCCGACCCCACCAGCCCGCCGGCGATCGCGGTCGTCTGCTTCATCCGCCGGCCCAGCGCCGGCGCGGCCATGGTGCCGACCGCCACGCCCAGGCCCATCGGTGCGAACAGCACCGCCGACGCGAACGGCGAGAAGCCCAGCACGCTCTGCAGGTACTGGGTCACCAGCAGGCCGGTACCGGCCATGGCGATGCCGGCGAAGGCCAGCCCGACGAGTACGGCCGTGAACGGGCGGTTGCGGAGCAGTCGCAGGTCCAGCAGCGGCGTCTCCAGCCGCAGTTGCCGGCGTACGAACAGGAATCCGATGGCCGCACCGACGACGAGGGCCACCGCCGGCACGACCGGCACGCTCTCGACGGTCAGCTGCTTGAAGCCGTAGACCATCAAAAACACCGCCACGAGCGACAGCCCGACGCCGGCCAGGTCCAGCCGACCGGCCTGGTCACTGCGGAACTCCGGCAGCAGGACCGGCCCGGCGAGCAGCAGCAACGCCATCGCCGGCACGGCGACCAGGAACACCGATCCCCACCAGAAGTGCTGGAGCAGGAATCCGGCGAGTACGGGTCCGAGCGCGCCACCGGTGAACTGGCAGGTCGCCCAGATCGCGATGGCCTGCCCACGCTGCCGTTCGTCGCGGAACATGTTGGTGATCAAGGCAAGTGTGGACGGTGCCAGGGTCGCGCCGGCGACACCCAGCAGCGCACGCGCGACGATCAGCATCAGCGGGCTGGTCGCGAAGGCGGCCACGACCGACAGCACCGCGAACGCCGCCCCGCCGATCATCAGCAGCCGTCGGCGGCCAATCCGGTCGCCGAGCGTACCCATCGTGATGACGAAACCGGCCACCATGAATCCGTAGCCGTCACTGATCCACAGCTGCTGGACGTTGGTGGCACCCAGATCGGCAGCCAGCTGTGGGAGCGCGAGGAGCAACGCCGTCATGTCTATCGCGACGAGAAATGTCGGCAGTACGAGGACGATCAGTCCCAGCCAGGCCCGGTTGACTCGCATATCCGAAACTCCCTGTTCTCTCGATGTCTCACCGGTCAGTCGGAGCGGTCGGGAGCTTCTTGACATCGGTACGGGCGGACACCGGGCGCGTTCTCGCCGGTTGCTATCGCTCTAGCCTTTCCGCTCTGTCTCGCAGGTAGCGCTGTTCGGGGAGGCTCGTGGTACGCCGGGCCGCCAGCCGGTAGTT
The DNA here is from genome assembly GCF_053592655.1 of Streptosporangium sp. NPDC002607. Taxonomy (NCBI): domain Bacteria; kingdom Bacillati; phylum Actinomycetota; class Actinomycetes; order Streptosporangiales; family Streptosporangiaceae; genus Streptosporangium; species Streptosporangium sp. NPDC002607. The sequence continues at coordinate 246,084 of NZ_JBSFWD010000002.1, forward strand.
CTCTCGTGCGGCGGCGTACTCGCCCGCCAGTTCCTGGAGGTGGGCGCGGACGGCGTAGAGGCGATGGTGGCGGGCGATCCGAGGGTCGCTGTCCAGGCTTTCCAGCAGTTCGAGTCCGGCCTGGGGCCCGCGGGTCATCGCGACCGCGACGGCGTGATTGAGCGTGACCATCGGGTTCGGCGCGATCCGGCCGAGGATTGCGTACAGGATGCGGATCTGTTCCCAGTCGGTGTCCTCAGCCCGCGGTGCCTGGACGTGCAGCGCGGCGGTCGCCGCCTGGAGATGGTAGGGGCCGAGGGGTGAGGAGGACATGGCGCCGGTGACCAGCGCGGTGCCCTCTTCGATCAGGGCGGCGTCCCACCGGTTCCGGTCCTGCTCGGCCAGCGGTATGAGGACGCCGTCCGGGCCGGTGCGAGCCGCACGGCGGGCGTCGGTCAACAGCATCAGTGCCAGCAGCCCGGCGACCTCCCCGTCATCCGGCAAGGACCGGTGCACCATACGGGTGAGCCGGATCGCCTCTGCGGTGAGCTCGCCGCGGTGCAGGTCGGGTCCGGAACTGGCGGTGTAACCCTCGTTGAAGATCAGGTAGAGCACATGCAGGAGGGCGTCCAGCCGTTTGGCCCGCTCCTGGACGCTCGGCATCTCAAACGACGCACCGACGGCTTTGATCCGCTGCTTGGCACGGCTGACCCGCGGCGCCATGGTGGCCTCCGGCACGAGGAACGCCCGCGCCACCTCGGCGGTGGTGAGCCCGCCGACGGCGCGCAGCGTGAGCGCCACCTGAGAGGCGGGTGTCAGCGCCGGATGACAGCACAGGAACAGCAGCGCGAGCGTGTCGTCCTGGTCGCCCGGGCTTTCCTCGCCGGGCGCCGGCACGACGGCGGCGTCCGGCGCCTCCCGCACCGCCGCGGTGACCTCCCGGCGGCGGCGCGCCTGCTCGCTGCGTACCTGGTCGACCAGGCGGCGGGAGGCAACGGTGACCAGCCAGGCACGCGGGCTGTCCGGAACCCCGTCGGCGGGCCACTGCGTCGCCGCGGCGAGCAGCGCCTCCTGGACCGCGTCCTCGCACTCCTCGAATCCGCCGTAGCGGCGCAGGAGCACGCCGAGGACCTGCGGCGCGAGTTCGCGCAGCAGGTCCCCAAGGCGTTCGGTCGTGCTCACATCTCCATCCCGGCCGAGTCCATCAGCGGCCGCACCTCCACGCCGCCGACCTGACCACTCGGTATCAGGGCGGCCAGTTCCACGGCGCGTTCCCGGCTTTCGCAGTCGACCACGTACTGGCCGACGACATGATCCGGGGTCTGCAGGTACGGGCCCTCGGTCACGGTCACCACACCGTCCCGAGCCCATACGACGGCGCTGATGGACGGATCGGCGAACACGTGAGCACTGATCAGCTCCCCTGCCTGCCCGGCCGTGGCCAGGAACTCCTCATGGTCGAGCCCTCCCCGGGGTAGGGCCGCGGCGCTCAGGTAGAGACTCAGCAGGAACTTCACCGCGTGCTCAGTCGTCGGCCGTGCCCGCGTAGACCACCGGCCGCACCTCGACGCCGAGGCCCTCGACGCCGGCGTCCGGGATGAGCGCGGCCAGCTCCAGGGCGCGCTCCCGGCTGTCGCATTCCACCAGGTAGTAGCCGCCGAGGTACTCCTTGGCCTCAAGGTAGGGCCCGTCCGTCACCGCCGGGACGCCGCCCCGGACCCTGACCACGGCGCTCTGCGACGGGTCGGCCAGCGCGGTGGTGCCGATCATCTCCCCGGACTTCTTGATGGTCTCCATGAACGGGCCGTGGCCGCTCATCACCTCGTTGCGCTCCTCCTCGGTCAGCGCGTCCCAGATCTGCGGGTTGTTGTGCATGATCAACATGAACTTCAACGTCGTCTCCCTCAATGGTCGGGCGGCACCCCCGAAGGCGCCGTTCACCATGGAGTCGGAGCCGGTGCCACATTCTTGCGGCACCGGACCGCGAGAATTTCCCGCCCGCTCCGAACACCCGGCCCGGCAGCGAGGTGATCGCCGCCGTCATTGAACACCTCGCCGCACCCCGCCGACGCCACCGACCAGCGGGAACACCCGGCCTCGGTGTCTTTTCTCCCGTATTCCGGCTGCCCCCGTAGGGGACGCGTGTCTCTCCGACACGGCGCGGGGTCGATGCCGTAAGGAGCGGCCGGGCCTTCAGGCGTCGAGGTAGCGCAGGATGGCCAGCACCCTGCGGCTGTAGCCGGGGTCGCGGGGTAGGTCGAGCTTGTCCATGATGGCGTTGATGTGCTTTTCGACGGTGCTGAGCGACACGTGCAGGCGTTCGGCGATCGCCGCGTTGACGTAGCCCTGCGCGAGGTGCCGCAGCACCTCCGTCTCGCGCCTGCTCAGCCTGCTCAACGGGTCGGCGTGGGTGGTGCGGGCGAGCAGCTGGCGGACCACCTCCGGGTCGAAGACCGTGCCGCCGGCGCGTACCCGCTCCAGCGAGTCCAGGAAGTCGGCGACCTCCGAGACCCGGTCCTTGAGCAGGTAGCCCAGCCCTTCGGTGTTTCCCGCGAGGAGCGTGGCCGCGTACGTCTTCTCCACGTACTGGGACAGCACGAGGACCCCGACGTCCGGCCGGTGTTCGCGGATCTCCAGTGCTGCCCGCAGCCCCTCGTCGGTGTGCGTGGGGGGCATGCGTACGTCGATCACGGCCACGTCCGGCGGGTGCCGCCGGATGGCGTCGAGCAGCGCCCGCGCGTCGCCGACGGCGGCGAGGACCTCGTGCCCGGCGTCGTTCAGCAGCCGGATCAGGCCCTCGCGGAGCAGCACGGAATCGTCGGCCAGGATCAGTTGCACGGCGTGTCCTTCGGCAGCGTCGCGGCGATCTTGGTGGGGCCGCCTTCCGGACTGTCGACGGTGAACACTCCGTCGAGCGCCAGGACTCGCCTGGCCAGCCCGGAGAGCCCTCCCCCCGAGGGATCCGCGCCGCCCCTGCCGTCGTCCGAGATCGCCACGCTCACCGTCCGCTCGTCCTCTGTCAGCATGACCAGGATGTCACGGGCTCCCGCGTGCTTGATCGCGTTGGTGATCGCCTCACGGGCGGTGAAGTACAGGGCGGTCTCGACCTCGGAGACGGGCCGGTCGGCCAGCCCGTAGTGCACGGTCACCGGCATGCTCGACCGCTCGGCGATGCCCGCGAGCGCGGCGCGCAGACCCAGCTCGTCGAGTGCGGTCGGATAGATCCGCCAGGCCACACTGCGTAGCTCGTCGAGGAGCTGGCGCGACTCGGTGTAGGCCTGGCCCACCAGCTCGGCGGTCCTGGCCTGGTCGGGGCTGTGCTGGGCACGGCCGAGCAGCATGGCCAGCGCCACCCCCCGTTGCTGCACGCCGTCGTGCAGGTCGCGCTCGATCCTGCGCCGTTCGTCGTCGACGGCCCGGATGATGCCCGCGCGGGTCGCGGTCAGTTCGGCGATGCGCCTGCGCATCAGCTCCTGCCTGCCCGGTCCGAGGAAGTGGTCGGCCAGCCGCCGTTCGGCCGCTCCCACGGCGAGGACCCCGAGCGTCACCAGGGCCAGTAGTGCCCCCGCGCCGGTCAGCCCGAGGATCCCGCCGGTGGTGACCAGCTTCACGCCGGGCAGGTTCACCGGCACCGCCTCGGACTCGCCCCAGAGCAGGTCCCACAGCCCTCCGAACAGGAGCAGGCCACCAAGGAACAGACCCGCCGCGCAGCCGTACCCGCCCACCACGCCCAGGGCGGCGCGGGCGGTGAGAAAGCCGTAGCCGCCGGCCGTCCGCGTCGTGTCGTGGCCCAGCCACCTGGCCAGCCGGGCCCGTTCGAGTGCCATCAGCCGGGCCAGGCCCCGGTCGGCGGCGGGCCGCGTGGCCGCGATCAGGGAAGCCGGCCAGGCCAGGCAGAGGAAGGCCAGCTCGACGACCCCGAGGACCATGCCCGCGAGTACCCCCACCAGGGTGCGCGCGGCACGGTTACCTGACACGGCCCGAAGTCTAGGCATCACGCCGGCGCAGCACGACATGGCCGGCCGCCACCGCCGCCACCGTCCATGCCAGCAGCCAGAGCAGACCTTCTCCCGCCCCGTAGGGCATCGGGCCGCCGGTCAGGTTGTCGGTACTGCCCATGAAGGCCAGGCCGGCGAACAGCGGCATGCGCAGGGACACCTCCAACGCCGCCGGAACACCCGTCATCAGCAGCATCAGCGGCAGGCCCATCAGCAGCATGAACACCACGGTCAGGGTGCCCGCCGCACTGCGCACCGCGGTGCCCACGCCGAGCGTCATCACCGATACCAGGGCAAAGAAGACACCGACCCGCAGCAGGTCGAGCGCGACCTCGGCGGGCGGCAGCGCCACATAGCCGCCGAACAGGTCGGCGGACAGCACCGTGTAGACGACCGCGGTGGCCACGGCCCCGGACAGCACTCCGACGGCGAACATCACCGGCCCCACCACCAGTGCCTTCGCGGCGATCACCCGGCCGCGGATCGGCGTGGCCTGCAGCGTGCTCCGGATGCTGCCCGACGCGTATTCCGAGGTGATCACCAGCATCGCCAGCGCGACCAGTGCGAACTGGGCGAACGACGTCGCCGAGATCACCGGCTCGCTCGCCGGAAAGCGGGTTCCGCCGCCCTCGGCACGGAGCATGTCCGTGGCCGTCGCCCCGCCCAGCGTCAGCGCGCTCATCACCATGAGCACCATCGCGCCGGCCAGGCACCACCAGGTGGAGCGGACCGACCACAGCTTCGCCCACTCCGCGCCGACCGCCTGGCCCAACTCTCTGGTCCGCATGTTCACCGACACCTCCCGAGGATGCCCCAGCCTTCAGACCTGGGAGGAATCGGGAGCGGGAGGGCCGCCAAGGCCCGAGCGTGCCCAGACCGGTCAGTCATTTCGATCAGCTTCTTTCTGAGTCGTGTAGAGGAAACACGGAACGGAAGAACCATTGAATGCCATACTCAATGCATGCTGGTGACGGAGATGCTGAAGCTCGCCCCGAACGCTGAACAGCGCGAGGCGCTGCTGGCGACGATGCGGGCATGCAACGCCGCCGCCAACCGTGCCGCCGGTGTGGCGCTCGAGCACCACACCGCCAACAAGATCGCCCTGCAGAAGCTGGTGTACGCCGACCTGCGAGCCGAGTTCGGCCTGTCGGCACAGATGGCCATCCGGTCGATCGCCAAGGCATGTGAGGCGTACAAACGCGACAAGAAGATCAAGCCGGTGTTTCGTGAATTGGGTGCGGTCGCCTACGACCAGCGGATTCTCACCTGGAAAGGCCGCGACGCGGTCAGCATCCTCACCCTCACCGGCCGCATCGTTGTCCCCGTCGTCTATCAGGGTCGCTGGTTGAAGACCAGCGGGGCCACCGCGCGGGGACAGGCCGATCTCGTCTACCGCGACGGCATGTTCTTCCTCGCCACCGTGATCGACGTTCCCGAACCGCCGCGGGGTGATGAGCCGGACGAGTGGCTGGGTGTGGATCTCGGCATCGTCAACCTGGCCACCGACTCCACCGGCGAAACACACACCGGCAAGGGTGTACGGGCTGTGCGGCGGCGCAACGCCCGCCTGCGGGCACGCCTGCAGGCCAAGGGCACCAAGTCCGCCAAGCGACTCCTGAAGAAACGCAAGCGCACCGAGTCCCGGTTCGCCCGGGACGTCAACCATGTGATCAGCAAGCAGCTGGTCGGCAAAGCCAAAGACACCCAGGCCGGGATCGCCCTCGAAGACCTCGAAGGTATCCGCGACCGGGTAACGGTTCGTAAGGCTCAGCGTGCCGACCTGCACTCGTGGGCGTTCTACCAGCTCCGCACGTTCGTGACCTACAAGGCCGCCATCGCCGGCGTGCCCGTGCGTCTGGTCGACCCTCGCAACACCTCCCGCACCTGCCACCGGTGCGGGCACTGCGACAAACGCAACCGTCCCAACCGGGACGACTTCAAGTGCCTCGGCTGCGGGTTCGCCGGCCCCGCCGACCACAACGCTGCGATCAACATCGGTCGCAGGGCAGTGAGTCACGCTGCCGACGACGCGGCCTGAACCGTGCACCCTATGCACGGTGAGGAGCTGCAAGCTCAGCCCTTCGGGGCCGAGAAGCTGACACTCCCGCTTCCCGTGTGCCGTACTCCACGCTGCTCGCGGTCAGCTCCTGATATGCCTGCTCCAGCGAGGCCTCGCGAGTACGCAGCTCGTGCAGCCGGATGCCCGCCTCGTACGCCAGGTCGCCGACCCGCTCGATCGTGGCGCCGGTGGCGACGAGCTCGTTCTCGCCGAGCCGTTCCACCGTGATCCCGGCGCCGTTCAACCGTACGGACAGGTCGGCCGCGTGCGGGGTGCGGACGACCACGGCGGTCAGGGAGTTGCGCCCGATGACCTCCGCCAGCGGCGCGTCCATGATGAGCCGTCCCCTGCCGATCACCACCAGATGGTCGGCGGTGAGCTGCATCTCGCTCATCAGGTGGCTGGAGACGAACACCGTGCGGCCCTCCTCGGCCAGCGAGCGCATCAGGTGGCGCACCCAGCGCACGCCGTCGAGGTCCAGACCGTTGACCGGTTCGTCGAACATCAGCACCTTCGGATCGCCCAGTAACGCGCCCGCGATACCGAGCCGCTGGCTCATTCCCAGCGACAGCCCACCGGCCCGCTTACCCGCCGCATCCGCCATCCCGACCTGCTCCAGGACCTCCGTCACCCGGCTCCGCGTGATGCCGTTGCTGCGCGCCAGCGCCCGCAGATGCGCGTACCCGCTACGCCCGGGATGCAGCGCCCGTGCGTCCAGCATCGCGCCCACCGTCCGCAGCGGGTTCCTGATCTCGTGGTACGGCACACCGCCGATCAGCGCCGTGCCCGCAGTGGGGCGGTCGAGCCCGAGGATCAGGCGCATCGTCGTCGACTTGCCTGCCCCGTTCGGCCCGAGGAAGCCCGTGACCGTGCCGGGCCTCACGTCCAACGACAGGTCGTCGACGACCATCCGGTCACCGTAGCGTTTGCACAAACCTTGGAGACTGATCACGTCGGCCAACGCTAGGCAACCGACGGCCACGGCCACCATGGAGGCGAACCTCCGACTTCAATGGCGGGAAACCGTAAAGACCTGCGTCTCGATACGCGCCCCTTCAGAGGGTGTGCGGATGATCTGACAAGCCGAGCGGCTGATGGCGCCAGGCGGGTCGCCTCATCAGGCGGAGACCGGGCTGCACCGCTGGACCGGAGACCACAGGGCGTCGTACTGCCGCGCGCCAGGGTCAGTCGTCCTCCTCGGAGACGAAGCCCAGGATCCGCTCCACCACCATCCATCGGCAGTGCGTGCCCCGTCCGCGATGTGCTTTGGCCGCTGCTGCCCAGGCTCCGGGGCACGAGCAGGTCTACTTACCCGGAGGACATGAGCTGAGCGCTCTTCTCTCGCCAAAGGCAGCGCCTGCGGCCCGGCCCGGTGGCTATGCCCCGTAGACCGGCTCGGGGCTGGGGGCCTCGGTGAGGAGTTCGGCGACGGCGTCGCCGATGTCGGCCGGGTTCCAGCGGGCGCCCCGGTCGACGCGGGGGCCGTGGCGCCAGCCGTCGGCGAGGGAGATGACGCCGCCCTCCACCTCGAAGACCCGGCCGGTGACGTGCCCGGAGGCGGCCGAGCCGAGCCAGGTCACCAGGGGTGCGATGTTGGCCGGGTCCATGACGTCGAAGCCGTCCTCGGGTCTGGCCATCATGGTGGCGAAGACCTCCTCGGTCATCCGGGTGCGGGCGGCCGGGGCGATCGCGTTCACCGTGACGCCGTAGCGGCCGAGTTCGGCGGCGGCGACCTGGGTGAGCGCGACGATGCCGGCCTTGGCCGCGGAGTAGTTGCCCTGGGCGACGCTGCCGAGCAGTCCGGCCCCCGAGGAGGTGTTGATCACTCGGGCGTCCACCGGGTCGCCCGCCTTCGAGCGTTCCCGCCAGTGCGCGCCCGCGTGCCGGAGCGGCAGGAAGTGGCCCTTGAGGTGGACCCGGATCACGTCGTCCCACTCCTGCTCGGTCATCGAGACCAGCATCCGGTCACGGACGAATCCGGCGTTGTTCACCAGTACGTCCAGCCGCCCGAAGGCGCTCAGCGCCGTCTTGACCAGCCGGTCGGCGCCGCCCCAGTCGGTGACGTCGTCGTTGTTGGCGATGGCCCGGCCGCCCAGGGCGTGGATCTCCTCGACCACCCGCAGGGCCGGGTCGCCCGACCGCCCGTCCCCCTCGCGGCCGGTGCCGAGGTCGTTGACCACGACCCTGGCCCCCTGCCGGGCGAACTCCAGGGCGTGCTCCCTGCCGATGCCGCGCCCGGCACCGGTCACGATCACCACACGCCCGTCACAGATCCCACCCATGCCAGGGCTCCTTTCATCGTGATCATGCAGAGTTTCCCGGCTGTTCACCCGTCGTGTCCAGATGCGATCTCCCGCCAGGCGGGGATCTCGCCACCGCCGTGCACCGCGATCTCCGCGCCGGTCACGTAGCCGGGGACCGCCAGCCACAGGCACACCTCGGCCACGTCGGCGGGAAGGGCCATCCGGCCCGCGGGAACGGCGGCGCCCATCCGCGCGACCCCGTCGGGGCCGCCGTAGTGGTCTGCCGAGTCCTCCGTCTCGGCGAGGCCGACGACCACCGTGTTGACCCGCACCCGCGGCGCCCACTCGGCGGCGAGGCAGGCGGCCAGGTGGTGCAGGCCCGCCTTGGCCGCGCCGTACGCGGAGGTGCCCGGGGAGGGGCGGGTACCGCTGGAGCTGCCGATCATGATGACCGAGCCGCCGGAGGCGGCGAGCAGGGGGTGGGCGCGCTGCGCGACCAGCAGCGGGGCGATCAGGTTGAGTTCCACGATCCGGGCGTGCAGCCGCGGGGAGGTTCCGGCCAGGAGCGCGTACGGTGAGCCTCCGGCGTTGTTGACCACCGTGTCGAGCCTCCCGTACCGTTCCTCGACCTCGGTGACCAGCCGGTCCACGTCCGCCGTGTCGCGCACGTCGGCCGCGACGAACGTGAGGTCCTCGGGCAGGGTCTCCGGCTTCCTGCGGGCGCACACGACCACCTCGGCTCCGGCGGCCAGGAACGCGTCGGCGATACCCGCGCCGAGCCCCCTGGTGCCACCGGTCACCAGCACGACCGATCCGGTGTGGTCGTAGCGAACCCGGCCGGGTACTCCGCCACTTCCACGAGCCTCGGCGTCCACCTCGCCACGAGAGCCCGTCGCGCCGTCCACACCGGCCGCGCGATCCGCATCGCCCTCAGCGTTCACGGCGCTCGCCTCCTCGCCCTCGTCCTCGAAGCGGTCACCCGGGGGAGCCTCCGGAAGACCGGCCGCCGTCACATGCCCTCCCAGGTGGGCCGGCCGAGCCTCGAACCGGCCACCGGAAGGTCGCCCGGCGGCAGCCGCCGGGTGCACTCCTGTGTCCGGCTGCCGCGTGCTACCGTACCAAGCAAGCGTTAGGTGCGAACAGTGAGGCGCGATGAGAATCATCCTTCACGGCGGTGGAGCGGTCGCCGAGGTCGTAATGGACGTGCCACCGGTCAACGCGTTACCCGTCTCCGGCTGGTTCGAGCTGGCCGAGGCCGTCCAGGAGGCCGGGCACGCGCCCGAGACCCGCGTCGTGGTACTGCGCGCGGAGGGCCGGGGGTTCAACGCCGGGGTGGACGTCAAGGAGATGCAGGCCACCAGCGGGCACGCCGCGCTGGTCGGCGCCAACCGCGGATGCTTCGCGGCGTTCGCGGCGGTCTACGAGTGCGAGGTCCCGGTGATCGCCGCCGTGCACGGTTTCTGCCTCGGTGGCGGGGTCGGGCTGGCGGGCAACGCCGACATCGTGGTGGCCTCCGACGACGCCTACTTCGGCCTGCCCGAGGTGGACCGGGGCGCGCTCGGCGCGGCCACCCACCTGGCCAGGCTGGTCCCCCAGCATCTGATGCGGGCCATGGTCTACACGTGCCGCACCGTCACCGCCACCGAACTGCACGCCTTCGGCTCGGTGCTGGAGGTCGTGCCCCGCGACCGGCTGCGCGAGACCGCCTTCGAGGTCGCCGCCCAGATCGCCGGAAAGGACCCCTACGTCATCCGGCGGGCCAAGGAGTCGCTGAACGGCATCGACCCGGTCGATGTCAGGCGCAGCTACCGGTTCGAGCAGGGCTTCACCTTCGAACTCAACCTGATGGGCTCCGGTGACAGACACCGCGACGCGTTCATCGCGAGAGGCAATGGCTCTGCGAGTCGGGAGCCGTCCGGCACATCGCCGGTTGGAGAGGCGGACAGCCGGTGAGCGAGGAACGAAGCCGCCCGCGCAGCGAGGGAGAAGCGGTGAGCGACCAGTGAACCCGAAGCGAACCCGACGCAGCGAGGGAGGAGCGGTGAGCGAGCAGTGAGCAAGATCATGTCCATTGACGGCGTCGTCGGGGAACTGCGCAGTGGGATGACCGTCGGGATCGGCGGCTGGGGATCGCGTCGCAAGCCGATGGCGCTGGTCCGGGCGATCTGCCGGTCCTCTCTGGAAGACCTGACGGTCGTCTCGTACGGCGGCCCCGACGTCGGCCTGCTGTGCGCGTACGGCAAGGTCGCCCGGGTGGTCGCCCCGTTCGTGTCGCTCGACTCGATCCCCCTCGAACCGCACTTCCGGACCGCCAGGCAGGCCGGGACCGTGAAGTTCACCGAGTACGACGAGAGCATGTTCATGTTCGGCCTGCTCGCGGCGGCGCACCGGCTGCCGTTCCTGCCGACCCGCGCCGGGCTCGGCTCGGATGTGATGCGGGTCAACCCCGAACTGCGGACCGTACGGTCGCCCTACGCCGGAGGCGAGGAGCTCGTCGCCGTCCCCGCGCTGACCCTGGACGTCGCGCTCGTCCATCTCAACCGGGCCGACCAGCGCGGCAACGCCCAGTATCTCGGCCCCGACCCCTACTTCGACGACCTCTACGCCAAGGCGGCCGAGCGCTGCTACGTCTCCTGCGAGCGCGTGGTGGACACCGCCGACCTGCTCAAGGAGGGGCCGGTCCAGTCTCTGCTGATCAGCCGATCCATGGTGACCGGCGTGGTGGAGACCCCCGGCGGCGCCCACTTCACCACCTGCGAGCCCGACTACGGTCGCGACGAGGCGTTCCAGAAGGCGTACGCGAGCGCCGCCACCGGCCCCGAGACGTGGCGGGCCTTCACCGGCCGCTACCTGTCCGGGGACGAGGCCGCCTACCAGGAGGCCGTACGCCAGTTTCGGGAGGAATCATGAGCGTGACCGTCGCCACGCGGGCCGAGGTGTGCGTCGTCGCCTGCGCCGAGGCGTTCAGGGGGGACGGGGAGATCCTGGCCGCGGGCATCGGCGGCGCGATCACCGTGCTGGCCGCCCGGCTGGCCCGGCTCACCTTCGAGCCCGACCTCATCACGCACGACGGGCTGTGCCTGCTGACCGGCGACGTGCCGCCGCTGGGACAGAGTCCACAGGTCGTCGAGGGCTGGCTGCCGTTCCGGGACCACCTGTGGCTGGTGCTCAACGGCAGGCGGCACGTCATGCTGGGAGCCAGCCAGATCGACCGGTACGGCAACAGCAACATCTCCTGCATCGGCGACTGGTCCCGGCCGAAGTCCCAGCTCCTGGGCGTGCGCGGGGTGCCGGGCAACACCGTTTGCTGCCCGACCAGCTACTGGGTCCCCCGGCACTCGACCCGGGTGTTCGTACCGCGGGTGGACATGGTCAGCGGCGTCGGCCACGACCGCGCGGCCGAGGCGGGGCCGAGCGCCCACCGCCACCACGACCTGCGCCGTGTGGTCACCGACCTGGCGGTGCTGGACTTCCAGAGCCCCGACCACTCGATGCGCCTGGCCTCGGTCCACCCGGGCGTCACCGTGGACGAGGTCGTGGCGGCGACCGGCTTCCCGCTGGCCGTCACCGGCGACGTCCCCGAGACCCGGCAGCCGACCGGCGAGGAGCTCCGCGTCCTGCGCGAGGTCCTCGACCCCGGCTCACTCCGCGACCGCGAGATCCCCGCCTGACCTCCTCCCCACCGCCGGAACCAGGGATTCCATCCCGCACGGACCCTGCCGGTCGATTCGTTCTCGATCTTCGCGACCTGGGTGTCCCGCATCGGATGACGAGACCGGCAGAGTCCTCGCCGGCCGGGCTTCCCGCCTCACCGCCAGCCGCCCGTCAGGAGAACTCCCATGACCTCGTACTCCGGCCCCGTCCCGGACCCGCCGGGACCCGCGACCGGCACGTCCGCACCGCGAAAGGAGCCGCCGGGGCTGGTGACCCGGCTCACCGAGATGGTCGGCTGCCGCCACCCCGTCGTGCAGACCGGCATGGGCTACGTGGCCGGGGCTCGGCTGGCCGCCGCCACCTCCGCCGCCGGAGGTCTGGGCGTCATCGCGGCGGCCACCATGCCCGTCGAGCAGATGACCGCCGCGATCCGGTCGGTCAAGGAGCGCACCGACGCGCCCTTCGGGGTGAACATCCGCTCCGACGCCGACGACGCCGGCGAGCGGATCGACGTCATGATCCGCGAAGGCGTACGGGTCGCGTCGTTCGCGCTGGCCCCCAAGCGCGAGCTGATCGCCCGGCTCAAGGACGCCGGGGTGCTGACGATCCCCTCGGTCGGCGCGCGCCGGCACGCCGAGAAGGTCGCCGCCTGGGGCGTGGACGCGGTGATCGTGCAGGGCGGTGAGGGCGGCGGGCACACCGGGGCCGTCCCCACCACCGTGCTGCTCCCCCAGGTCGTGGACGCGGTGGACATCCCGGTGATCGCGGCGGGCGGGTTCTGCGACGGGCGCGGGCTGGTCGCCGCCCTGTCGTACGGCGCCTGCGGGGTCGCGATGGGCACCCGCTTCCTGCTGACCTCGGACTCCACGGTCGGCGACGAGGTGAAGAAGGTCTACCTCGGCACCGCCGAGACGGTGGTCACCACGCGGGTGGACGGCGTTCCGCACCGCGTGCTGCGCACCCCGTTCGTCGACTCGCTCGAACGCTCGCGCCTGCGGCTGCTCCGCGCGGTCGCCAACGGGGCCAGGTTCAAGCGGCTGTCCGGCATGTCGTGGGCGGCGATGATCCGCGAAGGCCGCCGGATGCGGCACGGCCGGGACCTGACCTGGGCCCAGGTGCTCCAGGCGGCCAACACCCCGGTGCTGCTCAAGGCCGCCATGGTGGACGGGCGCGCGGACCTCGGCGTCATGGCCTCCGGGCAGGTCGTCGGGCTGATCGACGACCTGCCGTCCTGCGCGGAGCTGATCGACCGGATCATGTGGGAGGCGCACGCCGTGCTGGACCACCTGGACCGTCTGGACCGGACGCCTTGATCCTGACGGTCTCGGCCCGGTGGGCCGTCCGCAACGAACCGGTCGAAGTGACTCCGCCGCTCCCTCCATCACCGCTTCGAACACCGGAACCGTGACAGGGCAGCGATTCACCTGCCGGGCAGGTCCCGCCGAACACCCTGGAGCCGACATGGCGGAGTGGGCGTGGCAGGCCGAGCAGGATCGGCGGGCCGGGTTCGGCGGGCCTCCGGTGGAGTGAGTCTCCGTCAGTTCACGGTCAGCCCTCGGGAGGCGAGGATCAGGGCGGCCTGGGACGGGCTGATGATCGCTCCGCGCAGCGATCGGAGCCGGGCGTCGTCGACCTCGCCGAGGTCCAGGCCGCGCAGGTCGGCCATGGTGAAGACCGTGTCGACGGTGCGGGCGCCGATCATGCGGCAGTCCTCGAACACGGCATTGGTGAAGTCGCAGTTCGACAGGTTGGCCTCGTCGAGACGGGTGCCCCGCAGGTGGGCGCCTCGGAACGAGCAGCCGATCAGGTCGGCCAGCATCAGGTTGGCACCGTCGAACCGGTAACCGATGCCCCGGCAACCTGTCAGCACCGCGCCGATCATGCGGCAGCCGGTGAAGACGACGTCGGTGAGCAGTGCCCGCCCGAAGTTCGCACCCGACAGGTCGACGTCGGTGAAGGCCGCGTCGACGAGTTCGGCGTTCGCGAACCTGAGCCCCGCTCCCCCGCCGCCGGAGAAACGCGCCCCGTCCAGATCCGTACGGCGGAAGTCGGCCCGCTCCAGCACGCATCCCTCGAACGAGGCCCCCACGAGTGACGCCCCGCTGAAGTCGGCGCCGGTGAGGTCGCACTCCTTGAAGACGTAGGGCCCCTCGCCGGTCAGATGATCGCCGAGCGAGAGCCTCGCCAGATCGACCCCGTTGATCTCCCGCTGGTCCGCCAGCAACCGTGCCACATCCATCCGGCGATTCAAGCAGCCCGCCCCGACAGAATCACCGCGCCGTACGCCCCCGCGGGAAGGAGCCGGGTGTCGGGCGACACTCGCGCCGTCCGCCGGTCAGGTCCCGTTCTCGTCTCCGGCGAGGAGTTCGGCGGCCGCCTGGCCGCAGACGCGGGCGGATCCGTGGGTGGCGATGTGCACGGCGCCGAGGTCGGATCGGCCGGGCAGGCCCATCTCGACCACGACGGCGTCGGAGCGGGCGGCCAGCAGGTGCCGGAGTGCGTCGGTCTGCCAGGGGTGGCGGTGCGCGTCGCGGACGACGATGACCAGGGGGCGCCCGGCCGCGGTGGCGAGTACGGTCTCGATGGCGCTCCCGGTGGCGGTGGAGGCGTCCAGCCGGGTGACCGTGGTGCCGGGGAGGAGCTTGCCGAGCGGCTCGCCGACGCCCCAGGGGGTGTCCTTCTCGATGGCGAGGTTCATCTCGGGGGCGAGTTCGGCGACGTGCGGTGGGGCGGACAGGGGGAAGGCCGCGGTCGCGGAGCGGCGGGTGACCCGCAGCGCGCGCCGGGCCGCGGCCAGGCCGATCGACGCGTCGCCGGAACCGCCGGAGGCGGCGCGCGCGGGCGTGCCCCGCCGGGTGGTCGCGGTCCAGAGGGCGAGCTCGCGGACGCGGCGGGCGGCGTCGGCCAGCCGTTCCTCGGAGAGCCTGCCCTCGATCACGGCGTCCGCGATCGCGTCACGGACCGCGATCGCGGTCTCCTCTCCGGCGTGCTCGCCGCCCACGCAGATCGCGTCGGCGCCCGCGGCGACGGCGAGGGCCGAGGCACCGCCGATGCCGTACGGGCCGGAGACCGCGGTCATCTCGATGCCGTCGGTGACGATGACGCCTTCGAAGCCCAGCTCGACCCTGAGCAGGTCGTGCAGGACCCGGCGGCTGAGCGTGGCGGCCATCACCGGGTCCAGGGCGGAGACGAGCAGGTGGCCGGTCATGACCGTGCGCACCCCCTGCTCGACGGCCGCGCGGAAGGGCCGCAGCGCCACGTCGCGCAGTTCCCCCGCGGTGGCGGCGACGAGCGGCACGCCGTGGTGGGAGTCGACCGAGGTGTCGCCGTGACCGGGGAAGTGCTTGGCGCAGGCCGCCACGCCCGCCGACTGCATGCCCCGGATCCAGGCCACGGTGTGCCTGGCGACGAGATCGGGGTCCGCGCCGAAGGAGCGCAGGCCGATGACCGGGTTGTCGGGGTTGGAGTTCACATCCGCCGAGGGGGCGAAGTTGAGGTTGACGCCCGCCAGGGCCAGGTCACGGCCGAGATCGGCGGCGAGTTCCTCGGTGAGGCCGGTGTCGTCGACCACGCCGAGGGCGAAGTTGCCCGGCCGGGTGCTCCCGCCGGCCGCCTCCAGGCGGGTGACCTCGCCCGACTCCTCATCGATGCCGACGAGGACCTGGGGGTTCTCCTCGCGGAGCGCGGCGGTGAGGTCGGCGACCTGGGAGGGGGTGGCGATGTTCCTGGAGAAGAGCACCACCCCGGCCAGTCCTTCGCCGAGCCTGCGCCGCACCCAGTCGGGCGGGGCCTTGCCCTCGAAACCGGGAAGGACGACGGTCTCCGCCAGACGGAGCAGCTCTGGGCCGCGCTTCATTCACCACTCCTCGCCTGACGACCGGTCGGCGTCCCATGCCGAAGGCGCGCAGACCCCACGTTGTCCAGAACCTCCGGGGAAAGCGCTCCCACGGCGGCTTGGCGCAAATCTAATAGGAAAGTTTCCTAATTGCTAGTGGGCTGACCATTGGCCTTCGAGTAAAGGTTTACCGGGCCTCGACGAGGACGAGTCAAAGATCGGCCGACACGAAGCCTGGGCGCGACGTGACGGGTGCCCGATGCCGCGCGATACCTCCGGTGTCGCCGGGCACCCGTGGACAAGGCACTTTCCCTGGCTCGACGATCCCACGTGGTTCACCCGGACACCGGCGGCCTTTCCCGGCTGATCGCGTCGAGCAGCAGCGTCGCGGCCACCGCCGCCCCGTCGGTGCGGATCGTGCCGGCCACGGCCCTCGCCCGTACGCGGGTCTCGGGGGCCAGGACCGTCCTGAGCACGGCCGACAGGGACTCGATGGTGCGCCGGCGTCCAGGAACGCCACCGACTCGGCCGGGAACGGGCGTTCGTCCGGCCGACGTCAGGAGCTCGTCAGGATGACGAGTTGCCGGGTCGCTCGGGTCATCGCGACATAGCGGTCGACCGCTCCTTCGATGCCGTCGCCGAACGCCTCCGGGTCGATGAGGACGACCAGGTCGAACTCGAGCCCCTTCGACAGCTCCGGGGTCAGCGACCGGACGCGAGGCGTCGCCCGGAACGTGGGATCGCCGATGACGCAGGCGATCCCGTCGGCATGCGCGGCGAGCCAGGTGTCGAGGATCGAGCCCAGATCCGAAGCGGATCCGTAGACGACGGGGACGTCGCCGCTGCGGATGGAGGTCGGCACGTTGGCGTCCGGGAGCACGGCCCGGATGACCGGTTCGGCCTCCGCCATGATCTCTTCCGGCGTCCGGTAGTTGACGGTCAGGGAGGCCAGGTTGATCCGGTCGAGCCCGATCCGCTCAAGCCGTTCCTGCCACGACTCCGTGAACCCGTGCCTGGCCTGGGCACGGTCCCCGACGATGGTGAAGCTCCGGGACGGGCAGCGGAGCAGCAACATCTGCCACTCCGCGTCGGTCAGTTCCTGAGCCTCGTCCACGACGATGTGCGCGAACGGGCCGGCGAGCAGGTCCGGGTCGAGGGTGGGCAGCTCGGACTCGTCAACCAGATTTCGCTGGAGGTCCTCTCGGCGCAGCTGCGTCACGAGGCCTTCGCCGTCGTCATCGGCCTCGATCAGGGCGTCGACGACCTGGGCCATGCGCTCGCGTTGGGCGGCGAGAGCGGCTTCCTGTCGGCGCTTGCGTCGTGACGCCTCCGGGTCGCCGAGCCGCTGCCGCGCCGCGTCCAGGAGCGGCAGGTCGGACACCGTCCAGGCCTGGGCGTCCGCGCGCTGCAGCGCCTGAACGTCATCGCGGCTGAGCCAGGGAGCGCACTTCCGCAGGTAGGCGGGTACCGACCACAGGTCTCCGACGAGGTCGGCCGCTTCGATCAGCGGCCACGCGCGGTTGAAGGTCGTGAGCAGCTCCCTGTCCTGCAGCAGCGACTTGCGGAGCAGGTGAGCCGGGGCGTCGTCGCCGTGCTTGTCCATCAGGATCGTGAGCAATTCCTCCCAGATCTGGTCGCGGGCCTCGTTGTGCGGAGTGCCGGGGTCCGGTGCTTCGAACGCCTCGGCCCAATCGTCGGCACTCAGCCAGACGTCGGACCAGAGGGTGGTGACCGTCATCCCCTTGGTGGGCGGGTTCTCGTAGAACCTGACGGCAGGCTCGATCGCCTTCACCAGATCCGCGGACGACTTCAGGCGGGCCACGTCCGGGTCGGCCTCGATCGCCGCTGCGGCTCCCTCGGCGACGAGGCCCCGCAGGGTGCAGGTCTGCACGCCCTCCTCGCCGAGGCTGGGGAGGACGTCGGCGACGTAGGCCAGGTACGGCTGGTGCGGACCGACGAACAGCACGCCGCCCCGGTGGTGACCGAGGCGAGGGTCGGAGTAGAGGAGGTAGGCGGAGCGGTGCAGAGCGACGACGGTCTTCCCCGTACCCGGACCGCCGTCGACGACGAGAGCGCCGCGCGATCCCGCACGGATGATGGCGTCCTGGTCGGCCTGGATGGTGCCGAGCACGTCTCGCATCCGGGCCGACCGGTTGTCGCCCAGGCTGGCGATGAAGGCGGACTGGTCGTCGAGCGCGGCGTGCCCGACAAGCCCGTCCGGGGTGAACACCTCGTCCCAGTAGTCGCTGATCCGGCCGCGGGTCCAGCGATACCTGCGACGGCTTGCCAGCCCCATCGGGTTGGCGTGGGTGGCTCCGAAGAACGGCTCGGCCGCGGGGGAGCGCCAGTCGAGCAGCAGCCGACGACCCGCGCTGTCCGTGAGGCCGAGTCGTCCGACGTACACGGGCTCGGGGTTGTCCGCGCTGACCATGTGTCCGAGGCACAGGTCCAAGCCGAAGCGACGCAGCGCACGCAGGCGAGCGGTCAGCCGGTGGATCTCCAGGTCCCGGTCCATCGCCTGCCGGCCTTTGCCGCCGGGCGCCCTGCGCTCGGCATCGAGGCGGTCGGACAGGTCGGCGATCGAGTGCTCAAGGCTCTCCGCGATGGCCGCGAAGTGCTGCTCGTCGCCGTCGATCAGCGTCGGGTCGGCCTTGGGGGCGAGGTGGTCGGGAAGGTCGAACGCACTGGTGGTCAGGGGGTTCATGGCATCAGCTCCGATCTGAGGTCGCTTGCGGCCATTGCGCGTGGCAAGGTGTCTGGACGAGCGTGACGAACCTGGTGGCCATGACGAGCAACGCTCCGCCTGACATGGCCCCCGGCCGTTGCCGGTTCAGGTCGCCAGGGTTCGCAGGTTCTCGTGTTCCGGGTCCTGGATCGCCGATCCCGTGTGGTTCACGCGGACACCGGCGGCCTTTCCCGGCTGATCGCGTCGAGCAGCAACGTCGCGGCCACCGCCGCCCCGTCGGTGCGGATCGTGCCGGCCACGGCCCTCGCCCGTACGCGGGTCTCGGGGGCCAGGACCGTCCTGAGCGCGGCCGACAGGGACTCGACGGTCGGAGTCGGACCGTCGTGTGCCGCGCCGATGCCCAGGCCGGCCACCCGGCCGGCCCAGTACGGCTGATCCGTCGCCTGGGGTACCACCACCTGAGGCGCGCCGGCCCGGGTGGCCGTCGTCGTCGTGCCCGCGCCGCCGTGATGCACGACGGCGGCCACCCGGCCGAACAGTGCCTGCTGGTTGACCTCACCGACGACGAAGCAGTCGTCCCGGTCGTCGATCAGGGCCAGGTCCGCCCAGCCGTGGGAGACCAGTACACGGCGGCCCTGCGCGCGGATCGCCTCGATGGCCACCCGGGCGGCGTCCTTCGACGCGCGCATGGGCATGCTGCCGAAGCCCACGTACACCGGTGGTGTGCCGGCGTCCAGGAACGCCGCCAACTCGGCCGGGAGCAGGCGTTCGTCCGGCAGGATCCACGCGCCGGTCTGCACGACGTCGAGGTCCGGCGTCTCCTGCCACGGGTCCAGGGTCGGGTCCGTCGCCAGCCACGGCCGGTCGCCGATGACGTAGTCGCGAACGTTGTCCACCGGTGGCAGGCCGATCGACGCCCGGTTCGTGTTGAGCGCCGCACCGAACAGCGCGTTGACGCTCTGGGCGTCCAGCTCCCACAGCACCCGGTTGTCGGTCACGTCCGGCGGGAACGGCCGGCCCGGATACGCCAGCGGCGAGTGGTACGGCGACGGCAGGGTGAGCTGCTGGAAGGTCACGGACACGGAGCGGATGCCCAGTTTCTCGGCCACCGACCGCGCGCCGGCCGCGGCCGGCATTATGCCGGTCGCCACCAACGCGTCACATCCCTCGGCCGCCGCGGTGACCACGTCGAACTGGCCGGCGATCAACTCGGCCGCGCGCCGGGGCAGGTCCGCCGCCGACGGCGGCGACGCCGTAGTTGTCAGCGCGCGCGCCGACCGACCGACCGGCACCAGCGGCACGTCGACACCGGCCAACCGCTGCGCGAAGTCCTCGTCCGGCGGCGCGCACACCCGCACCTCCGCGCCGAGTTCCCGCAACCGCACCGCGAGTCCCACCAGCGGTTCGACGTCCCCGCGTGACCCATACGTCGACAACAACACCCGCATTTCGTATCCCCCGTTTCCGCAGGTTCTGGCCTCGGCCGACGATTCTGCGGCACGACCCGGGTCTTGTGGCAAGCCCCCCGGTGCGCTATACGTTGAGAGTGGAAAGGAGTGGGTACTCCCCTTTCCCTTCATCGTCCGCTGTGGACGGACGACCTCCTCGCGAAGCGGCGGCGCGCCGCGTACGCCGGTACCGCCGGCTCAGGAGGATCTCCCATGGGCCTACGGACGCAGCCGCGGAACGAGAAGTTCCTCATCTTCTTTGTGCAACCAGGCCGAGGCCGAGATGGGGGTCCACGTCGATCTGGATCGTGCCGTAAAGGTTGGCGTGCGTCCAGAACAGGGGACAGCGCGCGCCGGACCGACTGGGCCGGGAGAACACCGGCGCCGACTGCGGCAGGTGCGCGAAGGCGAACCCGACCGCACCCGGCATCCCA
>NZ_JBSFWD010000002.1:266517-349595 GCF_053592655.1 Streptosporangium sp. NPDC002607
CGTCTGCAGCCCGTACCGGCCGCCGGTCCGCTCCAGCTCGTGCAGGAGCGAGGTCATCAGCCGGGCGCCGGTCGCGCCGAGCGGGTGGCCGAGGGCGATGGCACCGCCGTTGGGGTTGACCCGGCCGGGGTCGGCGCCGGTCTCCTTCAGCCAGGCCAGCACGACGGGGGCGAACGCCTCGTTGATCTCGACGGCGTCGATGTCGCCGATCGTCATACCCGCCCTGCGCAGGGCGTACGCGGTGGCGGGGATCGGCGCGGAGAGCATCATGACGGGGTCGTCGCCGCGGGCGGAGATGTGGTGGATCCGGGCGCGCGGGGTCAGTCCGTGGGCCTTGACCGCCCGCTCGGAGGCGACGAGAAGCGCGGCCGCGCCGTCGGAGATCTGCGAGGAGAGCGCGGCGGTGAGCCTTCCCCCCTCGACCAGGGTCCTGAGCCCGGCCATCCGCTCCAGGCTGGTGTCACGGCGCGGGCCCTCGTCGGTGCAGACGCCCTCGTAGGGGACGATCTCGGCGGCGAAGCGACCCTCGTCGATCGCGCTGAGCGCCCGCCGGTGGGACTCGTACGCGAACTCCTCCATCTCAAGTCGCGATATATCCCATTTTTCGGCGATCATTTCGGCGCCCCGGAACTGGGACACCTCCTGTCCGCCGTACCGGGCCTGCCAGCCCTTGGAGCCCGCGAACGGGCTGTCGAAGCCGAGCGCCTGCCCGGCGGTCATGGCATAGCCGATCGGGACCCGGCTCATGTTCTGCACGCCACCGGCGACGATCAGGTCGGCGGTGCCCGACAGTACCGCCTGGGCGGCGAAGTGGAGTGCCTGCTGGGAGGAGCCGCACTGGCGGTCGACGGTGACGCCGGGCACCCCCTCGGGCAGCCCGGCGGCCAACCAGCAGGTACGGGCGATGTCGCCGGCCTGCGGGCCGACGGTGTCGACGCACCCGAACACGACGTCGTCCACGGCCTCGGGATCCACTCCGGTGCGCCCGACAAGCTCGCGGATGGCGTGGGCGCCCAGGTCGGCGGGGTGTGCGTCGGCGAGACCGCCGTTCCTGCGGCCCACCGGGGTACGGACCGCGCCGACGATGTATGCCTCGGTCATTGTCTGAATCCCTTCGGTCTTCACCTGGCAACAAGCGTAGCAAGCGCTTGGTTAAAAACAGAAGCCGCGATGAGCTGGCGCGTTTCGGTGAACAAGCGATTGCGCAAGGGTTCATAATGGGGGTGTGAACACGCGAAAGAACTCCGGCGGCGCGACCACGACCCCGGTCAAGCGCCAGGGTGGGACCAAGCGCGCGACCGCATCCGGCCCGGCGTCAGAGCGCCGCGATCATCTCGTCAAACTCGCCGCCGAGCTCTTCGCCCGCAAGGGCTTCCAGGCGACCACCGTCCGGGAGATCGCCGAAGAGGCCGGCATCCTCTCCGGGAGTCTCTACCACCACTTCGACTCCAAGGAGACGATCGTCGACGAGGTGCTGACCACCTTCCTCGACGACCTCGTCGGCCGCTACCGCGCCGCCCTGGAACAGGACGGTGACTCCCGCATGATCCTCTCAGAGATGGTGCGCATCGGGTTCAGCACTCTGGAGCCCCACCGCGCGGCGATCACCGTCATGCAGAACGACTGGAACTACCTGCGCTCACTCCCCGGTGACCGCTTCGACTACCTGGTCAAGGCCGAGGACGAGGTCGAGCGGATGTGGGTCGGGCAGATCAAGCTCGGCCAGGCCGCCGGCCTGTTCCGCGCCGACGTCGATCCCAAGCTCACCTACCGCATGATCCGCGACACCATCTGGGTGGCGGTGCGCTGGTTCCGTCCGGGAGGACGCCTCAACACCGCGGGTCTCGCCGAGCACTACATCACCGTCCTGTTCGACGGCCTGGCGACCGGTGAGCGGAGCAGCCAGCAGGCTTGACACCCGTGAGCGGAACCCCGCGCGGAGAGCGACGCGGCCTGTGAGAATCAAGCCGTCCGCGAAGCGAACGGGAAGTGGTAGGCGAGCGTGGAGATACTGCAGAAGGCCGTGCGCATGGCACTCACCGAGGTGGCCGACCCCGCCAAGGCCCCGGCCATGCGGGCCTACATGAAGTCGGAGATGCCCTTCCTCGGGGTGCAGGCCGCACCTCGCCGCGCGGCGTTGAAGCGGGTGTTCACCGAGTACTACGTGGAGACGGCGCCCGCGTGGCGGGAGGCGACGCTGGCCCTGTGGCACGGGGCCGAGTACCGCGAGGAGCGCTACGCGGCGATCGAGCTGACCGGTTTCCGCCTCTACCGGGGCTTCCAGACGCTCGACGCGCTGCCGATGTACGAGGAGATGATCGTCACCGGAGCCTGGTGGGACTACGTCGACGACCTCGCCGTCCACCGCGTCGGCGGCCTGCTCGCGGCCTTCCCCGACACCATGCGCCCCCTCATGCTGCGCTGGGCCCGCGGCACCGACCTGTGGAAGCGCCGGACGGCCATCCTCTCCCAGAACCGTTTCAAGGCCGCCACCGACACCGGCCTGCTGTACGCCTGCATCGAGCCGAGCCTGTCGGACAACGACTTCTTCGCCCGCAAGGCGATCGGCTGGGCCCTGCGCGAGTACGCCAAGACCAACCCCGACGAGGTCGTCCGCTACGTCGACCACACCGGCATCAGCGGCCTGAGCCGCCGCGAGGCCCTGAAGAACCTCCCGGCGCGGCGTTCCGGGTGATCGCGCTCCGAATCCCCCTCCAGGACCTCCACTGTCGCGGATAGCCGACGATGTCTCTCGGTATTCGAGAGCGTCAACGACGCCGACCGGGAATGTCGAGGCGGAGTGCCCCGGCGGGGCGGGGCCGCCGGGGCTTGGCGAGGTCAGCTGATCTTGAAGGAGTCGCCGTAGACCTTCCAGGACAGCGGGGTGTTGAGATCGAGGTTGCCCTTGTTGAGGAAGACCCGCTGGGCGGTGTCGACGC
Source organism: Streptosporangium sp. NPDC002607 (assembly GCF_053592655.1). Taxonomy (NCBI): domain Bacteria; kingdom Bacillati; phylum Actinomycetota; class Actinomycetes; order Streptosporangiales; family Streptosporangiaceae; genus Streptosporangium; species Streptosporangium sp. NPDC002607. The sequence goes on from NZ_JBSFWD010000002.1 coordinate 269,457, forward strand.
GGCTGGTGTCCTCGTGAGCCTCCTCGGCCTTCATGGCGGCCTTGCGGGCGTCGAGGAAGGCGTGCAGGTACTTCGTCTCGTCGCCGCCCTGCGCGGGGGGCTTCGCCTTCTTCAGGGCGTTCTTGCGGATCGCGCTGAAGCTCTGCGGGCCGCCGCCGTCGCCGTGCATGACGATGGCGTCGTAGTAGGCGAACTGGCCGAGGGCGCGCAGGCCGTCCTTCTTTGCCTGGCTGACCGCGGGGTTGAAGTAGACCCGGTCACGCTCGTCGTGCTGGGCCTGCTGGAAGGCCGTGTCCTTGGCGGCGGTCTTCCAGTCCTTGGTGTAGTTCGGGTCGAGGCCCTTGTGGGAGGCGGTGCCGTCGACCTTGCGCAGGGCGGGGAGATACTTGGCGAGCACGTTCCCCGGCTTGCGCCGGGCGTAGAGCTCGACGAGGTCGAGCATGTCGCCGGTTCCGGAGCAGAAGCCGATGATCCCGGCGGTGTAGCCGCGGCCGTCGCCGATGTCCTCGATGTACTTGTACTGCGCCTTCCAGTCCAGCGAGGAGTTCTCGGCGCTGGACACCAGCTGCATGGCGATGTCCTTCTTGCGCGGGTCGTTGAGGTCGGCCGCCGCGGAGTCGGCGACCAGCCCGGCGGGCGCGGCGGCGGGCGAGAGCGTGGCCGCGTGCCCGACGCCGGCGGGGGCGATCAGGGCCGGGACCGCGATCGCGGCCGAGGCCAGCAGGAGGCGCGGGGTGCGGCGGCCGGGGCGGGAGTTCGATGAGATGGACACGTGTCTCTCCAAGGGGATGGTGGAGGAACGATCTCTCCGATGACGGGACGCGGGCGGGGAGTATCTCGCTCGTTAGGAAACTTTCCTAACGAACCTAACCGCCAACAAGCCCCGCCAGTCAACCCGTTCGCACGAATCGAACCTCAAGGCTGCCTTATGAAAGCCTCAAAAGGCTCAAGCGGCCTACTTGAGCGCGCCCGCGGTGAGGCCCTTCTGGATCTGGCTCTGGAAGAGCGTGTAGACGATCATCATCGGCAGGATGGCCATGCTCAGCGCGGCGAACAGGGCCGACCAGTCGGCGTCGTAGCCGGCCGCCGTGGAGATGTCGGCGATGCCCTGGGTGAGCACCCATTTGTCCCTGTCCGAGGTGAGCAGCACCAGAGGCAGCTGGTACTGGTTCCACTGACCGAGCACGTTGAAGATGGTCACGCTGATGATGCCCGGCTTGGCCATCGGGAGCATGATCCGGAAGAAGACCCGGGCATGCGAGGCCCCGTCCACGAAGGCCGCCTCGGCCACCGCGCCCGGCAGCGTCCTGAAGAACGCGGCGAGGAAGAAGACCGTGAAGGGCAGCGAGTAGGCGATGTAGACCAGCACCAGCCCGCCGTGCGTGTTCAGGCCGATGAACCGGCCGATCACCGGAACCGTCCCCATGTTCTGCACGACGAAGAACAGCGGGGTCAGCGCCAGGTAGACCGGGAAGGCCAGGCCGGAGACGAACAGCAGATAGATCGCCCGGTTGCCGCGAAAGCGGTAGCGGGCCAGCACGTACGCGGCCATCGAGCCGAACAGCATCGTGCCGAAGGTGCCGAAGGCCACCACCACGATGCTGTTGATCATGTACTGGCCGATGTGCGCCTGCTCCCAGGCACGAGCCCAGTTGTCGAAGCGGAGGGAGGCCGGCAGCGACCAGGCGTCGCCGAAGATCTCGTCCTCGCTCTTCACCGAGGCGAGGAAGGTCCACACGATCGGCACGACGACCAGGACCGTCCAGACCAGCAGTGCGACGTGCGTCAGGGCCGACAGGGGGCCGAGCCGCCTCCTGCGCTCCTCGCGGGCCCAGGCCCGGCTCCGGGGAATCACGGCGTCCGCCACTAGAACTCGATCCGTTCACGTCGCGACAGGCGCAGGGCCAGTGTCGCGAACCCGATGGTGAAGAAGAACAGCACCACGCCCATCGCGGAGGCGTAGCCGAACTTGAAGTACTGGAAGGCGGTGCGGTAGATCTCCGCCGCCATCACGGTCGTGGAGTGGTCGGGCCCGCCGTGTTCCGCCGTCATCACCCACACGATGGCGAAGACGTCCAGCGCGGCGATGCCGAGGTAGACCCAGCCGACCTGGATCGTGTCCCAGAGCAGCGGCAGCGTGACCCGCAGGAACAGCTGCACCCTTCCCGCGCCGTCGATCGCCGCCGCCTCGAACAGGTCGCGAGGGATGGAGGAGATGCCGGCGGAGAAGAGCACGACGTAGAAGCCGACGGCCTGCCAGACCAGCACGGCGAGAATCGACCAGAACGCGACCCTGGTGTCCGACAGGAAGCCGATCGGCTCGAACCCCAGGGCGATGAGCGGCGCGTTGAGCATCCCGCTGCGGTCGGGCCTGAAGACCTGCTGGAACAGTACGGCGACCACGGCGACGGCCAGCACCTGGGGGAAGAAGAACACCACCCGGTAGAACTTCGACCCCCAGATGCCCCCGGTGCCGCCCCGCCCGCCCGCGTTGAGCAGGAAGGCGAAGAAGAGCGCGATCCCCAGGGTCAGGATCGGCATCAGGACCAGCAGGATGAGGTTGTGACTGACGGCCTTCCAGAACACGTTGTCGGCCAGGAGTCGCTGGAAGTTCTCCAGGCCCACCAGCCGCGGGCTCGCGTTCACCCCGCGCCAGTCGGTGAACGCGATGTAGAAGGCCTGCGCGTAGGGCGCGATCACGTAGATCACGTAGAGGGCCACCGGGATCACCAGGAATCCCACGACGAACCGTGTCCTGCCGTGGTTCATGAGCGACTCGCCGTCCGGTGATCGGCCCGTCGCCGGGCGGGCCGGTGAACCGTGGACCTCAACGCGATCTCCTGCCTAGGGGTGGTGTCGGCACTGGCGTCCCCCGTTACCGAACGGGGGCGGACGTCAACGGTTGAACTTCTTCACCGAGGTGTCCTTCTTGATCGCGTCGGCCTTCCGCTGCGCGCGGTCCGCCCACGCGTCGACGGTCAGCTTGCCGGCCATGAGCTGCCCGGTCGCGGCGGCCACCTCGTCGTGCATCTCGACGTACCACTTGCGGAACAGGAACCAGACGACGTTGTCGCCGGCCGCGTTCAGCGCGGCCGAGGCGCTCTTGAGACCGGGCTTGAGCGTCTTGCCCTCCCCCGCGCCCTTGACGACGGTGAGCGTGGAGACCAGTTCCATGAACTTGCCCGCGCCCTCCTTGGAGAGCATGGCGCGCATGTACTCCAGACCCGCGTTGGGGTTGGCCGACTTCGCCGAGACGACGTACTCCTCGCCGGGCCGGGCGTGCAGGGTGCCGTACGGCAGCGCGTCCGAGGAGCCGAAGTCGGGCAGCGTGAACATCGCGTAGCCGAAGTCGGCCGGGGTGGAGTCCTTCTGCTCGTTCTCCAGCCAGGAGCCGCAGGGCAACATGGCGACCTGGCCCTTGCTGTGCGCCGTCTGGGTCTGCACGTGGTCGAGCCCCGCGGTGCCCTGGAGCAGGTACTTCGACCCGACCTCGGCGAAGGCCGCCGCGGCCTGCCTGACCGGCTCGGCCTTCCAGGCGCCGTCCTCGAGGTTGTCGATGTTCTTCAGCACGTCCTTGCCGCCGATCTTCGCGGCGAGCGTGAGGATGGTCTCGTAGATGTAGAAGGGGTGCTTGCCTGCGTAGGTGAAGGGCGCGATCTTGCCCGCCTTCTTGATGGTCTCGCACAGGGCCAGGAAGTCGGCCCAGGTCTTGGGGACCTGCCAGCCCTCGGCCTCGAAGAGCTTCTGCGAGTACCAGATGCCCCAGACGGTGTTGGCGTAGTTGAGGACGTAGGGCTTGCCGTCGTAGCTGCCCAGCTCGATCGCGTTCGGGTCGATCGTGTCGCGCACCTTGACCGCGGGGTCGTCCCAGCTGGGCGCGTCGTACAGCGGCGTGAGGTCGGCGAGCTGACCGTCCTGGACCAGGGCACCGAAGTCCATCGCGTTGGCGCCGGAGTTGTTGATGAACTCCGGCGGGTTCCCACCGGCGAAGCGCGGCTGGAGGGTCTTGGCGATCTCCTTGGTCGCGTTGTGCTTGATCTCCAGCTTGGGGTGCCTGGCCTGGAGCAGCTTCTCGTGGACGTCCTTGGCGTAGGCGTCGCCGAAACCGCCGTCGAAGATCCAGATCTCCAGGGGCCTGTCCTCGGCGAAGCCGAGCGGATTGGCCGCGCTGGTGGCCCCGGCGGCGGGTGCCGAGGGCGCGGCGCCGCCGTTGCCCGCGGGGGTGGCGCACGCGGACAGGGCGGGCAGGGCGAGGCCGGCCAGGGCCGCGCTGCGCAGGAGCTCGCGCCTGGATAGCTGGGTCATGCTTCCTCCTGGGGGTGGCCTGGAAGTGACAGGCAGTGGTCAGGCACCTCGCCGGATCCTTCCGGCGTAGCGATTCTCGAGAACACGGTTGTGCTCGTCTCCGCCGGTCACATTGGCGGAGCGGTAGATCGGCGGAGTGTGGCCCGCCTCGATCAGCGTGCGCACCACCTCGGCCACGACCATCTGGGCCAGCAGCGCCGAGGTGATCGTGGAGACCGCCCCGAACGTGCCGCCGTCCGGGAGCGGGAGTACCGCGTCGCCGTACGGGGCGCGGTTGTCGAGCACCACGTCGGCGAGGTCGAGCAGCTTGCGGCCCGAGGGGTGGCGTGAGGTCATCGCGGTGCTGTGCCGTACGGAGGTCAGGGCGATCAGGCCGTGCCCCTGCTCCTTGACGATCGAGGCCAGCTCGACCACCGAGCCGTTCACCCCGGAGCTGGAGATCAGCACGAACACGTCCTGCGGCCGGACGGGCGCCAGGTCGTAGATCCGCCGGGCGACCGACGGATCGCGCTCCAGCTCGCCGGGGGCTCCGAGGAGGGTGCCGACCGGGGCGTCCCCGTACAGGACGACGTCACGCAGGGCCAGACGGTTGCTGGGCACCAGGCCGCCCGCGCGCCCGGCGATCTCCATGGCGATCGCCTCGGAGTGCCCGGAGCCGAAGGCCTGGATCACGCCGCCGTCGAGCAGGGAGGTCACCGTCAACGCGGCCGCGTCCCGTACCGCGGCCTCCTGGGTCCGGGAGACCTCGTCCACCAGGGCCTTCACCTCATGGACGTACTCGACGGCCCCGATATTGATGTCCACACTCAGTTCCTCTCCACGCGGTGGCTCTCGAGGGCCCGGATCGTCAGCTCGAACGCCTCGTTGGTCTGCTCGTAGGTGCGCTGCGCGACCGCGACGTAGACGGTGTCGAGGACGAAGAGCTGGGAGTGGACCGCGGCCAGGCCACCCAGCCGGAAGGTGGTCTCGCGGCTGGCGGTGGTCAGTACCAGCTCCGACAACTCCGCCAGCGGGGAACGGGCGAAGGAGGTGACCGCGACGGTCAGCGCGCCCCGGTCTCCGGCCTCGCCGAGGGATTCCAGCACCTCGCGGGTGCGGCCCTGGTGGGAGATGCCGATGGCGACGTCGCCCTCGCCGAGCAGCGCCGCGTCGGCGAGCGCCTCGTGCGCGTCGGCGTGGCTCCAGCAGGGGACCCGGATGCGGCGCAACCGCCCGCCCATCATCCCGGCCACCGCCCCGCTGGTGGAGACCCCGAAGATGAGGACGCGGCGGGCCGCGACGATGGCCTCGGCGACCTTGGCGACGGTGCCCGCGTCGAGTTGGGCCGCGGTCTCCTGGATGAGCCGCGAGTCGGCGGCGGCCATCACGCCGATCGCCGCGTCGAGCGGGTCGGTGGGGCCGATCTCGTGGCCCACCCCCATGTCCCAGTTGGCCTGCGCCGCGCGGCCGGTCTCGGTGGCCAGCGCGACCCGTAGCCCGGCGTATCCCGCGAAACCGAACACCCTGCAGAAACGGGTGACCGTGGCGGGCGAGCTGCCGCTCCGCTCGGCCAGCGTGATGATCGTGGATCGCGCCGCCTCCGCGGGGTCGGCCAGGATCGCCTCACCCACCCGGCGCAGCGCCTCCGGCAGCGCGGGCGTCTCGGTCTGGATGCGTCCGAGCGCACCTGCGGCCACAAGCATTCCTTTCATCAAAAATCATATGGGTGAAAATTATTCTCAACTCGGGGCCGCGTCAAGACCATCGGGGGCATGGTGGAGGGTGTGACGCCGGTGGCCCCGGAGTCCGCGGGAAAAGTTCCGACAACCTACGCCGCCCGTCGGGCGTCGTTCATGGCAGAGGTTCCAGAAAAGGAGCCGCCCGACGGAGGCGAACCCACGATGACTCGACGTCCGGCCGACACGCCGCCCCAGGTTTCCAGTGCGCACGTCCACGACGAGCTGGCCGCCCGGCGCGCCCGGCGCGCCCGGGACCAGAGACTGCGCAACGACCCGCACCTCCGGCTGCTCGAACGCGAGCACGGAGTCCGCTTCACGGTCGAGGAGCTCCAGGCCGTGGACCGGCAGGCCCAGGAGACGGGGGCGCCACGCCACGAGGAGCCGACGCTGGACGAGGAGACGCGCTCCCTGCAGCTGCTCGTCTGGCGCCGCCTGGGCCCGAGGGGGTTCCAGGGGTTCATGCGGGATCTGGAGGAGATGGAGGCCGAGCTCGCCGGCTCTCGGGAGGACGACTGGGACGAGTCCAGCTGAGCCCGTCCGGCCCCGCGCCCGCCGCGCCCCGCCGAGTGGCCGACCCGGCGTGGCCGGCACTCGCCCACCCCCCGCGCGCGTCGCGGCCTCAGCCGGGGCGGACCAGCAGGGCCGCGCTGCCGTAGCTGCCGCCGAATCCGGTCACCAGCGCGGTCTCGCGACCCGCTCTGAGTTCCCTTACGGCCTGGGCCACGTTGTTCAGCCCGTGCACGTACCCCTCCGACAGCAGGCCGCCGTGCGGATTGACCCCGGCGTGGCGGCGGGCGAGGAGGAACTCGCCCAGCTCGGCCCGGCCGGCCAGGCCGAAGTCCTCCAGCTGCCTGGGCACCAGCCAGGAGTAGGCGTCGTAGAGCAGGGCGACGTCCACGTCCCGGGGCCGCATGCCCGACGTCTCCCACAGGGGAGCCGCGACATGGGCGGAGAAGATCGCGGTGACGTCGGGCGAACGGTCCATGGACGAGCAGCCCGGCCCCCCTCCCCTGACCACGGCGTGGATCCGGGGAGCCTCCGGGGCGAGCCGCGCGTCGCGGATCACCAGCGCGCAGGCGCCGTCCGTCTCCTGACAGCAGTCGACGGTCCGCAGCGGTGCGCAGACGTACGGCCTGGCCAGGTACTCCTCCAGCGAGAGCGGATCGCGCCGCAGGGCGCGCGGGTTGGCCGCGGCGTTGTCGCGTGACTGGGCGACGACCGCGTGCAGATGCTCCTCTCCCAGACCGGTCTCGTGCAGGTAGCGCTGTGCCGCCAGGGCGAACATCGGGATCGGTCCCGCCATCCCGTACGGGACCGTGAAGCGCTCCTGCGGACCGGTGGAGACGGTGTTCATGCGCCTGCCCGAGCGGCCGTTCAGCGCCCGGTAGACCAGCACGCTGCCCGCGACGCCGCAGGCGATGAGCATCGCCGCGTCGCCGAGGATGGACGCCGTCTGGGTACCGCCGCCGGAGATGTCGTTGTGCCAGCCCAGCCTTTCGATGCCCAGTGCCCTCGCGACACCGACCACGGGGGCCGAGTCGTTCATGTGGTAGCTGAGGACCGCGTCGACCTGCCCGGCCTCCAGGCCGGCGTCGGCCAGCGCGGCGCGGGACGCCTCGACGGCGAGTTCCAGCTCGGTCCTGCCCGAGGCCCGTGTCAGGGCCGTCATCCCGAGGCCCGCGACGGCCGCCCTACCTCGCATCCGGCTCCTGACAGATCGGGTCGCCCGCCGAGACGGGGCGCGATCCGTCCCGGCGGACGACGTCCGTGGACCGCCGGGACGTCGTGGACGCGGGCGGATCTCGGCCATCGCCCGTCACGGTAACGCGGCCACCTGTCTTAGGCAAGCGCTTGCTCGGTTAAGTGGGCGGCGGATTGGCCGGGGGCTCCGGACCGGCCGCCCTCGACCTCCGCCCACCGTTCCGCGGCACGCCGTTTCCTCCGCGATGGACGTCTACATCGTTCCAATCGTCCCGTAAAAGGGCAGCTCACAGGGGTAGAGAATGGCATGTGCGGTTTTCGGGGCGGCCGCTGCCTGCCCGGATGAGGCTGGGTAACACTCTGTTCACATACGGGCAACAGTTGCGAAATCGCGACTTGCAAATCTTTGGTGGCAGCAGACACCTCCACCCTCAAGGACTCCGCCGATGACCTTCAAGGCCGAATACATCTGGATCGACGGTACCGAGCCGACCGCCAAGCTCCGCTCAAAGACCAAGGTCATGGCGGACGGTGCCGAACTCCCGATCTGGGGCTTCGACGGGTCCAGCACCAACCAGGCCGACGGTTCCTCCTCCGACCGCGTGCTCAAGCCGGTGTTCACCTGCCCGGACCCGATCCGCGGCGGCAGCAACGTGCTGGTGCTGTGCGAGGTGCTCAACCCCGACATGACCCCGCACTCCAGCAACGCCCGTGCGGCCCTCGTCGAGGTCGCGGAGAAGTACGCCGACCAGGAGTCGTGGTTCGGCATCGAGCAGGAGTACACCTTCTTCAAGGAGGGCCGTCCGCTCGGCTTCCCGCTCGGCGGCTTCCCCGCCCCGCAGGGGGGTTACTACTGCGGCGTCGGCGCCGACGAGGTCTTCGGCCGCGAGATCGTCGAGAGGCACCTCGACTACTGCATCGAGGCGGGCCTGGCCATCTCCGGCATCAACGCCGAGGTCATGCCCGGGCAGTGGGAGTTCCAGATCGGCCCGGCCGGTCCTCTGGAGGTCTCCGACCACATGTGGATCGCCCGCTGGCTGCTCTACCGCACCGCCGAGGACTTCAACATCGCCGCCACCCTGGACGCCAAGCCGGTGAAGGGTGACTGGAACGGCGCGGGCGCGCACACCAACTTCTCCACCAAGGCGATGCGCGAGGGCTACGACCCGATCGTCACCGCCTGCGAGGCCCTCGCGGCGAACGCCCTGGAGCACGTCAAGTACTACGGCGCCGGCATCGAGGACCGTCTCACCGGCCTCCACGAGACCGCTCCCTGGAACGAGTTCAGCTACGGCGTCTCCGACCGCGGCGCCTCGGTCCGCATCCCGTGGCAGGTCGAGGTGGAGAAGAAGGGCTACATCGAGGACCGGCGTCCGAACGCCAACGTCGACCCCTACCTGGTGACCCGCCTCATCGTGAACACCTGCTGCTCCGCTCTGGAGAAGGCCGAACAGGTCTGATCCCGACCGAAGAACGCGAAGGCCGCGAACGTCCTGCCGGGGGCGTCCGCGGCCTTCCGCTTTCCCGGTGGGGACCGCACAGCGACCGGTACCGGCCGGACCGAAATAGCGCAGCCCAAATAAAAGCAAAATGTCGGCATACCGCCCGTCGGGCCGTTCCGCGCCCCCGCCCCCGGCGGGAGCGGCTTCTCGCCCCGCCCGGCCGAGATAGGCGGGCGCCAAGCCCGTGACCGTTTCGAACACAGGAACCACAAACGGGCAGGCGATTCATCTGCCGGGTAAACCCGGCAGGCCCCCTCTCGCCAAACGATGGCCTCCAACCCGGGTGCGTGACGAAAATCCCACGAAACAGCTGCTTTAGGACAGCGCTAAAGGGGTAGCTTGCGCCGTACCATAACTGCGATGCAGGACGTAGTGGAGCAATTACAGCGTTTGGGGATGTCGGGCTACGAGGCCAAGGCATACGTCACCCTGGTCGGTGCCGGCCAGCCCCTCAACGGCTACGAGGTCGCCAAGCGCTCAGGCGTGCCACGCAGCATGGTCTACGCGACCCTGGGCAAGCTGGTGGCCAAGAGCGCGGCCTACGAGTTGCGTGGCGCCGACGACGCCGTCGACTACCTGCCGCTGCCACCGCGCTCCCTGCTGGAACGCATGCGCCGGGAGTTCGACGACTCGATCGAGTCGCTGGAGGTCTCGCTGCCCGTGATCGTGGCGTCCCCCAGGGCACACCTGATCCACAGCCTCAAGGACGCGGAGGCACTGCTCGCGCGGGCCGAGGACGTGGTGGCCGAGGCGCACACCGACCTGTTCCTGTCGATCTGGCCCGAGGAGATGGAGCGGCTCTCCCCACTGGTCGGGCGGGCCGTCGAGCGCGGGGTCGAGACCTCGGTGCTGCACTTCGGACCGGCGCGGAAGCCGGTCGGGAACCTCTACGAGCACCGCTTCCCCACCCCGTGCGCGACCACGGAGGCCCAAGAGGGGCAGGGCCTGGACCATCGGCTGCTGGTCGTCGTGGGCGACCGGCGGGAGGCCCTGGTCGGCGGCTTCGCCGGCGGCACCGCGTGGGGCGTCTACACCGAGGACCCGGCCGTCGTCGCGATGGCCGTCCAGTACGTCAGGCAGGACATCGCCCTGCAGATCATCGCCGACCGGATCGGCCACGAGAGCATGGGCGAACTCTGTGCCCGTGACCCCGAGCTCAGGCGCTTCCTCACCGACCACGGTTGCGCGACCGCCCTGCTACGCGCCGCCGGGATACCCGGCCACGGTCCCGATCCGGCCCCCACGACCGCGCCCGATGGACGATTGCTTTAACACGAATGTGGCATCCTTCGGAGAGGTTGTCCCCATCTCGAGGGTCTCTATCTGTGGGGGAAGACAGCGCATGGATAAACCGGTCATCATGACGGTCGACGACGATCCAGGTGTATCACGCTCCGTCGCGCGCGACCTGCGGCGCCGCTATGGCCATTCCTACCGGATCGTCCGGGCCGACACCGCTGTCCAGGGCATCGAGAGCGTCCGCGAACTTCGGCTCCGCGGCGACGACGTCGCGGCGATTCTCGCCGACTACCGAATGCCCCAGATGAACGGCGTGGAGTTCCTGGAACAGGCCATGGACCTGTATCCGTACGCCCGCCGCGTACTGCTGACCGCCTACGCCGACACCGAGGCCGCGATCCAGGCGATCAACGTGGTCGACCTCGACCACTACCTGCTCAAACCGTGGGACCCGCCGGAGGAGAAGTTCTACCCGGTGCTGGACGCCCAGCTCGACGCCTGGCAGCGCACCGACCGGCGCGAGTCCGACGAGCTGCGGGTGGTGGGCGCGCGCTGGTCGGCTCCCTCGTACGAGGTCAGGGACTTCCTGTCGCGCAACCAGGTGCCCTACCGCTGGATGCTGGACGACTCCCCCGAGGGCGCCGAGCTGCTCGCGGCGGCCGGGGAGAAGGGCGGTACGGGTCCGGCCAGGGTGCCGCTGGTCGTCACCGGCGACGGTGCGAAACTCACCGCGCCGAACCTGTCCGAGCTGGCCCATGCCGTCGGGCTGTCCACCGCCCCGGCCACCGACTTCTACGACCTGATCGTGATCGGGGGCGGCCCCGGCGGGCTGGGCGCCGCGGTCTACGGCGCCTCCGAGGGACTGCGCACGGTGATGGTCGAGCAGCACGCCTCGGGCGGGCAGGCGGGCCAGAGCTCCAGGATCGAGAACTACCTGGGCTTTCCCGACGGCGTCTCCGGCGCGCAACTCGCCGACCGGGCCAGGCGCCAGGCCCTGAAATTCGGCGCCGAGCTGCTCACCGCCCGCACGGTCACCAGCCTTGAGGTCAAGGGCCAGGCCCGGGTGGTCGGCTTCGCCGACGGCGGCACGATCGCGGCGCACACCGTCATCCTGGCCACCGGCGTCTCCTACCGGCGGCTGAACGCCCCCGGCCTCGACGAGTTCATCGGCTCCGGCTGCTACTACGGCGCGGCCATGACCGAGGCGCCCGAGTGCAGCAACCGCGAGGTCTACATCGTCGGCGCCGCCAACTCGGCGGGGCAGGGCGCGGTCTACCTGTCCGGGTACGCCAGCAGGGTCTACCTGGTCGTCAGGGGTGACGGGCTGGAGCGGACCATGTCGCACTACCTGATCGAGCAGATCTCGCAGATCCCGAACATCGAGGTGCTCACCGAGACCGAGGTGGTCGGCGCCGAGGGCGAGGGGCACCTGGAGCGGATCACGCTGAAGGGCCCGGACGGCGAGCGCACGGTCGGGGCCGAGTGGCTGTTCGTCTTCATCGGCGCCGAGCCGTTCACCGACTGGCTCGGCGAGACCGTCGAACGCGACGCCAGGGGCTTCGTCCTGACCGGTCCCGACCTGACCGCCGACGAGAACAGGCCGCGCAACTGGCCGCTCCGGCGGGATCCGTACCACCTGGAGACGAACGTTCCCGGGGTGTTCGCCGCCGGCGACGTCCGGGCCGACTCGATCAAGCGGGTCGCCTCCGCGGTCGGCGAGGGCGCGATGGCCGTGGCCCTCGTCCACCGCTACCTGGAGAAGACGTGACCAGGTCCCTCTCCGTGCTCGGCAAGGAGGTCACATGATCGACACGGACGTGCTCCGCGGGCTGTTCCTCTTCGAGCGGCTCGACGAGGACAAGCTCCGCTGGCTCGCCGAACACGGGACCGAGGAGGAGTACGAGGCGGGCGAGCCGATCATCAAGCAGGGTGATCCGGCCGACTGCTTCGCCGTGCTCATCGACGGCGAGGTGGTGATGATCACCGAGACCCCCGCCGGACCGGTCACGATGACCCCGACCTCGCAGCCCGGCGTCTACGGCGGCGCGGTCCTGGCCTACCTGGGCGACCGCGCCCCGGCCACCTACGCCCACTCGCTGCGCGCCACCAAGCCGACCCGCATGTTCATGCTCCCGGCCAGGAAGTACGGCATGATCATGGCCGAGTGGTTCCCGATGGCGGTGCACCTGCTCGACGGGGCCCGCCTGGGCGGGATGGCACAGCGGGAGCTCATCGACCGGCGGCAGCGGCTGACCGCGCTCGGCACGATCACCGCCGGGCTCACCCACGAGCTCAACAACCCGGCCGCGGCGGCGGTACGGGCCGTGGACGACCTGCGGGTGAAGGTACGGAGCTCGCGCAGGCGGCTGGCCGCGCTGGCGGAGGAGGGCATCGAGCCCGAGCGGCTGCGCGAGCTGGTCGACCTGCAGGAGGCGTGCGCCGACAGCGCCTCGAAGGCGCCGCCCCGCTCGCCGCTGGAGACCTCCGACGCCGAGGACGAGCTGTCCGATGCCCTGGAGGAGGCCGGGGTCTCGGACGCCTGGGAGATCGCGCCGGCGCTGGTGGCGGCCGGGTTCGAGGTCGGCAAGCTCGACGCCGTCCGCGAGGCGATCGGCGACCGGCACCTGGACGCGGCGATGCACTGGCTGTCGGAGGCCACCGAGATCTCCCAGATGCTGAACGAGGTGACGGACGCGACCGAGCGGATCTCCTCGCTGATCGCCTCCGCCAAGCAGTACTCCCAGATGGACCGGGCGCCGTACCAGACGGTGGACGTGCGGGAACTGCTCGACAGCACCCTCACCATGTTCCGCGGCAAGATCCCGCCGGGGATCACCATCGCCACCGACTACGACCCCGGGCTGCCGCCCATCCCCGCCTACGCGGGAGAACTCAACCAGGTGTGGACCAACCTGATCCACAACGCGCTGGACGCGATGGCCGGCAGCGGCGTCCTGACCGTCCGCACCCGCCTCGAACACGACACGATCGCGCTGATCGAGATCTGCGACACCGGCCCCGGCGTCCCCGAGGCCCTGCGCGAGCGGATCTTCGAGCCGTTCTTCACCACGAAGTCGGTGGGCGAGGGCACCGGGCTCGGCCTGGACATCTCCTTCCGCATCGTCGCCGGCCGCCACGGTGGCGACCTGCGCGTGGAGTCGAAGCCCGGCGACACCCGCTTCCAGGTACGCCTCCCCGTCACCGAGGCGTCCAGCCCGGCCTGACCCCGTGCCGTCCGGAGCGGGCGCTTTGGACGGCACGGGCTCAGCAGGCCCCGAGACGTTCAGGAGCCGTGGACGCCGCCCGCGATGTCCATCAGGCGGGCGAGGACCTTGCCGCCGGAGACCCGGACGCCGTCGTGCTCCCACTCGTTGGTCACCCAGGTCCGCACGTTGCCCACCGCGCGCGCGGTGCGCATGGACAGGCCCTCGTCGACGTACATGTCGTCGTAGTAGACGGCGGCGACCACCGGGACCCGGTTGGCGGCCAGCCGGGCCGGGTCGTAGAGGGCCGGCCAGCCGGAGACGGTGGCGAGGATCTCGGCGGCGCCCCTGAAGGGGCGGAGCGCGGCGATCTCGTCGAACATCCAGGGGTAGATCATCTCCCCGGTGGGGAGCGTCGGTCCCGCGTCCTCGCGGAACTCCTCGGGCAGCAACCGGTGCGCGGCCCAGTCCGTGGCGGCGCCCTGGGCGTAGATCGACTCGTGCAGGACCGCGTAGAGCGGGTTGCCGACGAAACCGGTGGCCATCATGACCTCGTACAGGAAGAGGTCGGAGAGCCTGTCACCGGTCCAGGCCTCCTCCAGCAACCAGTGCAGGTATTCGGCGCCGTCGCTCATCCCCAGGCACATGCCGAGGGTCTGCAGGCGGCGTACGGTCAGCACGTCACCGTCGGGGAGCGAGACCTCGTGCAGGCGCAGGTGGGCGGCTATCGCGTCCAGGCGGCCCGAGTCCTGCGGGTAACGGGCGAAGTGGCGGCGCACCTTGTCCAGGACCCGCGGGTAGGTGCGGGAGTAGACGTCGTCGGCGGTGGCGTCGAGCCCGGCCAGGCCACCGGTCACGTAGCAGGTCGCCAGGCCCTCGGGGGCCAGCGAGAGGTAGGTCAGCGTGATGAAGCCGCCGTAGCTCTGGCCGAGGGTCTCCCACGGCCGGTCACCGGCGAGCTCGCGCCGGATCAGCTCGGCGTCGGCCACGATCGAGTCGGCCCGGAAGTGCCCGAGGCGGGCGGCGAGCTCGGCGTCCGTGCCGCGCACCGTCTTCGCGGTGACGGGAGTGCTGCGACCGGTCCCCCGCTGGTCGAGCAGGAGGACGCGATGGGTTTGCAGCGCCTGCCCCAGCCATCCCTCCGCGGCGGTCGGGCGCGGCGACTTGCCGCCGGGACCTCCCTGCAGGAAGAGCAGCCACGGCAGGTCCTCCCGCTGCCTGGCCGGGTCGACCGCCTCCCGGGCGAAGACCTCGATCGTCTCGCCGCCGGGGTCGGCGTGGTCGAGGGGAACGGTGAACACGTGGTCGGTGAGCGCCACACCGGGCAGAAGGACAGTCACCCCGGAAAACTACCCGACCCCACGACCGCCATTTCCTGACGGGCGCGGCACTTCCCCGGAGGCGGAGAACTGGTACGCTTCCCAAGCGAGCGCTTGGTTTCGTGCGGCCCGCCGCAACCGAGACCGCGGAACGGGACAGACGGAGACGACCGCCAGGGGACAAGCCGATGAAGTTCTCGACCTTCCACCTCTTCCACCGGTTCGACGGCCAGAGCTTCAAGGATGTCTACGACTACCATCTCGAACTGGTCGAGCTGGCCGAGGAGCTGGGTTTCCACGGCGTGCGGCTGGCCGAGCACCACTTCCGCGACTACGGAGTGGTCCCGAACCTGTTCACCATGCTGGCCGCCATGGCCGCGCGCACCGAGCGGCTCCGGCTGGGCACCGGCATCGTGGTACTGCCGCTGCACAACCCGATCCACGTCGCCGAGGAGGCGGCCATGGTGGACGTGCTCTCCGGCGGGCGGCTGGAGCTGGGCATCGGGCGTGGCTACCAGAGCTTCGAGTTCGAGGGCTTCGGCATCGACCTGGCCGAGGCCCGTGACCGGTTCAACGAGGCGCTGGAGGTCATCCTCGGCCTCTGGGGCAGCCCCACCTTCCGGCACGAGGGCAAGTTCTACCGGACCGGCACCGAGGTCGAACTCGTCCCCCGGCCACTGCAGACCCCGTTCCCGCCGATCCATGTGGCCGCCGTGTCCCCGGAGACCGTGACCATGTACGCCGAGCGCGGCCTGCCCATCCTGGCCGACCCGGCGGCGCCGTTCCGCAAGGTGGTCAAGGCGGCGGAGACCTGGCGGACGACCGCGGAACTGGCCGGGCACGACGTGACCGGGCACGAACTGGTGGTCGCGCGCAGCGTCTACGTCGCCGCCACGGCGGAGGCGGCCCGCGAGGACCAGGCCAGGTTCGAGGCGGGGTTCGACCGGAGCCGGATCTTCAACGAGAAGAGCGCCCCGATCGACCCCAGGACCGGCAAGGCCGCACAGGGCTTCGAGTACTACCAGGACCGCTACCTCAAGGGCGGCTCGGTCTCCAACGACTTCCGCTGGGAGCAGCTGGAGGTCATCGGCGACCCCGAGCGGGTGATCGGCCAGATCCGGCTGCTGCGGGACGCCGGATTCGCCAACCTGCTCTGCGACTTCGGCAGCACCAGGCCGATGCCGCTGGCGGAGATGAGGAAGGTCATGCGGTTCTTCGCCGCCGAGGTCATGCCGGCTTTCGAATGATCCGTCCCCGTACGGCTCGCACCGGCCGAGGCGGGAGGTCGCGGGCCGTACGCCACCCCCACCAGGAGGCGCGATGATCCACCAGTTGACCCTGTCCGACGTCCTCGCCGAACACGCCCGCAGCAGCCCCGGGGTGACCGCGGTGGTGGACGGCGAGTTGCGGCTCACCTACCCCGAACTGGACGCGCGGGTCACCCGCCTGGCGGGCGCGCTGGCCGCGCGGGGCGTGACGGCCGGGGAGCGGGTGCTCTGGCTGGGCAGAAACGACCACGCGGTGCTCGAACTGCTGCTCGCCTCGTCCAGGCTCGGCGCGATCCTCTGCCCGGCGAACTGGCGGCAGTCGGCCGAAGAGCTCTCCTTCGTCCTTTCGGACCTCGCTCCGAAGGTCGTCGTCTGGGAGGAGTCGGAGGTCGCCGCCCCGCTGAGCGGCGAGGACTGGATCCTCGCGGGGGCGGGCTACGAGGCGTTCCTGGCCGGCGGGTCCCCGGACGCCGTGCCGGACGGGTTCGCCGACGACGCCGACGACACAACGCCGGTGCTCGCGCTCTACACCGCCGCCTTCGACGGCCGTCCCAACGCGGCGCTGCTCAGCAGCGCCGCCCTGGTCGCGCACAGCGCCTCGCTGCTGGTGGTGCGGCAGATGGAGCCGGGCTTCACCTTCCTGAACAGCGGCCCGCTGTTCCACGTGGGCACGATGATGTTCTGCCTGGCCACGCTACAGATCGGCGGGACGAACGTGTTCACGCCGGCTTTCGACCCCGAGGAGGTCTGCCGCCTCGTCGACGCGGAGAAGGTCACCCAGGCGTTCCTGTTCGGGCAGATGATCGACGCGGTGGTGAAGGCCAACGAGGGCGGCAAGTACGACCTGACGTCGCTCCGCTTCGTCTCCCACTCGGCCGAGTGGGACGCCATGACGAGCGTGGACGACTCCCCCTGGTGCCGGTCGAGGATGGGCGGCTACGGGCAGACGGAGGTGGCCGGGATGCTGACCTTCCTGGGGCTCGCCCCGGGGGCCGCGGGGTTCGCCGGACGGCCGTCACCGCTGGTCCAGGTGCGCATCCTCGCCCCTGACGGCGACGAGGTGCCCGCAGGAGAGGTGGGCGAGATCTGCGCCCGCGGCAAGTCCCTTTTTTCCGGATATTTCAACAGACCTGAGCTCAACGAGGCGAAGACGCGCGGGGGCTGGCACCACACCGGTGACCTCGGCCGCCGCGAGGCCGACGGCACGATCACCTTCATCGGCCCCCGGCTCCGCATGATCAAGTCTGGCAACGAGAACATCTACCCGGCCGAGGTCGAGCGGGTGCTGAAGACCCATCCCGCCGTCGCCGACGCCGCGGTCATCGGCGTCCCCGACGAGCGGTGGCGGCAGGCGGTGAAGGCCGTCGTGGTCCTCGGGGACGGGGCCACGGCCTCCGCCGAGGAGATCGTCGAGCATGTGCGGGGCGGCCTCGCCTCGTACAAGAGGCCACGGCACGTGGACTTCGTGGCGGCCATTCCCAAGAAGGGCTTCACCCCCGACTACGACGCCCTCGACGCCGCCCACGGCGGGGGCGGCTACCCCGGCACCTGACGGCCCGCCCCGGTCCCGCACGGTCCGCGACGAGAGCCGGCTCCCGGGAGCCGGCTCTCGTCGGCCGTTCCGGCACGATCGGAATCGTCCACGGCCTGGGCACGACTCGGTAACTCCACCTTGACGCAGACGGAGTTTTTCCCCTTAAATTTCATTATGAATTAAGCCTCAAAGTTGAGCAGCCACCACTCCCCTCGGGCGCCCACAGAGCGCGGGAGGGTGGAACGGCGCCCCTGCCACCGATCGTCGACCTGACGCCGCCCGGCAGGCGACCCATCCGCGTAACCACGCAAGGAGCGATCAAGGGATGACCCAGACCGACGACCGGACCGGCACCGGCCTGGCCCTGTTCCCCCCCGGTTTCCGCTGGGGGGTCGCCACCGCGGCCTACCAGATCGAGGGCGCCGCCGCGGAGGACGGACGCACCCCCTCCATCTGGGACACCTTCGCCAGGACCCCCGGCCGGGTGCACCTCGGGCAGACCGGCGACATCGCCTGCGACCACTACCACCGCTACGCCGACGACGTGGCCCTCATGCGGGACCTCGGCATCGACACCTACCGCTTCTCCGTCTCCTGGCCCCGGATCAGGCCCGACGGCACCGGACCGGTGAACCCCCTCGGTCTCGACTTCTACGACCGGCTGACAGACACCCTGCTGGCCGCCGGCATCGAGCCCATGACCACCCTGTACCACTGGGACCTGCCGCAGTGCCTGGAGGACCGGGGCGGCTGGACCGTGCGGGAGACCGCCCACCACTTCGCCGAGTACGCCGGAGCGGTGTACGACCGGCTCGGAGACCGGATCAGGACCTGGACCACGCTCAACGAGCCGTGGTGCTCGGCCTTCCTCGGGTACGCCACCGGCGATCAGGCGCCCGGCAGGACCGAGCCGGACGCGGCCTTCCGCGCGGCGCACCACCTGCTGCTCGGCCACGGCCTGGCGGCCCGCGCCCTGCGTGCGGCGGGAGCCCGAGAGGTCTCGATCACGGTCAACCTCACCCCGGTGTCCCCCCGTGACCCGCAGGACCGGCACGACGTCGCGGCGGCCGGGCTCGTCGACGGCCTGCACAACCGGATCTTCCTCGACCCGATCCTCAACGGCCGCTACCCCGCCGACATGCTGGAGCACATGGCCCGCTTCACCACTCTGGAGCACATCGCCGACGGCGACGAGGAGCTGATCGGCGCCCCGATCGACCTGCTGGGAGTCAACTACTACGCGCCGACCCTCGTCGCGGCGAAGGTGGGCACGCCCTCCTCGAACCGCTTCCCCGGCACCGAGGGCGTCGAACACCTCGACCCCGACCTGCCGGTGACCGCCATGGGCTGGCCCGTCGAGGCCGACGGCCTGCGCAGGCTCCTCGTGCGGCTGGCGCGGGACTATCCCACCACCCCGCTGATGATCACCGAGAACGGGGCGGCCTACCACGACTCCGCCGAGGACGGCCGGGTGGCCGACGCCGAGCGCGTCGACTACCTGCGCACCCATCTGCTCGCCGCCCACCAGGCGATCGGTGAGGGAGCCGACCTGCGCGGTTACCTGGCCTGGTCGCTGATGGACAACTTCGAGTGGGCGTACGGCTACGAGAAGCGGTTCGGGCTGGTCCACGTCGACTACGACACCCAACGGCGCATCCCCAAGGACAGCGCCCTGTGGTACAGCGGTGTCATCGGCAGGAACGGGATCTGAGGCGACGTTCCCCGCGCCCCCGTCCCCGAGGGAGGCGCGGGGAACGTCACGTCAGGCGGTCACCGGCCGGCCCAGATCAGGCCGCGCCGGGTGAGTTCGTACACGGTGGGATGCCGCAGGTCCGCGAGCCGGTGGCCGACGGCGGAGAAGAAGACCTTTCCCCTCCCCCACCTGCGGGTCCAGACGACCGGCATGACGGTTTCCGGTGCGGCGAACCGCGTGGTGGCGAGAACCTCGTTGTGGGCGTCGGTGAGCATCCAGTACTGCTCGGTCTCGACGGTGAAGTCGTCCAGCCCGGCGACGATCGGGTGGTCGGCGCGCGCGGGGTCGATGACGACGTCGTAGCTGAGGAAGTCCTCGGGGTGGTGCAGGAAGAGCCCGCCGACCATCCGCAGGTAGTCATGGCTGCCGTCGAAGGTGGCCACCAGGCCGCCGTGCCAGCCGGCGAAGCCGGTACCCGCGCGGACCGCGGCCACCAGCCCCGCCTCCTGCTCCCGGGTCAGGGTGCCGCCCGTCCAGCACTGCACGACCAGGTCGGTCCCGGCCAGCAGCGGCCGGTCGGCGTAGACCTCCAGGTCGTCGGCGACGGTCACCGAGAAGCCGGCGGCGGCCAGTTCGGGGATGAACAGCTCGGTCGCCTCGACGGGGACGTGCCCCTCCCAGCCGCCACGGACGACCAGCGCCCTCCTCATCGGCGGCCCGCCCGGCCGCTCGCCCGGCGCTCACCTGACGACGGCCTTCCCCCGCGGGGTACGGCGCGTCCGGAGGCGCCCTGGAACGTCCCGTCGATGTGCGACCCGTCCACAGTCGTTCCCCCCGTCGCCACTCTTAGTACAGAATGCAAAATAAGTGCTGGGCGGGACGGCGTCAACAGCCGCGGCGCCGGAGACCGGTCAGCTGTGCGCGGGCCCGGCCGCCCGCGCCGGGGTCTCGCCCCGCCCCGCGGGGCGCACCGCGTGGCTGCGCAGCAGGAAGTCCTCGACGACCAGGGTGGCCGCGCCCAGGGCGACCGCCTCGGGACCGAGCCGGCCCAGCTCGATCGACGCCTGCGAGAAGGGCAGCGGCAGGGCGTACCTGGCGGCGGCGGCACGGATCTCGGCAAGGAACTCCCGCCCGAGCAGGGACCCGGCCCAGCCGCCGAGGATGACACGCTCGGGGTTGAACAGGTTGATGAGGTTGGCCAGCCCCGCCCCGAGGCAGCGGACGGCCTCCTCGAACGCGGGCCTGGCCAGCGGATCGGCGAGAAGCGCGGCGAAGACGCTCTCCTCGTCGTCGTCCCCCAGGTCCCTGCCCGCGCCGGCGAGGATCGCCTCGGCGCCGACGTACGCCTCCAGGCAGCCCTGACCGCCGCAGCGGCAGGGGCGCCCGTCGAGGACGATCTTCGTATGACCCCACTCCCCCGCGCCGTTCGCCGTTCCCCGGTAGGTGACGCCGCCGTTGATGATGCTCGCCCCGGCGCCGGTACCGATGAAGGTCATGACCAGGTGCTGGGCGCCCTTACCCGCCCCGAACCAGAGCTCGGCCTGGCCGGTGGTCTTGACCCCGTTGTCGGCGAAGACCGGGATCGAGGTGCCCTCGCGCAGCAGCGCGCCCAGCGGTACGCCGTCCCAGCCGAACGCGCGGGCGTGGATGAGCAGGTCGGGCCCCTGTTCGGCGACACCCGGGACGCCCAGCCCCATGCCGAGCACCTCGGACTCGTCCGCCCCCGCCTCCGACAGGACCGCCTCCAGCCCGTCGAGGATGTGACGGGCCACCACGGCGGGCTCGTGGTGGCTCGGGTCGAGGGCGAACTCCTTCCGCGCCCGCTCCTTCATCGCCAGGTCGTACAGCTCGACACGGACGCGGGTCTCCCCGACCCCCACCCCGACCACGTATCCGTACGAGGGGTCGACCCTGAGCATGATCCGCGGTCGCCCGCCGTCGGAGTCGACGGAACCGGTCTCGACCACGATGCCGTCCGCGATGAGGTCGCCGATCACGTTGCTGACCGTCGCGGCGCTGAGACCGGTCGTCTGGGCCAGGTCGTGCCTGCTCAGCTCGTTGGCGAAATACAACGTCCACAGGACCACGGACCGGTTGCCCTTCCGCACATCACGAAGGGTCCCCCGCTGTGGACGGCTCATGCTTCTCCCCGGGGAAGTAATTTCAAATGTTAGTACAACTACTACTCTAGCCACTCGCGGCCAATGCTCATCGAGCACACTCCTGCCCGGCGAGGCGCGCCGCACCCGCATCGGGCGCGAGGAGAGTTTCCCAGGTCGCACGGGGAATCGCCACGTCCGGCACGGACCCTCGGAACCGTCTCGAAGGCGCCGATCCGCCCGGTGCGCTCCCGGGCGGATCGGGTCAGGACGGTGACGGCCAGAAGGCGAGGTTGTGGCGGGAGTTCCCGTTTCACCGGTGCGCGCCTGACGCGTGTGCCAGGTCTTACCGCTCCTCCACGGGCGTTTGGCGTCTCCCCTGTCCCGGCGCCCGGGAAACGGCCACCGGGCGCCGCCCTCAGAGGATCGCCAGCGGGTTGATCGGGCTTCCCGTGCCCCCCTCGATCCTCAGCGGGGCCGCGACGAAGACGAAGTCCCCGCCGCCGCGGCCGGCACAGGCCGCGCCCAGTTCCTCCAGCGAGAGCATCTCGGCCAGATGGATGCCGTGCCGCCAGAGCAGGATCAGGTGCAGATCGTCCGTCAGGTCCTCGTCGGCGAGCTGGCGGGCGTTGAGGCCCCCGATGGCGGCGTTGTCCGAGGCGACCACGGCGACGTCGCGGGCGGCGAGCCACCTGCCGCCGTCCGCGGACAGGCCCGGCTGGCCCGCCCAGTAGTCCTGCGGCGAGCCCTCCCAGACCAGGGGCCAGCCGGTGCGGACCACCGCCACGTCGCCGGGGCGCACATCGTCGTGGATCTCCGCCAGCAGGTCGCCGGAGACGCGGAAGTCCACCGGCAGGTGGTCGAGGCCGAGATGGCGGGGGACGTCGAAGAGCACCCCCCGGGCGACGACGCCGCCCGCGGTCTCGATACCGCAGCGGGTGGCCCCGTAGGACCTGACCCTGGCGGCGGGGTGCCCGTTGTAGAGCTCCTCCCCCGCCCACATGTGGCAGAGCGCGTCCATATGAGTCGTGGTGCCGTGGTGGGTGACCATCAGGGCGTCGTCGGCCATCCGCAGCCCGGCCCCGATCGGGCGGGTGCCGGCCGCGTAATCGCCGCCGTCCACGGACATGAAGTGCTGCGGCAGCGGGCGGCCCCGCAGGTGCGGAACCGTCGTGGGGGCGGGCGAGGAGGTGGCGCCCCTGATGGGCATGGCCAGGCTGATCACCTGGCCGGTGACGGCGGAGGCGAGGGCGGCCAGGACCGTGCCGGGGGTCAGCAGGTTGAGGGTGCCACGCTGGTCTCCTGGGCCGAAGCGGCCCCAGTTGTTAGGCTCGGCTACCAAGCAAGTGCTCACTTTCTAAGGATGCGGGGACGGACGATGACTGCGGACGGTGTGATCGAGGGTCGGGCGGACACGTACGGGCACTGCGACCCCCGCTTCTCCCGGGTGCGGGAGGTGTTCGAAGCGCACTTCACCGGTGGCGAGGAACTGGGCGCGGCGTTCGCGGTCTTCCTGGACGGCGAACCCGTCGTGGACCTGTGGGGCGGGGTCGCCGACCGCCACAGCGGGCGGCCCTGGGAGCGTGACACCCCCGTGCTGGCGTACTCGTGCACCAAGGCGGTGACCGCGACGGTCGCGCTGCTGCTGGCCGAGCGGGGCCTGCTCGACATCGCCGCCCCGGTCGCGGACGTCTGGCCGGAGTTCGCGCGGCACGGCAAGGAGCGCGTCACCGTCGAGCACCTGCTCACCCACCAGGCGGGGCTGCCCGTGATCGAGGAGCAGGTCCCGGTGGAGGAGTTCGGCGACCAGGCCGCCATCGCGGACCGGCTGGCCGGCCAGGCGCCGATCTGGGAGCCGGGCACCGCGCACGGCTACCACGCGCTGACGTACGGGTTCCTGGTCGGCGAGGTGGTCCGCAGGGTGTCGGGCGGCTCCGTGGGCGAGCTGGTGGCCGCGGAGATCTCCGGGCCGCTTGATCTGGATCTCCAGGTCGGCGCCGGCGACGACATGATCGAGCGGGCGGCCCGGCTGTCCGCCCGGGAGCGCGCGAAGCCCTCCGCCCCGGCGCCCGCCGAATCCGCGCCGGCGGGCGCGGCGGACCAGGCCGGACAGGTCACCGGCACCGCGCGGGCCGCGGAGGACGGGCGGGCCGGTAACGGCGCGGCAGGCGGCCCCGCGACGGTCTCCACGGTGGCGGAGTTGCCGGGACACGGACCCGGGGACCCGGTCTACGAGATGGCCAGGGCCTCGCTCGACAGGAACAGCCTGATGAACCGGGCGCTGGGCAACCCGCCGATCCACCGGCTGTCCGGCGGCGCCAACAATCCGGTCGTCCTGCGGGCCGGCTGGCCCGCGATGGGCGCCGTCACCAGTGCCCGGGGACTGGCCGGGTTCTACCGCGACCTGGTGGCCGGGCGGATCGTGGGCCCGGAGACCCTGCGCGACGCGACGCGCAGGAGGGTGCACGGCCCGGACAGGGTGATGTTCATCGACAGTTCCTTCGGGCTGGGCTACATGCGTCCGGCGATGACCTTCCTCACCCCCGCCGGCGGCGCGGAGACCGCTTTCGGCCACACCGGTCTCGGCGGGTCGCTGGGCCTCGGCGACGCCGAGCACGGCCTGGGCATGGCGTACACGATGAACAGGATGGCGGGCGCCGTCTCCGGCAGCCTCCGCGCCTACCGCCTGGCCGAGGCCGTCTACGAGTCGCTCCCCCAGGGGCGCCCCACGCGCTGAACCCCGCAGGGACGCCGCCGGGAAGAAACGCCGGGAGAACTCCGGTGGCGCCCCCGGGAAGGAGCGGGTCGACACGTCGTGACGCCCCCGCCGGCCGGCGGCACCGGTTCCCGGATGCCGTCGTCGGCCACTCGCCCGAGGTGTCAATGCATCGTGACGCCGCCGCTGACCGACAGGGTCTGGCCCGTGACGTAGGCGGCCCTGTCGGTGCAGAGGTAGGCGACCATCCCGGCGACGTCCTCGGGGGCGCCGAGGCGGCGCAGCGGGATGCCCCTGGCGATCCTGTCGACCAGTCCCGGCTTCTCCGCGTCCACGCGGCGGAGCATCGGGGTGTCGGTGGGCCCCGGGCAGACCACGTTGGAGGTGACGTTCCCCCGGGCCGCCTCCCTCGCCAGCGTCTTGGCCAGGCCGAACAGTCCCGCCTTGGTCGCGGCGTACGCGCCCTCGCCGCCGGAGCCGGCCCGCGCCCCGTCCGAGGAGACGAAGACCAGGCGGCCCCAGCCGCGCTCGATCATCCCGGGCAGCAGGAGGCGGGTGAGCAGCATCGGGGCGCGCAGGTTGACCCGCCACATCAGTTCCCAGCCTTCGGGGTCGCCGGTGACGAACGGCTCGACGATCGACACCCCGGCGTTGTTGACCAGGATGTCCACCGGCCCTGCCCGCCCGCAGAAGTCCTCGATGGACGCCGGGTCCGCCAGGTCGACCCGCAGGGCCGTGGCCGGGGCCCTCGGCCCCCTCGGCACCCTGGCCCCGGGCCCCAGGCCGATCGACTCGCTGTTCAGCTCGTCGGCGATCGCCGCGGCACCGGACTCGTCCACGTCGGCCACGACGACCCCGGTCCCGAGCGCGGCGAGGTCGCGGCAGACCGCGGCGCCGATCGCCCCGGCTCCCCCGGTCACCACCGCCGTGCGCCCGTCCAGCCTCAGGCCGTCGATCACTTCCAGGCCTCCACGATGTCGGCGGCCCGCACCCGCGCGGCGAGCAGGCTCACGGTGTGCCTCAGCACCGCCTGCGCGTAGTCGTCGGGGACTCCCGCCACGGCGTCGGTCACCACCGCCACCCGGTAGCCGAGGTTGACCGCCTCCAGGGCGAGCCCGGGGATGCCGAGGTTGAGGGAGAGCCCCACGGCGACGACCGTCGAGACGCCGAGCGAGCGCAGGGTCATGTCCAGCGACGTCCCGGTGAAGGGCGA
Source organism: Streptosporangium sp. NPDC002607 (assembly GCF_053592655.1). NCBI lineage: Bacteria > Bacillati > Actinomycetota > Actinomycetes > Streptosporangiales > Streptosporangiaceae > Streptosporangium > Streptosporangium sp. NPDC002607. The sequence continues at coordinate 294,967 of NZ_JBSFWD010000002.1, forward strand.
GAACCCGTGGTGGCGGCGCGACTCCAGGTCGCCGGGGTCGCGCAGGCCGGGCAGCACCTCGACCGCGCCGCTGCCCTCCAGCATGTGCGCGGGGTCCTTGAGCAGGGCCGCGATGAAGGGGCTGTTCGCGGTGTGCGACCCGGCGCGGTCGGCGCGGAAGGCCGCGGTGCAGTGGATCACCGGCACCCCGGCCGCGCGGGCCGCGGCCAGGACCGCGGCGGCGTTGGCCACCACGTCGCGCCGGGCGCACACCTCCACCAGGTCCGGGAACTTCGCGAGGTCTCCGGCGACGCCGCGCTGCATCTCCATCACCAGCACCGCACTGCGGTCCGGCGCGGCGAGCGCGCCCAGATCGACGGCCATGCGACCTCCACTAACCCGAGCGCTTGCTTGGTTAACCATCGGAGCCTAACACGCGACCGGATCGACCATCGAGCACGATTTCGATTGTTACCCTTCGCAAAAGTTGACCAACCGTGACAACCAACCCCATGGGTGAGACCGTCGAACAAGTCGACGGCACTCGGAAGGGGGCTGGATGGTTCCGGGATACCGCGAGATTCGGGAACTCGGCGTCGGCGGGGGCGGGCGCGTGGTGCTGGCCACGTACGCCGCCACCGGCGCCTACGTGGCTATCAAATATCTCAACGCGACGCTCAAGGACGACTACCGCTTCCTGGCGCGCTTCCGTGCGGAGGCGCGCGTCATGGTGGAGCTGCAGGACCCGAACGTGGTCCAGCTGTACGAGTACTACGAGGACGTGCTCGAAGCCGCGATCGTGATGGAGCTGGTCGACGGGGTCGCGCTCAGGCGGATCCTGAGCGAGCACGGCAGCACCAGCCCGGAGGCGGCGCTGACCGTGCTCAAGGGCTCGCTGCTCGGCCTGGCCTTCGCGCACGCGGCCGGGGTCGTGCACCGCGACTACAAGCCGGAGAACGTGCTGATCCAGGCCGACGGCGGCAGCAAGCTGGCGGACTTCGGCATCGCCGCCCACGTCGGGGAGACCGGCATCACCGCCGGTACCCCCGCCTACATGGCTCCCGAGCAGTGGGAGGGAGCGGCGGCGAGTGCCGCGACCGACGTCTACGCGGCCACCTGCGTCTTCTTCGAGTGCCTCACCGGGCGCAGGCCGTACCTGGCGGATCACCGCGCGGCGCTGATGCACGGGCACCTGACCGCGCCGATCCCGGTGGCGGAGGTGCCCGGCTCGGTCCGCGCCCTGGTCATGCGGGGCATGGCCAAGGACCCGAATGACCGGCCGCAGGACGCGCGGGCGTTCCTGGAGGAGCTGGAGGCCGCGGCGCTGTCGGCGTACGGGCCGGAGTGGGAGCAGCGCGGACGGCGGCACCTGGCCGAGCTCGCCACGCTGCTGGCACTGGCGTTCCCGCTGGCCAAGCCCGCGCCGAGGGCGAGTTCCTCGGTGGCCCAGACCGTGCTCGGCCGGATGGGGCGGGTGCGCCGTCCCCGGCTGGGCCCCAGGACGCTGGCCGGGCTTGGGGTGGTCACCGTCGCGATGACCGCCGGTGTGATCGCGGCCAACCGGCCGCATGACCGGCTCTCCGCCGACACGATCTTCACCCCGCCGCCCAGCTCAGCGATCATCCAGGAGACACCGGCGGGACGGAGCCGGGTGCCGGATCCGCCGGAGCCGTCCGTCGGGCCGAGCCCCTCGCGAAGCGCCGCCGTCGGGCGGCCCGTGCCCCCCGCGGAGAGCACGGCCCCCTTCCCCGTCACGTTCCCCTCGCCGGCGCCGAGCCGGACCGTGGACCCCACCCCCTCCACCTCCCGGCCGAAGCCCACACCGACCCCCACACCCACACCCACGCCCACGCCGAAGGCCACACCGACACCCACGCCACGGCCGCCGACGCCCACCGCCACGCGCACCCCGACACCCGCGCCGAGCGTGACGGTGATGCCGCCGGAGCCCGCGCACACGGTCAGCGGTCTGCGGATCGTGGGAATCGACGGGAACGGCACCACGGTCGCCTTCCGCGCCTCCACCGCGGCGGACGTCGCGGTGACCGTCACGTTCGCCGAGGGGCCGGAGCGCGACCGGCTCGTCCAGGCACCCCCGCGCACCTCCGTCCTCGACGGGTCCGCGGCCTACTCGCACACCGTCCCGCACGCCTTCACGGTTCCGGCCTGCGGGCAGACCCTCTACCGCCGGGTCACGGTCTCCACCTCACCCCGCTCCTCGGGCGGGACCGCCGTCCGCACCCAGGAGGTCCACGGCGAGCCGTGTCCGCCGCCCTCGGTCTCCATCACCGCCTTCGACGGCACCACCGTCGGCTTCCTGGTCAGGACCTCGGGCACCGCGCCGGTGACCGTGCGGCTCGGGTTCGCCCAGAGGCTCGACGGCGCGGTGACCAGCGGCACCCGGGAGCTGGAGCTGTCCGGCGCCACCGAGTACGCGCGGGAGGTGAAGGGGGAGTTCGCCGAGCTGCCCCGGTGCGGGGAGCGTGTCACCCGGCTGGTGACGATCAGTACGGTCCCCGCGGGCGACATGCCCTCCCGGACCGTCCGGATCGATCTGCCCTCCTGCACTCCCACCTCCGGCCCGACCCCGGACCCGGCCTCGGAGAGACCACAGGACTCCGAACGGCCCACCGTGGACGAGCCCGGCCCCGAGCGAACCGGCGTGGACGGCATCTTGTGAGGCAACCAAGCGTGCGCTAGCTTGGCGATCGATGACCGGATCGATGACCGGCGACACGCTCGCCTACTGGGACGCCTGCCGTCGCGGCGAGCTGGTCGTCCAACGCTGCACCGCCTGCGCCCGGCGGGTGCACCTGCCCGCCCCCGAGTGCCCCGGCTGCGGCGGCACCGACCTCCCCTACGAACCCGTCTCCGGCGACGGCACGGTGCACACCTTCACGGTCGTGCACCGCTCGTTCGTGCCCGAGTTCCGGGGGCGGGAGCCGTACGTGCTGGCCTGGATCGACCTTCCCGAAGGGGTGCGGGCGTTCGGGCAGGTCGTGGAGTGCCCGCCGGACCTGGTGCGGATCGGCATGCCGGTGCGCGTGACCTTCGTCGACGACCTGCCCCAGTGGAGGCCCGCGTGAGCAAGCTCGGCAACGTCCTGATCCCCGTGGACGACCTGGAGACGGCGATCGCCTTCTACTCGGGGACGCTCGGGCTGGCGGTCAGGTTCCGCGACGGCGACCGGTTCGCCGCCCTGGACGGCGGGGGCGCCACGGTCGCGCTGGTCGCGGCCGAGGAGCGGGTGGCGGGCGAGGTCACCGCGCCCTCGTACAAGGTGGACGACGTCGCGCGGGCCGCCAGGGAGCTGGCGGGGGCCGGGGCCGAGCTCGTACGGGAGCCGGAGACCGGGCCGCACGAGATCAGAGCCGTACTGCGCGACCCGTCAGGAAACGTCTTCGTCCTCTACTCCTCGCACTGACACCCCTCACCCCCCGCACCGATCCACCCCTCGCTCCGAACGGAGGCCAGAGATGGCGCGCCCGACCCCGGCAGGCACCCCGTACGGCAACTACGCCCACGCCATCCTCACCGCCAACGCCATGCGCACCCCCGACAGGGTCGCGCTGACCTACTGCGGTGAGCAGAGCTTCACCTACGCGGAACTCGACCGGCTCGTCAACCGGCGCGCCCACGCGCTGGCGGAGGCCGGCCTCGCCCCCGGGCAGCGGGTGGCCGCGCTGCTCAACGAGACCCTGCACGTGGCCGAGGTCTACCTGGCCGCGGCGAAGCTCGGCGCCGTCACCGCGGCGCTCAACCCGTACTGGTCCGTCGACACCCTGGCCGCGGTCGTCGCGCACTCCGGCGCCACCGCGTTCGTGTACGACTCCACGGTGGAGGCCGCCGTCGCGGAGATCCGCCCCCGGCTGCCGGAGATCACCCGCTGGATCAGGGTCGGCGGCCCCGGCGAGGACGCCGTGGACCTGGACGCGCTCACCGCGGGCGCCGCCGAGGACGAGATGGCCCTCGGCGGCTTCTGGGACGATCCGCTGGCGCTCTACTACACCTCCGGGACGACGGGCCTGCCCAAGGCGGTGGTCCACACGCACGCCTCGTCGCTGGCCATCGCGCAGATCTGGCTCGACGTGCCGCGCACCGAGGACTCGGTACTCGGCACCGGGGCGATCATCTGGGGCATCGGCTTCCCCGCCCTCGTCGGGCCGGCGCTCTACGCGGGCATGCGACTGGTGCTCGAACAGGACTGGGGACCGGCGAACTTCCTGAGGGTGGTCCCCCGGGAGAAGGTCACCCACGTCTCGCAGATCCCCTCCTTCTACGCGGCGCTGCTGGGCTCCGACGACCACGCGGGCGCCGATCTGTCGTCCCTGCGGGTCATCATGCTGGGCGGCGAGCCGCTCCCCGCGGCGCTGCTGGCCAGGATGAAGGAGCGGCTGCCCGACACCGGCGTCTACTGCTACTACGGCCAGACGGAGGCCCCCTACACCTGCTTCGGCCGGGTCGACGACGGCAGCACGCCGCTCGGCTCCTCGGGCAGGGCGCGGACCGGCAACGCCGTGCGGATCACCGGCCCCTCGGGCGCCCGGCCGGCCGGCGAGGTCGGTGAGATCAACCTCGCCGGGCCGCACCGGATGACCGGGTACGACGGCCTGCCGGAGAAGACCGCCGAGGTGCTGCGCGACGAGTGGTACGTCGGCGGCGACCTGGGCGTCCTGTCGGAGGACGGAAACCTCATGGTGCTCGGCCGCCGCGAGGAGTCCGTGTTCAAGGGCGGCATCTGGTCCCAGCCCTCGGTGATCGAGGAGGCCGCGGTGGCGCTGGACGGCGTGGCGGAGGCCGGTGCGGTCGGCGTGCCCGCCCAGACCGAGGGGCAGGAGGCGGTCGAGCAGCGGATCCTGCTCGCGGTGGTGGCCAGGACGGGACACCCGGCCGACCCGGCCAAGATCGCCCTCGCCCTGGCCGAGACGCTGCCCGCGCACCAGCGCCCCGACCACGTCGTCGTCGCCACCGAACTCCCGCACTTCCAGGACGCCTCCGGCGGACCCGGCAAGCTGCTGAGGCGGGAGATCCGGGAGAGATACCAGAACCGGATGGACGAGGCGTGACCGCATCCACCGGCGGGCCGCCCGAGATGTCCGGCGTATCCGCGATATCCACGATGTCCGGAGCATCTCAGGAGCCCGCCCCCGCACGGTTCGCGGAGCACGAGGTCAAGGCCCTGCTGCGGGAGTGGGGGGTGGCGGTGCCCCGAGGCGCCACGGCCGCCTCCCCCGCCGAGGTCGCCGCGGCGGCCCGGGGACTGACGCCTCCCCTGGTGCTCAAGGCCCACGGCCCCGGCCTGGTGCACAAGTCGGACGCGGGGGCGGTACGGCTGGGGCTGTCCGGGCCGGCCGAGGCGGCGTCCGCCGCCGACGAGATGCTGGCCGGACTCGTCTCGCGGGGCATCACGCCCGACGGGTTCCTGGTGGAGGAGCAGGCCGCACCGGGGGTCGAGCTGATCGTCGGCGTGGTGCGCGACCCGGGTTTCGGACCCGTCCTGCTCGCCGGGCTCGGTGGCGTGTGGACCGAGGTCATGCGCGACACCGCGCTCTGTCTCTGTCCCGCCTCCGAGGCCGACGCCCGGCGGATGCTCGCCTCACTGCGTGGCGCGCCACTGCTGCACGGCCACCGCGGCCGGCCCGCCGTGGACTCGGAGGCCCTGGTCGGGCTGCTGCTCGCGATCGGCGGGGCCGGAGGAGTGTGGGAACGGCTGGATCTCGGCGAGTTCGAACTCAACCCGGTGATCGCCACCGAGGAGGGCGTGGTCGCGGTGGACGCGCGCTACCTTCCCGGCCCGGCGGAGCCCGCCGGGCCGGAAACCCCGGGACGGCACGGGTCCGGGCAGGACTTCACCGCGCTGTTCGAGCCCAGGGCGGTGGCCGTGGTGGGCGCGTCCGCGAGCAGACCGAACTTCGGGAACATGTTCCTGGAGTTCTACAAGGCCACCGGCGTGCCGCTGGTCGCGGTGCACCCGGAGGCGGACGAGATCAACGGTGTGCCCACGGTGCCGACCCTCGCGGAGGCGGACGCCGACTACGCGCTGGTCGCCGTACCGGCCGACCGCTGCGCGGAGGTGGTACGCCATGCGAAGGGCCTCTCGTTCGTCCAGGTGATGAGCGGCGGGTTCGGCGAGGCCGGGGCCGCCGGGCTGGAGGCCGACCTGGTCAGGGCGGCACGGGAGGCCGGGGCCCGGCTGCTCGGACCGAACTGCATGGGCGTCTACAGCCCGCGCGGCGGGCAGACCTTCATCGGCGGCGAGCCGGGGCCTCCGGGTCAGGTGGCGCTGATCTCGCAGAGCGGCGGCCTGGCCGGAGAGGTGGTCAGGGTGGGCGAGCGGCGCGGGCTGGCGTTCAGCCGGGTGGCCACGGTCGGCAACTCCGCCGACGTGACCCCCGCCGAGTTGCTCGGCTGGCTCGGCGGTGACGAGCACACCTCGGTCGTCGGCATGTACCTGGAGGACCCCCGGGACGGCCGTGCCCTCTTCGAGGCCCTGATGTCCGTGCGCGGACGGCTCCCGGTCGTCCTGCTGGTCGGCGGCCGGAGCGGCCAGGGGCGCAGGGCGGCCGCCTCGCACACCGGCGGCATGGTCGGCGACGGCCGCGTCTGGCGGGCCCTGGCCGACCAGACCGGCGCCGTCCTGGTCGGCAGCCAGGACGACCTGATCGGCGCCCTGTCCTTCTTCCAGTCCCACGCCTCCAGGATCGCTCCCCCCGCCGGGTCCGTCGCGGACACCGCGCGGGGGCCGTGGACGGGCCACGGCGAGGACGGCCTTCCCTCCGTGCTGGTGATCGGCCCGAGCGGCGGGGCCAGCGTGCTGGCGGCGGACGTCCTCGACGCGGCGGGGCTGGTGCTGGCGGCGCTGCCCGACGAGACGCGGGACGTGCTGAAGGCCCTGGGCGCGGGGGCCGCCGGCACCTCTCCGGCCAATCCGCTGGAGGTCCCGGTCGGTCCGCGAGGCCGCCCTGAGCTGGTCAGGGAGGTCATCGGGGCGATCGTGGCGCGCCGGCCGTACCCCGACGTCGTGGCGCACGTGAACGTGCAGAGCTTCTTCACCTTCGGAACCTCCGCCGACCCTCTCTACGCGTACGCGCACAACCTCGCCCGGGCACAGCGGGACCTGCCGGGAACCAGGATCACCCTGGTCACCAGGAACGGCGAGTGCGCGCCGTCCGGAGTCGAGGACGAGGTCCGCGCGATCGCCGCCGGTGCGGGAATCCCCGTCTACCGCTCGATGGAGGCGGCCGCCGTGGCCGTCGCCGCCGCCGCACGTTTCATCCGAGGAGCTTGACATGGGTCTTCTGGACGGCAAGGTCGCGCTGGTCACCGGTGGGGCCAGGGGCATGGGCGAGTCCCATGTACGGCTGTTCCTGCAGGAGGGGGCGCGGGTCGTCTTCGGCGACGTGCTCGACGAGGAGGGCAAGGCGCTCGCGGAGGAGACCGGGGCGCTCTTCGTCCACCAGGACGTGACCAGGCCCGAGGACTGGGAGCGCGCGGTCGGCGCCGCCGTCGATACCTACGGCAAGCTCGACGTCCTGGTCAACAACGCCGGAATCCTGAAATTTCGTCGGATCGAGGACATGGCGCTGGAGGAGTTCGAGCGCGTCCTCGACGTCAACCTCAAGGGCACCTGGCTCGGCGTCAAGTCCGTCATCGAGCCCATGAGGGCCGCCGGCCGGGGCTCGATCGTGAACATCTCCTCGGTCGAGGGTTTCATCGGCGCCGAGGGCATGTCCGCCTACTCCGCCTCCAAGTTCGGCGTACGCGGGGTGACCAAGGCCGCGGCCCGCGAGCTCGCCCAGTTCAAGATCCGGGTGAACTCCGTGCACCCCGGTGCGATCAACACCTCCATGGTGCTGGATCCGGAGATCATCGCCAAGGTGGACGCGGAGGCGTTCATGAAGTCCATGGTCATCAAGCGTTTCGCCAAGCCTGTCGAGGTATCTCATGTGGTGGCCTTCCTCTCCTCCGACCGGGCGAGCTACTGCACCGGTAGCGAGTTCACGGTGGACGGCGGCCTGCTGACCGGCGCGGGCTACTGATCCACCGGCGCCCATCCGGTCACGGTCACGGCGCGTACGGGGGCGAACCCCCCTGCGCATAGTGTGGATGGTGCCGGTCGGACCCGAACATGTGACGGTTCGCCTGCCGAGGCCGGCGTGAGGCGCTGATGAACGCTGATGGATGAGGTGGCACCGGCCACCCCGAAACGGTGGCAGACAGCGGGGCTGCCACCCGAGGTGACCAGTTTCGTAGGACGTCGGCATGAGGTGGCCGAGGTCAGGCGCCTGCTGTCCAAAGCCCGCGTGGTGACCCTCACCGGCCCCGGCGGTGTCGGCAAGACCCGGCTGGCCCTGCGCGTCGCGGCCGACGTCCAGCGGGCCTTTCCCGACGGGGTGTGGCTGGTCGAGCTCGCCGGGCTGAAGGACCCCGAACTGCTCGGCGCGTCGGTGAGCGAGGCCCTGACGATCAGGGACACCTCGCACCGCCCCCCGGTGGAGATGGTCGTCGAGCACCTCGGGGAGAAGCGTGCGCTGCTGATCCTCGACAACTGCGAGCACCTCCTGCGGGACTGCGCCGTGCTGGTGGAGATCCTGGTGTGCTCGGCCCCCGGCCTGCGGATCCTCACCACCAGCCGGCAGGCGCTGGGCATCGCCGCCGAGCAGACGCTGGCCGTGCCGACGCTGCCGCTGCCGCCGCCGGCACCCGACTCCGACCGTCCGAGACTGCCCGCCGAGCCCGCCACGCAGTCCGAGGCGGTACGGCTGTTCGCCGAGCGGGCCTGCGCCGTCCTACCGGATTTCACGGTCACCGAGGCCAACCGGGCCGCCGTGGAGCAGATCTGCCGCAGGCTGGACGGCATCCCGCTCGCGATCGAGCTGGCGGCCGCACGGTTGCGCGCGCTCTCTCCCGAGGACCTGCTGGCCAGGCTGGACGACCGGTTCCGGCTGCTCACCGGAGGTTCGCCCACGACGCTGCCCCGCCAGCAGACGCTGCGCGCGCTGATCGACTGGAGCTACGCCCTCTGCACGGAGAAGGAGCAGCTGCTGTGGGCGCGCGTCTCGGTGTTCGCCGACGGCCTGGACCTCGAGGCGGCCGAGGCGGTCTGCTCGGGGGACGGCATCGATCGCGAGGAGGTGATCGACCTGGTGATCGGGCTGGTGGGCAAGTCCGTCCTGATCAAGGAGGATTCCCCCGCCACCCCCTCGGTGACCCGCTACCGGCTGCTGGAGACGATCCGGCAGTACGGCCGGGAACGGCTCGTGGACCTGGGGCAGGAGACCGCGCTCCGGCGGCTGCACCGCGACCACTACCGGCGGCTGTCCGTGGAGGCGTACGTGCAGCGGTTCGGCCCGTTCCAGGTGGCCTGGTTCGGCAGGTTGAATCTCGAACACGCCAACCTGCGCACCGCGCTGGAGTACTGCTTCACCGACCCCGAGGGGACCCCCGCCGCCCTGGGCATGGCCGCCGACCTGCTCTACCACTGGATCACGAGCCACTATCTCAGCGAGGGACGCCACTGGCTGGACCGGAGCCTGTCGGCCGTCACCGGGCCCGACGAGATCCGGGGCCGCGCGCTGTGGTCCAACAGCTGGCTGGCCATCATCCAGGCCGACGTCACCGCCGCCGCGGCGATGTTGGAGGAGGCCCGGGTGCTGGGGGACCGGCCGGGGCACGAGCCGATCCTGGGCTACGTCGCGCTCTACTCGGGAATGATCGCCATGTCCCGGGGAGACCTCGGAGCCGCGATCGAGCTCTACGAGGAGGCGGCGGCGCGTCACCGCATCGACGACGACCCGGCGGGCCTGGCCCTGACGCTCATCCGGCTCTGCCTCGCCCACTCCTTCCTGGGCGACTGGACGAGTTCCGTCTCCGCGGGCGAGGAGTGCCTCACGCTCTGCGAAGCCCACGGGGAGGGCTGGCACCGGGCTTACGCGATGATGGCGCTCGGCATCGGGGTCTGGTCCCGGGGCGACGCCCGGCGCGCGATCGAGCTGGAGAAGGAGAGCCTGAGGTTCAACCGTTCGCTCGACGACCTGCTGGGCGTCGGCGTCAACCTGGAGGTGCTGGCCTGGATCGCCGCCGCGGAGGGAGACCACCGGCGGGCGGCCGTACTACTGGGGATCCTGGAGACGATCTGGCAGGCGATCGGAGCGCCGATGTCCGGGTTCGGACACCTCATGCACTACCACGACGAGTGCGAGGCCCGTACGCGTGAGACCCTCGGGAAAGCGGCCTTCGACGCCACCGTCAGGCGGGGCGCGAAGCTGCCCTGCGACGAGGCGCTGGCCTTCGCCCTCGACGAGGGCACTCGCTCCGGCAGGCATCCCGACAGGGCCGAGCCGTCGCCGTCCCCGCTGACCCGCAGGGAGACCGAGATCGCCCAGCTCGTCGCCCAGGGGCTGAGCAACAAGGAGATCGCGGCCTCGCTGACGATCGCCCAGCGCACCGCGGAGGGTCACATCGAGCACATCATGACCAAACTGGGCTTCCACTCCCGGGCCCAGATCGCCGTCTGGATCGGCGAGCGCAACCGGGACACGGACGGGAGTCACCCATCCGACACCTGATGGGAGAAGGGGACACCGGAGCCGACGAGTGCGGCGATCTCGTCGGCTCCGGCGGCCGGCGGACGGCGAGTCGGGGAACTCTGCCTCCGCTTTTCGGAGGTGGTACGTGGGTTCGGCTCCCGGCGGGGGCGGGGGTCACCGGCGCGTATGGCGGACCCGCGGTCAGCACTCGGCGGCGGCGTGCGCGGGAAGCTCGAACCAGACGGCCTTGCCGTCGCAGGTACGGTCGCTACCCCAGCAGCAGGAGAGCAGGTCGAGCAGGTGCAGCCCGCGTCCCCGCTCGTCGTCCTCGCAGGCCTGGTACACGCGGATCGGGGAGGGGTCCGTGTCCGCGTCCTCGACCTCGCAGCGCAGCAGGCCGTCCTCGAAGGAGAGGGCGAGCCTGATGGTCCCCCGCGAGTGGTGCAGCGCGTTGGTGACCAGCTCGCTGACGAGCAGCTCGGCGACCGTGCTGTGCTCCTCCCGCAGCCCCCAGTCCGCCAGGCAGGCGCGGGTCATCCGGCGGGCCCGGGGCACGGATGACGACTCGGGAGTGAGGGAGAACGACGTCTCCTGCACGTCCGGCTTCTCAGGGAAGAGTGTCATGGGCGCCACCTCGACCGGGTGCGGCTCGCGCACGCGGCCACCGTCGGCGACCGGCCACGGCTGGGTGACCCGCTGGAGCGGCGTGCTCGCCCCCTGGCCGGCGGAAACGCGAACCGGACTCATGCCGCCTGCCTCATTGGAACGCGGTGAGTGGGCATGTCGTGGACGGGAGTGCTCCGCCCGTCCGGCAGGAGCGCTCCGGTGTCATCGAAGACCACGACGCCGTTGCAGAGCAGACCCCACCCCTGCTCGGGGTGGAAGGCCACGAGGGACGCGGCTTCGTGATCGGGGGCGCTTGCGAGAGGGCATCGCGGCTGGTGCTGACACATGGCTCGTACCTTTGATCCTTCATTGGTTGCAGTTGAGCCTTCGATGTGACGAGCATCTCCCAGCACCGATCACGGCATATCGGGATAAATACCCATATCCATACCCATTTCGCCGATGGTAAAGAGATCGGCCCTCGGCAGGGGGGATGGTCAACAGGACCGATCCGCGCGGAGACAGCGCTCCTGGCTCCGATTGCGGACGCCCCGTAGATCTTTTCGCCAAATGCTCTACTCACGCAAGATCGCGCGAAAGCCCCCTGACGTCGCCTTTTGTCTAGGTATATGACGCCGAGTGACTTTGCGTGCACTTTAGACTGTCGTGACCTGTCCTTGAGGCCGGGTAGCCTCCCTCGTCACGGAAGACAACCGGCCAGTGGTGCCGCCGCACGCGTCTCACCCGTCCCCGGGAGGCTCGCGTGAACGCGCCGTCGCTCAACCCCGTTCCCGGTGGCCAGGTCGCGAGGCGGAGCGACCATGCCCGCACGGCCACCGGGGGTCCCCTGAAACCTCATATGACCTCTGAGATGCAGAAGTTCATCAAGCTGCTGGAGAGCCAGCTCGGATACTCCGAGAAGAGCGGCGGCTACACCAAGTTCGGCGACTGGTACGGCAGGACCGTCGAGTTCGACGCCGACTACACCGCCGCCCCCTGGTGCGACATGTACCTCTCCTGGGCGGCCGCCAAGCTGGGCTACGAGGAGTGGATCGGCCAGTTCGCCTACACCGTCTACCACGCCCGGTGGTTCCGCCAGCAGGACGCCTGGGGCACCACTCCCAAGCCCGGGGCCATCGTCTTCTTCGACTGGAGCGGTTCGAAGAGGATCGACGGCATCGACCACGTGGGGATCGTCACCCGGGTCGAGGGGGACAGGATCCACACGATCGAGGGCAACATCGACGGTGGGATCGCCAAGCGCAAGGAGCGCGACACCGGCAAGGTCGTCGGCTACGGGTATCCGGAGAAGATCAAGGCCCGGCTGGACCGGGAGGCCACCGAGAAGCAGGCGGTTCTCGATCCCGCCGCCGCCACCACCGCGAGCGGGGGCGGGGGCGGGGGCGGGGGCAACCTGGTGGCGATCGATCCAGGACCCGACCTGCTCGCCCTGGTCCCCGCCCCCGTCCCCGCGAGAAAGACCCCGGCGTCCGCGGGCCCCGGCAAGGCCGGACAGGCCCCCGGGCACGCCACCGGGACAGCCGCCGGAAACGGCCGGGAGTCCACCTCGGGGAACCGCGGCAAGACCGCCTCGGGAGATGACGGCAGGACCGTCCCGGGAAACGGCGACGGGGCCGCCGCATCGCGGCAGAGCGGCACCGCGAACACCTCGGACGGTGACCGGGCGGCCGCCGGAACACCCGGTCAGGCCCAGGTGCCGGCCCCCGCCGGCCGTACCTCGCCGGGCAAGCACGCCAAGGCCTCCACCGCCGACACCAGCGCGCTCGCCGTCTCGCCGACCGCCACCGTCCGTGATCTCACCGTGCATCCCCCGGAGCTCGGCACCCCCGCCGTGCTCGCGCCGGTGCTGCTCGCCGCGGCGGCGATCATCGCGCACACCAGGGCCAAGCAGTCGAGGGTACGGCTCGCGCTCGCCGCCGAGCGCACCGCGCCGGCCACCCCGTCCCGCGGGGCTCCGGGCCGCCGCCGCGCCCCCGGCCGGACCGGCACCCCCGCCCGGACCGGCGCCGCCGGCCGTTCCAACGCGCCCTACCGGGGCAGGCGTCGTTTGCACGAGCGTCCCGTGGTGGAGTCGTCCACCTTCATGCAGGACGCCCCGTTACGCGGCCGCCGCCACCGCCGGGCCGACCCCGTGATCACCACCACCATCCCGGCCACCCCGGCCCATTCCGCCCACCCCGCCCGTTCCACCATGCCCGCTCACCGGGCCACCGGCCCGAGAACGGCCACCGTCTCCGCCTCCCTCCCGGTGGCCCGGAGCGGTCGGGGCGGTCGGGGCGGTCGGGGCGATTGGGGCGGTCCCGCCATCCCGGCCGGCTCCCTCACCTCACCCGCCGAACCGGGCGACGTCCTGGTGCACAGCGGCTACCGGGGGCGCCGCCGCAGGACAGGGGTGCCGGCCTAGGGACCCGATGAATCTAGAAATGGTCGGCGGCGAAGGCGGCCAGCGCGGCCACGGCGTCGCGGCTGCGTCGCCAGGGGCGGACGATCATGCGGTCCACGCCGAGCCTCTCCCAGCGCGGGATCTCGGCGGGGCCGCCGAGCTCGTAGGCGTGCGCGGTGACCGAGAAGGGGCGGTCGTCGCGGAGCGCGGCGAGCCTGTCGAGCTGCGAGCGGATCGTCTCCAGGGAGTGCGGCATGCTGATCCAGCCGTCACAGAGCCGGGCGGCCCGCCGCAGGGCCGCGCCCGACTCGCCCCCGGCGAGGATCGGCAGCCGGTCCTGGACCGGTTTGGGCTCGAACGCGACCTCGGGGAAGTCGTAGAAGCGTCCCGCGTGCGCGACGACCGGCTCGGACCAGAGCCGCCGGGTCACCTCGATCGCCTCGTCCAGGCGTGGGCCCCGGGTCGCGAAGTCCACCCCGGCCGCCAGCCACTCCCCCTCGTACCAACCGGCGCCGACCCCGCAGATCGCCCGCCCTCCCGAGACCCTGTCCAGGGTGGCGAAGGCGCGGGCGGAGACGAAGGGATGCCGCAGCGCGTAGAGGTGCACGGCGGTGCCGAGCCGTACCCGCGAGGTCAGCCCGGCCAGCCAGCACAGGTAGGCGGGGGCGTCGAAGAGCGGGGTGACCGGGGAGATACCCGGCCTGTCGGTTCCCGGATAGACGGCCAGCGACAGGTCGGTGGTGAACACCAGGTGCTCGGGCAGCCAGACCGACTCGAACCCCAGCTCGTCGGCGGCGACCGCGACGTCCCGCCACGCGTCCGGATGGATCAGCCCCAGCGGGACCCCGAACCTCACGACGCCTCCCTCGGTGACCGTGCGGGAACCGCGCCCCCGTGTGACCGGCCCCGCTCGTGGCCGGCCGGGACCTCCCGGCTCACGGCCACCTCACCGGTCCGGCGGAACCGAGGATCTCGGCTCTCAGCCGGGACCGGTGCAGGGCGGTGCCGCCGTAGGCGGCGGAGAGGGACCACACCCGGGCGAGCCACAGGTGCAGATCGAGCTCCTCGGTGTAGCCGATCGCGCCGTGCACCTGAAGCGCGGTCCTGGCGGCCAGCTCGGCGGCCTCTCCCGCGGCGGCCTTGGCCGCGGCGACGTCCCGGCCGGCGGTCGGCAACTCCCTGTCCACCGCGAAGGCCGCGGCGTAGACCAGCGGCGCGGCGAACTCGACGGCCACCGCCACGTCGGCGAGCAGGTGCTTGACCGCCTGGAAGGACCCGATCTGGACACCGAACTGCCTGCGGGTCAGCGCGTGGCCGACGCTCGTCTCCAGCAGATGCCTGGCCGCCCCGACCAGCTGGGCGGCGACCGCCACGGTGACCGCGCGGACCGCGGGGGCCACCGGGGCCGTGAGCCGGGTCACACCGCCGGACCCCGCGTCGAAGTCCACCGCGAACAGCCTTCTGGTCCGATCGACCCCCGACTGGGGCGTGAGCCGCGCCCGCCCCGGCCGCACCGCGTACGTGACGCCGTCGCGCTCGACGACCAGCAGGTCCGCCAGGTCCGCGTCGGGAGAGTAGACCTGGTCGCCGATGCGCACGCTCACCCGCAGCGAGCCCGCGGCGAGCTTGCCCAGCCCCGGGTCGCCGGCGAGCAGCATCGGGGCCGCCACCGCGGTCTCGGCCACCGGACCGGGGAGCGCGACCCTGCCCGTCTCCTCGAAGGCGAGCACCGCGTCGAGGAGCCCCAGCCCGAGGCCGTCGTGTTCCTCGGGGACCAGCAGCCCGAACAGTCCGATCTCGGCGAGCCGGGACCAGGCGGGGGTCCGCTCCGTCCGCGCGGCCCGAGCCGGGCAGTGCGCGGCGAGTACCTCCCTGACCGTGGCGGCCAGTGCGAGCTGGTCATCGGTGAAGGCGAAGTTCATCGTGGAAGCCCCAGGACGCGTTCGGCGATGATGTTGCGCTGGATCTCGTTGGTGCCCGCGTAGATCGGTCCGGCCAGGGAGAACAGGAAGCCGTCCAGCCAGCGCCCGCCGTCCTCGGCCTCGGGGGCACCCCCGTCCAGGAGGCCGCGCTCGCCGAGGAGCCGCAGGGCGAGGGTGTGCATGCGCACGTCCAGCTCGGACCAGAAGACCTTGCCCATGCTGGCGGCGGAGCCGATCTCCTCCCCCGCCGCCAGACGGCGGGCGGTGCCGAAGGTGTGCAGGCGGTAGGCCTCGGCGTCCAGCCAGGCGCGGGCGACCTGGTCGGCCAGGGCGGGATCGGTGCCCTCGGTGCCACCCGAGCGGGCCAGCCGGACCAGCCGGTCGGCCGTGGCCGTGAACCGGCCGGGGCTGCGCAGGGTGAGTCCCCGCTCCGAGGAGGTGGTCGCCATCGCGATCCGCCAGCCCTCGCCGGGGGCGCCGAGCACCAGGTCGTCGGGGACCTCGACACCGTCGAAGAACAGTTCGGCGAACCCGTGCTCGCCGTCGAGCTGGGCGATGGGCCGTACGGTGACGTCGGCCAGCGGGAACATGAAGTAGGTCAGGCCCCGGTGCCTGGCCGAGGCGGGGTCGGTCCGGAACAGGCCGAAGCCCCAGCCCGCGTAACAGGCCCGGGAGCTCCAGGTCTTCTGCCCGTACAGCCGCCAGCCGCCCTCCACCCGCTCCGCGCGGGACCGCAGGGCGGCCAGGTCACTGCCCGCCTCGGGCTCGGACCAGGCCTGCGCCCAGACCTCGTCGGCCCTGGCCATCGCGGGCAGGAAGCGCTCCCGCTGCTCCGCCGTGCCGTACGAGAAGATCGTGGGGGCCAGCAGGAAGATGCCGTTCTGGCCGACCCTGCCGGGGGCGCCCGCGGCCCAGTACTCCTCCTCGAAGATCAGCCACTCGACGAGGCTCGCCCCCCGCCCGCCGTACTCGACGGGCCAGGAGACCACCGACAGCCTGTCGGCCGCGAGCAGGCGCTCCCACTCGCGATGTGCCTCGAAGCCCTCCCTCGTGTCCATCGAGGGCAGCGGGACGGCCGGGACATGCCGGGCCAGCCAGTCCCGCACCTCGGCCCGGAATTCCCGCTCCGCGGGAGTGAAGTCCAGATCCACTACACCAACCTAGCGCACGCTTGGGTAAGCGTACAGCGGGCCGTACCGCGAAAGGCCCGGAGCGGTGGTTCCGCTCCGGACCTCGACACACGGGTGGTGCCCCTCGCCCGAAGGGCACCACCCGTGTGCTTGCCCGGCGTCACCTGTCCGAACGCCGCTGCGCGGACGACCGTCCGGCGCATTCGGACGGGTGACGCCGATTCCGCTCGGGCGGGCGCCGCCAGCGCTCCCCCCCAGGAGCGGGCACCCACCCGAGCGGACGTGATCAGCGCTGCTCGGGCGGGCGCTGCCCCATGTTCCGGCGCAGCTGCTCCAGCTCCGCCTCCAGACCTGCGATCCGGGTGTTCGCTCCTGGTCCGCCCGTCCCCTGCTGGGGCTGCGGCGGGCCGTACGGCGACTGCGGGCGGACCGCCCGGGTCTCGGGCCCCGTCGGGAGCGGGTAGGGCGGCCGCTGTTGGTACTGCTGCTGCGGCGCGCCGTACGGCTGCCCCTGCTGGCCGTACTGTGGCTGGCCGCCCTGCAACTGCGCCGGGTAGCCGGGCTGCGCCCCGTACGGAGCGGGCGGGAAGGAGGCCGGCCCCTTGGAGCGGCTCTTGCCCCTGGCGACCGCGACGATCGTGCCGATCACGAACGCGGCGACCAGGCCGCCGCCGCCCCAGAGCAGCCACGGCAGGATCGGGGTGCCGCTCTCGTCCTTGCCCGCGGTGATGGCCTGCTGGGAGTCGCTGATGTACTTGGCGACGTACGGGTGGTTCGGCTGCAGCGCCTGCACCTCGCGGAACTTGGGCAGCGCGTCGGAGTACCTGTTCTGGAAGAACAAGTCGAGCGCCTCGTTGTAGGCCTTCGTCGTCGTCGACTCGGCCGGCTTGATGTTCTTCTCGTTCAGCTTCTCCTTGACGATGCTGACCGGCAGCACGAAGCTCTCACCCTCGGTGGAACCGCCGTCCTGCTGGATCAGGCCGCCGACCAGGATGCCGATGACCTTGCCGTCCTTGCTGAACACCGGACCGCCGGAGTTGCCCGGGTAGGAGGGCGCCTGGGTCTGGATGTACGGCACCCCCTCGGGGGTCTGGCGGCTGGCGTTGTAGGGACCCTCGGTGAACGCCGGGTCGAGCTTGGACTCAAGGTTGAAGATCGAGGTCTGCGTCACGGTGCCGGGGAACCCGCTGATGTAGAGGGTGTCGCCGACGCGCACGTCCGAGTCCTCGCCCAGCGGCACGGTCGGCAGGTTGCTCTGCCCGTTGGCCTTGAGGATCGCGACGTCCTTGCCCGGGTAGACCGTGCCCTTGGCGACCAGCTCGATCGGCACCGTCTTGGTGGTCTTGTCGACGCCGCCGCCCGGCAGGCTCTGCAGCAGCGAGAGCGAGCTCTGGACATTGCGGATCTTGATGTTCTCCGCGTTCCAGATCTGGAAGATCTTCGCCGCGTTCCGGAGGATCTCCTCGTCGGAGGCGATGTCTCCGAGGCTGGCGACCAGGTCCGCGGCATCCTTCTCGTTGATCTTCGTGAGCGCCTGTGCCGCGAAGGTCTGGGCCAGCTCGGTGTCCTCCTGGCCGACGCAGTGCGCCGCGGTCACCATGTAGCCGTCCGGCGTGATCCACCAGCCGGTGCACAGCCCGCCCGCCGTCGCCTCGACGACCCGCTCCTGCCCGCCGGGCGAGAAGTAGCGGCCCGGGTTCTTGGCCATCTGCTGCACGACCCAGCGGTAGATGCTGTTCTCGTCGGAGGAGATCTTGCCGCTCTGTACGGCGTTGATCCCCTGCTGCGTCAGGGTCCTGATCGCCTCCAGGTTCGCCTCGGGCGTCGGCACGGCCACATCCGCCGTGTAGGACACCGAGGTCAGCTGGACGGACGGGTGCGTCCTGGCGGCCAGCCACGTCCCGACGGGGACGTCGACCTCTTTGGGTTTGGCCACCGCTGTACCCGGCAGTGCCAGCGTGCTCGCCAGCACCAGGCCCGCGACGGCGCTGATTCTTCCCCACATCTTCGTACTCTCCCCAAAACTTGCTTCCCGAGGCGAGAGCATGACGGGGACCACTTGGGGAGTACTTGGAAGCGACTGGTAGGCCGCCGAGAGCGCCCGACGACGTGCTGGAACCCTCCCGGCGCTCAACGGGCAGGACGGCCTCGCGCCGGTAAGCGATCAAGGTATGGGCGAGTATATGCCCACAACGGCGAGCGTCGAATCCGTACGCGCCGCGCGGCCCCCGATCGCCCCGGAATCTCACCCGCACGGAGAACGAGGTCAGCCGAGATAGGCGGCACGGACCACGGGATCCTCGCGGATCTCGGCGGGAGCGCCCGAGGCGATGACGTGGCCGAGGTCGAGGACGACGAGACGGTCACAGGTGTCCATCACGAATCCCATGTCATGTTCGACCAGCAGGATCGTCGTCTCCAACGCCCCGATGACCTCCTCGATGCGAGCGGTCTGGTCGGCGTCCAGACCGGACGTGGGCTCGTCGAGCAGCAGGAGCGACGGCGCGTCCGCGAGGGCGCGGGCCAGCTCGACCAGGCGTCGCGACCCGGCGGGAAGTGCCGCCGCGTAGGCGTCGCGCAGCCCGTTCAGCCCGCAGAGCTCCAGCACCTCGTCCACCCGCTCCCCACGTGCCCGCTCCAGGTTCCGGCGTCCCCGCCAGCCGACCAGGTCGGCCGGGAGCCCACCTCCCCCGCCCCGCCACTCCATCGCGGCCAGCACGTTGTCCGCCACGGTCAGCCGGCCGAACACCTGGGTCCGCTGGAAGGTACGGCGCAGTCCGGCACGCGCCCGCCGCACCGCCGGGATCCCCGTGCTCTCGCGGCCCATCACCGAGACGGAACCCGAGGTCGGCCGGCGCAGTCCGGAGATCACGTCGAACAGCGTGGTCTTACCCGCCCCGTTGGGCCCGATCACCCCGCAGACCTGGCCCGCCGGCACCTCGAAGGAGACATCGGTGAGCGCGTGGACGCCCCCGAAGGAGACCGACACGGCCTCGACCCGCAGCGCCACGCTCATCGCCACCCCGTCTCTCATGTCACGACACCCCCAGATAGGCGGCGGTGAGCCTGGCGCCGTCCACCTCGGCCCGGGGGCCGGTCCAGGTGACCCTGCCCAGGCGCATGAACGCGACGGTGTCGGCGAGTTCGAGCACCGAGGTGGCCTTCTCCTCCACCAGGAGCAGCGCGACGCCGCGCTCGCGCAGCTCGGCGAAGACCTCGAAGAGCTGCTCGACGACGAGCGGTGCCAGGCCGAGCGAGGGCTCGTCGGCGATCAGGACCCGAGGCGGCCTGACCAGAGCGGGAGCCAGGGTGAGCAGCTGCTGCTCACCGCCGGAGAGTGCCCCGGCGGCAAGCCCCCGGCGCCTGGCGAGTTGCGGCAGCCGCTCGTAGACGGGACCCGGATCGGCGAGCCAGGTCCGCAGATTCTCGTCCACGGTCAGCCCGGGGAAGACACCGCGCCCCTCGGGTGCGAGCAGCACACCTTCCCGCGCGCGGCGGTGGGCGGGCCAGGAGGTCACGTCGACCCCGTCCAGGACCACCCGCCCCGCCGTCACCCGGAGATCCCCCGCGGCGACCGCGCAGGTGGTGGACTTGCCCGCGCCGTTCGCGCCGAGCAGCGCCACCACCTCTCCCGGCCGTACCGCGAGGTCCACCCCGCGCAGCACCGTGACGTCCCCGTACCCGGCGACCGCACCCTCCAGCCGGAACAGCGCGTCCTCGACGGCGGGTGCCCGCGGCGGTGCGGTGACCGGGCGGTGGCCGGTCCCGTTCATCGCCTTCGGCTCCGGAGCGGGCCCCGCGCTCTCGTCCCCCTCGCGCGGGGGTGTCTCGCGTTGGAGGGCCACGGCGCGGTCACCGCGCGTGCGCCGGCGGTGGCGGGCCTCGCCCAGCTGGGCGAGCACCCCGTCCGGATGCCTGGCCAGGATCATCCCGCCGGCCCCGAAGAGGATCGCCCCGACGTGCGCGGAGACGTGCCACCCGGCCAGCAACTCGGGGAAGATCGCGGCGATCAGCCCGCCGAGCACCGCGCCGCCGATCCTGCGGACGCCCTGCAGGACGACCACGGCCAGCCAGACGAAACCCGAGAAGGCCGGCAGGTCGGTGGCCGTCACCGAGCCCTTGGAGATCGCGAACAGCACTCCGCCCAGCCCCGCGATCCCGGAGGCCAGGGCAAAGAGCATGATCTTGGTACGGGGGGCCGAGATGCCGGAGGTGGTCGCGGCGGCGGGCGCGGAGCGGACCGCCAGGACCGCCCGGCCCGAGGCCGACCGTTCCAGGTTCCGCACCAGGAGCCCGACCAGCCCGATCAGGGCCAGCAACAGCAGGACCCGTACCCGGGGGTCGGTGGTGTCGGCGAACCCCAGTCCGAGGGCGGGCAGCGGCCAGCCGATCGTGCCGTTGCTGAACTCGTCGATCTGGAAGAGCACCTGGTCGGCGAGGAGGGCGAGGGCGAGCGTGGCCAGGGTGAGAATCCGGCCGCCCAGCCGGAGGGCGGGCAGCGCGACGAGCACGCCGACCGCTGTCGCGCCGAGCACCCCCAGCAGGATCGCCACCGGTAGGGGCAGGCCGGAGGAGAACGCCCAGCCGCAGGTGAGCGCGGCCATCGAGGCGAAGGACGCCTGCGCGAGGTTGACCATGCCGCCGATGCCGGTGACGACCACGAACGAGCAGAAGATCAGCGCGAGGACGAGCCCCTGGGCCACCACGCTCACGTAGAAGTCGTCGGCCGGGCGGGTGAGGGTCCAGGCCAGCAGCGCGACCAGGCCGAGCACCCACGGCAGGCGCCGCCGCCACGGCGGCAGGTCGGCCAGGTGGTCGGGCGGCGGCGCGTCCTCGGCGGCGGACCCCGCGATGCGGCCCCTGGACCGGTTGAGCAGGATCAGCCCGACGAACAGCAGGATCACCGGTACCGCCGTGCGCAGTCCGGTGACGTCCTCGGCGAAGTCCGCGTACCCCGCGACCAGGTTCTGCACCACGCCGAGCCCGAGCCCGGCCGCGAACGTCCATGGGATCGACCGGAGCCGGCCGAACACCGCGGCCGTCGCCGAGACGAACAGCATCACGGTGAACGCGGTGGAATCCAGGCCCAGGGTCGAGACCGCCAGCACCCCGGCGAGCCCGGCGAGTGTCGAGCTGAGCGTCCAGGCCATGGCCGAGGAGGCGTCGACGTCGATCCCGCGCAGGGTGGCCAGCCCGCGGCAGTCCACCGAGGCGCGCATTCTCAGGCCGTACGGCGTGTGCCGCATGAAGGCCCACAGCCCCGCGGCGGCCAGCACCGCGAAGGCGAAGGTGATGAGCTGGTCGGAGTCGAGGTGGACGCCGCCGAAGGCGTAGGTGGCCGCCGGGTAGGGGCCCAGGCCGCGTGGCAGCGAGGTCGCGTCGGCACGGGGCAGCCCGAGCGGCTCGGCGACCAGGTCGACGACCAGCAGCCCGAGTGCCGGGAGCGCGATCGTCAGGCCGATGGTCCCGACGATCTGCGCCGTCTCCCCCGCCTGGGCGAGGCCGCGGAACATGACCCTGTGCAGCAGGTATCCGAGCAGCGGTGCGAAGAGCGCCACCGCGACCACCCCGGCCGCCCAGGCGGGCAGCCCGAGGCCCACGTTGAGTTCGAAGTACAGCAGCGCGGCCAGGAACCCGATGGCTCCGTGAGCGAAGTTGAACACGCCCGTCGCCGCGTAGGACAGGGTCAGCCCCGAGGCCATGACCGCGAAGACGGCTCCGGTGACGAGGCCGCTGAGAATGTAACCAACAAGCTCGGACATAAGGGCCATCACCCCGGAATTTCGCGCCTGGTTGCTGACTGCTCACGGGTGTGACCCGTTCGCCTGCGGGACCGGTACGGCCGGCCTTCGCGCGGGCCGGAGCCGCTCCCCGAAGAGGACGACGGTCGGATGGTGGGGTTGACGGGTGAGGGCCGGCGGGGCGGCCGGAGGTGCCCCCGGCTCGCCGCTCACGTGGCCCGCCAGACGCGTGAGCGGCAAGCCCGCGCCCGCTATTTCAGCGGGACGTTGTCGAAGCACTTCATGTTCTTGGCCACCTTGAAGACGCCCCCCTCCAGCTTGACCAGGGCGCCGCAGCCGTTGGGCTCGGTGTGGTCCCTGGGATAGCGGATCCGGCCGAAGCCGGGATTCTCGTAGTCGAAGGAGCCGTTGGCCGCGGCCAGGAACCTCTCCCGGGTCAGCTCCTTGCCGGTCTGCTCCAGGATCTTGAGGAAGATGTCGGCCGCCCAGTAGCCGATGGCCAGATGCTGGGTGAGCTGAGTCCCCGGTGCGGCCTTCTCCACGTCCGCCTTGAGCTGCGCGATCTCCGGGGCCTGCGACTCGAAGGGCTCGAACATGGGGGCCGCGATCACGCCTTCGAGCGCCTGGGCGATCGCCGGGTCCGCCAGGATCGCGGCGTCGTAGCTGGTCGCGTCGGAGATCAGGCCCTGGTAGCCGGCCTTCTTCAGCGCGCCGTACAGGCCGACGTTGAACTTGGTGCCGGCGATGATCGAGACCACCAGGTCCGGCGGCCCGCCGCCGTCGGAGGTCATGATCTTGTTGATGTACGGGAGCCAGTCGGGCGGCGGGGCCGCGGCGGGCAGACCCGAGTTGAGGCCGACCAGTTTGAAGCCCGCGGCCTCGAAGGACTGCGAGATGGTCTTGCCCCCGTACTTGCTGCCGCTGGAGTCACTCGTCTGGATGTAGACGCTCTTGCCCGCCGAGCCGCCGATGAGCTCGGCCATCTGGTTGCCCCACCAGGTCTGCGAGCCCGCGCCCGGCTGCGGTGCCAGGCAGCCGTTGTAGCCGAAGCCCGTCTTCGTGCCGCACCACTGCGGCCCGGTGGCCCAGCCGAACCACGGCACGCCCTGCTGCTCCAGGAAGGTCGCGCCGCCGAAGTTGGGCGCGTGCACGGGGACCAGCGCGAACACCCTGTCCTTCTGGACCAGCTTCTTGGCCGCCGCATCCCCCTTGGCCGCGTCCTGGTTGTCGTCCTCGGCCCCGATGAACTCGATGGTGCGTCCGTGCACGCCGCCGGCCTCGTTCGCGCGCTGGAACCTGGCTCTGGCCCCGATCTCCGCGTCCTTGGTGGAGTAGCCGCTCGCGCTGGTCTTGGTGAGCACGCCACCCACCTTGACCGTCGTGGCGGTCACCCCCGCCGCCCCCTCGGAGCCACCGCCCCCCGCGGCCTTCTGCTCGGCCGCGCAGCCGCCTGCGGCGAGCGCCGCCGCGGCCACCAGGCCGATGAGTCGCACTGCCTGCCGTCTCATAGGTCGCTCCCTGCCGTGCCGTGCCGTGCGGCGCGCGCTTGACGCAATTTGGCCTAGCGCTCGCTTGGTTTCGTCAGCGTAGATTTGGCATCCGGGGGTGTCAATGGAAGATCACCACACCCCCCACACGGGCCACCCGACCACCTGGAAGGCGCGGCGGCACCCCGGCACGGTAGATAACCAAGCAACTGCTTGCTTATAACGCCGCTCCGGGCTAGCGTGCGGAGCACACGGGGCCCTCGGCTCGACGGGAGCGGACATGTTGATGCGTGCGGCCGTACTCACCGGGTTCGGCACGGCGCTGGAGGTACGCGAGGTCGAGATCGCCGACCCGGGACCCGGCGAGGTGCGGGTGCGGATCAAGGCGTCCGGCGTCTGCGGGTCCGACATCAAGGCGCTGGACGGCAAGAGCCCGGTGGTGCGACGGCTCCCCTTCGTACTCGGCCACGAGAGCGCCGGGATCGTGGAGAGCACCGGAGCCGGGGTGACCGGCGTCAGACCCGGTGACCATGTGATCATCGCGATGAACGGCGCCTGCGGGCGCTGCCGCAACTGCGGCGCCGGCCGGTTCCACCTGTGCGGCGGCCCCGCCAGGATGGCGGCCATCATGGGCACGATGCGCGACGGCGGTACCCGGATCACCGTGGACGGCGACGGTGCCAGGACGATGATCGGCATCGGCTCGTTCGCCGAGTACGCCGTGGTCAACGAGGCGATGTGCGTGAAGATCGCAAAAGACGCGCCGTTCGACACCATGTGCCTGCTGGCCTGCGGGGTGATCACCGGCGTCGGCGCGGTGCTGAACGTCGCGCAGGTCACCCCCGGCTCCAGCGTGCTGGTGGTCGGCTGCGGCGGGGTCGGGCTGAACGTCGTCCAGGGCGCCGCGCTGGCCGGAGCCACCACCATCGTCGCCGCGGACGTGGCCGAACAGAAGCTGAAGCTGGCCGAGGAGTTCGGCGCCACCCACACGATCCTCGTCACCGACCTGCCCAAGCAGGTGGGCGAGATCGTCAGGGGCGGCGTGGACTACGCCTTCGACGTGACCGGCGTGGCCGGCGTGCTCGGCGCCGCCCTCGCCTCCACCCAGCCCGGCGGCACGACGGTGATGGTCGGCAGCCCGCCGCAGGGCGAGCCGCTCAGTGTCGAGCCGGGCCTGCTGTTCGCCTCCAGACGCCTGATGGGCACCCAGGGCGGCGACGCCGCCCCGATCAGGGACCTGCCCATGCTCGCCGAGCAGTACCTGCGCGGCCGCCTCGACCTCGACCGCCTGGTCAGCGAGCGCCTCCCGCTGGAGGAGATCAACGAGGCGATCCGGCACGTCCGCGAGGGGGCGGTGGCCCGCAGCGTCATCGTCTTCGACTGACCACCGCCCTCGTGCACGACCTCCCCGGTCGCCGCTTCGGCTCAGCCGCGACCCGCGCCGACGAGTTCCCTGCTCGGCTCCTCGATCTCCTCGTCCTCCTCCTGCCCCTCGATGGAGAGGTTGGGCAGGAGACGGTCCAGCCAGGCGGGGCACCACCAGTTGAACCTGCCGAGCAGGACCATGGTCGCCGGGACCAGCAGGCCCCTGATGATCGTGGCGTCCACCGCGATGGCCACCGCCAGGCCGACACCGAAGATCTTTACCATCGGATCGGGGTAGGCGACGAACGCGACGAAGACCGAGACCATGATCAGAGCGGCGGAAGTGATCACCCGGCCGGTCGACCCCAGCCCCTCGGCCACCGCCCTGCGGTTGTCGCCGTGCCTCAGGTACGCCTGCCGCACGGCGGTGAGCAGGAAGACCTCGTAGTCCATCGACAGGCCGAACAGGATCGCGAACAGCATCAGCGGGATGTAGCTGTCGATCGGCACGGTGAAGAAGAGCGTGCTCAGATAGGAGGCG
This sequence comes from Streptosporangium sp. NPDC002607, assembly GCF_053592655.1. NCBI lineage: Bacteria > Bacillati > Actinomycetota > Actinomycetes > Streptosporangiales > Streptosporangiaceae > Streptosporangium > Streptosporangium sp. NPDC002607. The sequence continues at coordinate 320,671 of NZ_JBSFWD010000002.1, forward strand.
TCCACGTTGACCGGCGGGTCCATGCCGACCAGGCCACTGCCCAGCCCCAGGGAGAAGACCAGCGAGAGCGCGCCGAACGCGGCCCCGAGCGAGATCAGGTTCATCACCGCGGCCTTGATCGCGACGACCGGCGAACGGAACGCCAGGAGCAGCAGCAGTGCGCTCAGCAGGACCACGACGCCGACGACCAGCGGGGTGCGTGCGGCGATCTTGGAGTTGGCGTCGGCCATGCCCGCGACCTCACCGCCCACGTGTACCTTGGCTCCCTCGATCTCGAGCGCGCGTACCGCCTTGACCACATCCAGCGCCCGAGGGTCACTGGGGGCGTAGTCGGGGATCGCCTGGACCAGGGCCGCCGTGCCGCGCTCGTTGAGAACCGGGTCGCCGACATGGGCCACCCCTTCGACGTCCGCGACGCGGTCCTTCAGGTTCTGCAATATGGCCGGGGCGGGCTTCCGGTCGACGACCGGGGTCTCCAGATCCGCCACCACGATGAGCGGGCCGTTCATGCCGGGTCCGAACCCGGCCTGCAGCAGTTCGTAGGAGCGCCGCGCGTCGGTGCCGCGATCGCCGTAGCCGTTGTCGAGCGTGCCCAGCTTGAGTCCCAGGGCGGGGGCGGCGAGCGCTCCCAGGAGCACGACGCTGAGCGCGAGCACGCTCCAGGGACGCCTGGCCACCCAGTTGCCCAGCGAGGCCCAGCCGGAGGAGCCGTGGCTGCCCCGGCGCCCCATGAACGGCAGGCGGAACGCGTTGACCCGCTGTCCGAGCATCCCGAGCAGCGCGGGGACCAGCGTGACGGCGGTGAGCACCGCGCAGACCACCGAGATGCCGGTGATCCAGCCGAGTGTCTGCAGCATGGGGAAGTCGGCGAGCAGGAGCGCGCTGAGCGCGATGATCACCGTGCCGCCGGCGAACACCACCGCACCGCCGGAGCTGGCGACCACCCGGCGGATCGCCTCGTGGACGGGCACATCGTCGGCCAGCAGCTTGCGGTACCTGCTGAGCAGGAAGAGCGCGTAGTCGATGCCGACGCCGAGGCCGATCATCGTCGCCAGGATCGGCGCCTGCTTGGGCACGTCCACCAGGTGGCCGAGCAGGCCGATCGTGCCGAGCCCGGTCGCGATGCTGACCAGCGCGACGAAGATCGGGATCATCGCGGCGACCAGAGTGCCGAACGCGAACAGCAGGACCAGCAGCGCGCAGATCACTCCAATGATCTCGCTCGTCCCGGTCTTGATCTCCTTGTTCGCCGGGCTCGACGAGCCGGCGGGCACGACCTCCAGGCCCGCCGCCCGCGCGGGCTCGGCCGCCTCGACGAGGAGCTTGGCGGTCTCGGCCGTCTTGGTGGTGTCGTGCCCCTCAAGCTTGACCGCGATGAAACCGATCTCCAGGCTGGGCGCGATCCCGCCCGTCCGGGAGGGAGGGGTCACCTCCACCACGTGCGGGACCTTGCGGATCTGCTCCGCGGCGCGTTCCACCGCGCTCTTCCTCGGCTCGGCGATGAGGGAGCCGTCGGGAGAGTAAAGGACGAGCTGGACCGAACCACCCATCTCGTAACCGGGGCCGAAGCCGTCCTTCAGCAGGTCTATCGCCCGCTGGGCGTCGGTGCCGGGGAGGCTGGTGTCGTTGGTGGCCGGTCCGGGGAACAGCACCGAGCCCGCCATCAGCAGTGCCGCGGCGACGACCCACAGCGCCAGCACCGCCTTGCCGCGCCGCGCGCACCAACTCCCCAGCCGCCCCAGCAAACCAGACATTCGGTGACCGCCCTATTAAAGTCTGAAATGTGCCTGAAACGCCGTACTGTACGGCCGTACAGAACCTACGATACGAGAGTAGGCGCGCAAACTGGGAAATACTCCCAATAGCGTGGGATTGAGACGATGACCACACTTGAACATGGACACGACACGCGCGGCCGGATCCTCGACGCCGCTCGCCGGTTGTTCGCCGAGCGCGGCTATGCGGCGACCTCGCTGGCCGACATCGCCGCGGCCGTCGGCCTGACGAAGACCGCCGTCGCCTACCACTTCCATCCCAAGGACCGGCTGGCCGCCGAGCTGCTCGCACCCGCCGCCGAGGACATCATGGTCCTGATCGAGAGCGACTTCGACGACGACCACGCCTTCGTCGAGGCCCTGGTGACCTTCGTGGTCAGGTATCGGGCGATCATCCGGCTGATCATGGAGGACATCGGCGGCGCCGACGACGCGCCACCCGGCTCCCCCGGCGAGATCATCCGCGCCTTCCGTGACGAGATCTACCACCGGCTGGCCGGACCCGACCCCGATCCCGACCGCCGGGTCTGGGCCTGGGCCCTGCTGGGGTCGCTTCAGTACGGGGTGGTCAAGACGATCGACCTCCCCCAGGAGGACGTCAGGAAGGCCCTGCTGGCCACCACCCTGGCCGCCATCTGACCGCTACCCCGCCGCCCCGCGAACACCACACCCGAGTTCCCCGCTCCCCCGCGGGCGCCCATCGCCCCGGCCCGCCGCCGTACCGGGATGCCGTCATCCCGACGGAGCCGCCTCCCCGGGCACCGGATCCGGCGGGTCGGGCGGATCGGGAGGCGCGGTGGTCTCCCCCGGGCCGTGGCTCGGTCCCGGACCAGGCCCCGGACCAGGCCCGCTCTGGCCCGCCACACCGACCGTGATCACGACCGTCGCGCCCGGCCGGGCACAGGTGCCCGGCGCCACGCTCTGCGCCAGCACCACACCGTCCTGTGCGTCGTCGGTGACCAGCCGCGCCCGGGTCCGTACCGCGAAACCCGCCCCGCCGAGCGTGTTCGAGGCATCGGCCGCGCTCTGGCCGGTGATCGACGGCACCGGAACGCCGTACCTGGAGATGACGAGCGCCACCGCACTGCCCGGCGAGACGTGCTTGCCCGCGCCGGGGGTGCTCGCCAGCACCCGCCCGGCCGGCTGGTCCGAGCAGCGCGTACTCACCCCTCCGGCGACCAGCCCGGCCTGGGTAAGCGCCGCCTGGGCGGCACTCCTGGCGAGGCCGACCAGCGTGGGCACCTGGATCCCCGCGGAGACCTCCAGGTTGACCTTGCCCTTCCTCGGCAGTGTGGTCCCCGCCACCGGGTTGCTCGCGAGCACCTCCCCGACCGGCCGGTTGGAGTTGACCGCCTGGACGGTCCCGGCGACCAGCCCGGCCTGTTTGATCAGGCGCGCCGCCCCGGAACGGTCCAGCCCGACGAGGGCCGGCACGACCGTCATGACCTCGGGCGGTGGCAGCGGGGAGGATCTGACACCCTCCGCGCGCGGCGGCTTGGCCGGATTCGTCGGGAGCGGCCTGACCGGCGGGCTCGTCCTGCTCGGCTGCGGCGCCGTCTCGACCTGGGGACTGCTCTCCACCACCGGCACCGCCGGCGGTACCGCCGCGCCTTTCGGGGTGACACCGCTCAGTGCCGGGACCAGCACCCCCACCAGCACCGCGGCGCTCACCAGCAGCGCCCCGGAGACCGCCATCGACGCCCTGGTGGCCGCCCGCCCCGGGTGAGTGCGGGGCTCGTCGAAGTCCTCGCCTTCGGTGAAGTGCCCGCGCCCACCGGGCATCGCCCGCCAGGCGGACCCGGAGGTGCGCGACCTCCCCGCGAGGCCCGACGCATCGGAGGAACCGGGCGTATCCGAGGAATCAGCGGGACCGGACACGCCGGACGGGTCTGAGACGTCAGGCTCGCCGGAGCCGGCCCGCAGGGCGAGACCGCCGGGCACCGGAGGGGTCCGGGAGTCGAGCACCGACCTGTGCCCGTCGTTGCCGAGCAGCGCGAGCAACAGCTCCCGGCTGCTGGGACGGTTACCGGGATTCTTGTCCAGGCAGTCGACCACCAGCGCGCCGAGCAGCCCGTCGAGGCGCCCCAGCTGCGGGGCCGCGGTGAGGATCCGGTTCAGGACCGCCGCGATCGAGTCCTGGCCGAAGGGCGCCTGGGCGTTGGCCGCGAAACATATCGTGGCGCCCCAGGCGAAGACGTCGGCCGCCGGGTTGATCTCGGCGCCCTCCACCTGCTCGGGCGCCATGTAGGCCGGAGTGCCCGCACCGCGCCCGCTCTGGGTGGCCGCCGCGTCCAGCGCCCTGGCCAGCCCGAAGTCGATGACCCTCGGCCCGTCCGGACCGAGCAGCACGTTCTGCGGCTTGAAGTCGCGGTGCACGATCCCGGCCCGGTGGATGGCCGCGAGCGCGGTGGCCGTGCCGATGGCCAGACGCTCCAGCCGGCCTCCCTCGCGGGGCCCGCTGACCGCGACCTCGCGGTGGAGCGACGGGCCGTCGACGTACTCGCTGACGATGTAGGGCCGGTCGCCGTCCAGCCCGGCGCCGATCACCTGGGCCGTGCAGAACCGGGCCACCTGCTTCGCCAGCTCGACCTCGCGCAGGAAGATCTCAGGGTTCTCCCCCACCGAGCCGTGCAGAAGCTTGACCGCGTAGGGCTCTGATCCGGTGTCGGGGCGCACCCCGACATAGACCACTCCCTGGCCTCCCTCTCCGAGCCGCCCGATGATCTCGTACTCACCGAGCGCCGCCGGATCCCCCGTTCTGAGCGGCTGCGCATACGGCACGCGAGCCTCCCCTCGCCGCCACCCTTCTCACTCAAGAAGAAGCATCGCCGACAGTCAACGGGCAGACAGGTCTTCTCTCCCTCACCGTGATATTCATGTGATGCTCAGGTCAGGGCAAGTCCCAACACACCTCCCGAATCGCCAACGCCCAGCACAGAGCCGGTGCCGGGCCGGCCGTCCGGTACGGCCCGCGGGACCAGGCCCCGGCGCGTCGTTCCCCCGGAGTCAGCGACCTGAACAGGTCCACGACCTCGTGCCCACCGGGAGTGCCCGGACTGCGGCCGGTCAGCGGAGGAAGGCCGTGTACTCGTCGAGGATGGGGAGGATCTGGTCGGCCTCGGCGCTGGGAAGGCTGAGTATGACCTCCTCGATGCCCAGTTCGGAGTAGTAGTCGAGTTTCTCCGCGTTGGGGAGCGTGCCGAAGGGGACGATCTTGGCCATCTCGCGTTCCGCCTTGTCGCAGGCTTCGCGCAGGGCGGGGAGGGCGGCCCTGATGCCCCGGCCGCCGATCGGCATCCAGCCGTCGGCGTACTCGGCGACGTGGGCGAAGAGCTTGGGGCCCGCGGCCCCGCCCACGTAGACGGGGGGACCGGAGATCGGCTTGGGCCAGGACCAGGAGGGCTCGAAGCCGACGTGGCGGCCGTCGAAACCGGCCTCCTCCCGGCTCCACAGGGCCTTCATCGCCAGCATGTGCTCGCGGGCCACGTCGCGGCGGGAGCGGAAACCCTGCGGGCCGAGGTGATCCTCGACCTCCTCGACGTTCCAGCCGAACCCGATGCCGAGCACCACCCGGCCGCCGGAGAGGTGGTCGAGGGTGGCGACGGCCTTGGCGGTGACCAGGGGTTCGCGCTGGGCGACGAGCATGATGCCGGTGCCGAGGGTGATCTCGCTCGTCACGGCGGCGGCGTGGGAGAGCGCGACGAGCGGGTCGAGCGTGCGCCGGTACTCCTCGGGGAGCACCGCCTGTCCCGCGGCCGGGGGCGTACGGCGGGAGATGGGGATGTGCGTGTGCTCCGGCAGGTAGAGGGAGGCGAACCCGCGCTCCTCGGCCGCCCCGGCCAGTTCGGCGACCGGCATGGACCGGTCGGTGGCGAACATCGTGACACCCAGCCGCATCAGCGCCTCCGTCTTCACGTCCGGACCTTCGACGAGCGTCTCGCCTCTCGGCCGGACACCCCGTCTTCGCCGGACATTCTGTCCCGTATCCCAGCCGTCCGCCCAGGTTGCCGGGGGGAACGTCCCGGCCAAGCGGACCCGCTTGGTTAACCAAGCGATTGCTCGTTTATCATCCCTAGGGTAGCTTGCTCACGTCACCAAAGACGAGGCGTTCACCGGGCACGGCTGAGCATCGCGGCCGGCGGACACGGCAATCCTCACGGGAGGACGCTGATGGCGTTCACGGATCTGGGCGACGTCCGGCTGTTCCACACCGACGACGGCTCCGGCGACACGACGCTGCTGCTCGTCCACGGTCTGGGCGCCGACTCCCACGAGTGGGTCCACCACATCCCCACCCTCGCCAGGGACCATCGGGTGATCGCGGTGGACATGCGCGGGCACGGTTACTCCTCCGCGCCCGAGGAGGGCAACACCCCCCGGCAGATGGCGGACGACCTCGCCGGGCTCTGCGCGGCCCTGGGCGTGGAGTCCTGTGTCGCCGTCGGTCACTCGATGGGCGGCCAGATCGTCTCCCACCTCGCCGTGGAGTATCCCTCGCTGGTCAGGGCGCTGGTCACGGTCGATCCCGGCTACGGCTTCGCGGGCGCGCTGAGCGAATACCTCCCCACCCTGATCGAGCAGATGCGCGAGGACGTCGTGGGGGTCTCACTGCGCAACGACGAGTGGACCCAGACCGCCGCCACGCCCGAGTGGCTGCGCGAGTGGCACCGGCGCCGGATCCTCGCCACTCCTCCGCACGTACTGCTCCAGGCGTTCGAGGCGATGTTCGGCGGTCCGGACGCGCTCGGCCTGCGCCCCAACTCCGACGAATACCTCGCGCGCCGGGCCTGCCCGGTGCTCACCTTCTGGTTCGACCCCTCCCAGGCGACCTGGGAGGCCGGACTGTTCAAGAACCCGCACTCCAAGGCGGTCACCTGGGAGGGCAGCGGTCACCGGCTGCACGAGGAACGTCCGGGCGAGTTCCTCATCGTCGTCACCAACTGGCTAAGGAGCCTGCCGTGAAGTTCTCGTTGATGCTCAACCCGCAGATCCCCGGCTCGGGCTACAGCCAGGAGGAGAACGCGAAGGCCAGGAGGCCGATCGGGCGCGACACCGAGTCGTACCAGAGGCTGCTGGACGAGGTGCGCGAGATCGCCGTCCACGCCGACCAGATCGGTTTCGACGCGTTGATGATGACCGAGCACCACTTCCACTCCGAGGGTTTCGAGTTCTCGGTCAACCCGCTGATGTTCCTCACCGACCTGGCGGCCAGGACCGAGCGCATCCTGCTCGCCCCGCTCGGCCTGGTGCTGCCCGCCTGGGACCCGATCAGGGCGGCCGAGGACGTGGCCCTGCTCGACCAGTTCAGCAAGGGCCGGCTCCGGCTCGGCGTGGCCCGCGGCTACCAGAACCGCTGGATGAACGTGCTGGGGCAGCGCTGGCACGCCTCGGCCGCCAGGTCCGACGGGTCGAACTCCGACAACCGCAACTTCGACGTGTTCGGCGAGGTGCTGAACATCATGAAGATGGCGTGGACCCAGGAGACGCTCCGCTACAAGTCCGACGTGCTCGACTACGAGGTTCCCTCGCCCTTCGACGGGATCGAGGGCTGGCCCGCGCAGGAGTGGACCAGGACCTTCGGCGCCCCGGGTGAGCTCGACGACGACGGGAAGATCCAGGCGATCTCGGTCTGCCCCCGGCCGTACCAGAACCCCCACCCGGAACTGTGGCAGCCGTTCACCATCTCCGACCGCTCGGTGGTCAGGGCGGCGCAGGAGGACATCCTGCCGTGGATGTTCACCCCGAACCCCGACGATCACGCCGCCAAGGCCAGGCTCTACCAGGAGGAGTCGGCCAAGTGCGGCCGTGACTACAAGCTGGGCGAGCACACCGGCATCCTCAAGATCGTCGGAATGGCCGACACCAAGGAGGAGGCCATCGCCACCTACGGCAAGAGCATGCAGAAGGACTTCGCCGCCTTCTTCGGGCCGTTCGGCTACCTGGAGGTCCTGCGTAAGAAGGAGGACGACAGGCACCAGCCGATCAGCCCCGAGAAGGGCGACTTCAAGCGCATGAACGAGGTCGAGATGGCCCTGCTCGGCGGCCCCGACGACGTCAAGCGCGGCATCCAGCGCATGCTCGACCGGATGCCGGACCTGGAGTGGTTCGGCCTGTTCATGCAGGGTCAGCAGGGCGTCCTGCCCCTCGACACCGTCAAGCGCAACCTGGAACTGTTCGCCACCAAGGTCATCCCCGAGTTCTCCGACTGACCTTTCGCTGATCCGGCCCTCCAGAGGTCCCCACCCTCCGGGAAATCCCCGTCGGGAATCCCGGTGGGAAGTAAGGACAGGGACGGCACCCGCAGATGTCCCCCGGCTACCCCGGGGGGACATCTATCGAAATTTCAGCATTTCGGAGCCCAGGAGGATCCGTGCAGTTCTGGCTTGGAGCGTCATTCGTCGAGACCGGCCAGTTCGTCGAACTGGCCAGGGCCGCGGAGCGGTGCGGCATTCACACGCTCACCCTGTCGGACCACATCTTCTATGCCGACTTCGAGTCGCCCTATCCCTATTCCAGAACCGGCGCCCCCCGCTGGAACGCCGGGACGCACTGGCCGGACGTGTGGGTGACGATCGGCGCGATGGCCGCCGTCACCACCACCCTGCGTTTCGCGCCCAACGTCTACATCGCCCCGGCCCGTGATCTGTTCACCGTCGCCAAGCAGGTCTCCACGGCCGCGGTCCTGTCCGGGAACCGGGTGACCTTCGGCGTCGGCGTCGGCTGGTGCAAGGAGGAGTTCGTCCAGACAGGCCAGGACTTCCACACCCGGGGACGCAGGCTGGACGAGATGATCCCGGCCCTGCGCGAACTCTGGGCCGGCGGCACCGTCACCCACCACGGCACTCACTACGACTACGGCCCGCTCTCGATCTCCCCCGTACCCTCCGTGCCCGTGCCGTTCTTCGTCGGCGGCGACAGCGAGGCGGCGCTGCGCCGCGCGGCCAGGACGGGCGACGGCTGGATGGGCAACCGGATCTACACCGAGGAGCAGCTCGACCCGGTCCTCGCCGACCTGCGGCGCTACCTCAAGGAGTACGGCAGGGCGGAAGACGCCCTGCAGATCATCGCGCCACTCGCGGTCATGCCCGACGCCGCCACCTACCGCCGCTTCGCCGACAAGGGGGTGACCGGAACGATGGCCGCGCCCTGGTGGCTCGCCACCCCCGAGGAGAAGGCCGGGTACGGCGAGGGCATCGAGCTCAAGATAGCCACCATGGAGCGCTTCGCCGAGGAGGTCGTCTCGAAGATGTGACGCCTCGCCCGACGCGCACGCCCGGCACGGCACGGCCCCGTATCGGGCCCCGTGTCGGGCCGCGGTGGATCCCGGTGGTGATCACCGCACCGAACCGGCACAGCGTGCCCCGGCCGGGCCCGCGTGCCGGGTGGCCGGTCGCCCGGCGGCCCGAGCCGATAGCCTGGCCGGGTGCTCGAAAAGATCAAAGCCACCCGTTACGTGACGCCCCTGCGGGAGGGCGGCTCGCTCCCCGGGGTCATGGAGGCGGACGACCTCGGCACGCACGTCGTGAAGTTCCGCGGCGCCGGCCAGGGCCGCCGGGTCCTGGTGGCGGAGATCGTGTCCGCCGGACTGGCCCGGCGTCTCGGCTTCCGCACGCCCGAGCTGAAGGTGATCGACGTCGATCCACAGCTCGGCGCCCGCGAGCCGGACGAGGAGATCCAGGACCTGCTCAAGGCCAGCGAGGGCAACAACCTGGCCGTCGACTTCCTGCCGGGCGCGCTGGGCTTCGAGCCGCTGGCCTGGCCTCCAGAGCCCGGTTTCGCCTCCCGCCTGCTCTGGTTCGACGCGCTGATCCACAACGTCGACCGGAGCTGGCGCAACCCGAACCTGCTCCTGTGGCACGGCGACACCTGGCTGATCGACCACGGCGCCGCGCTCTGGTTCCACCACAACTGGCCCTCGGCCGACCCGCTGCGCGGCTTCGACGCGCGCGACCATGTGATGGCCCCCTTCGCCACCCGGATGTCCGAGGCCGACGCCGAGTTCAGCGAGAGGATCACCAGGGACCTGCTCGACGGGGTGGTGGACGAGGTTCCCGACGAGTGGCTGGAGGACGAGCCGGGGTTCGACGGGGCGCAGGCCGTGCGGCAGGCGTACGTCGAGCACCTGCTGACCCGCGCCCAGGGCCCGCGCACCTGGCTGCCGGCTCCCTCGGCCGCCTCCGGCCAGGACTCGGCGGCTCAGCAGGGAAAGCCCGGCTCGGTGGGCGCGTTCTGGAAGGACAGCCGGTGAAGGACGTCTACGAGTACGCGATCATCCGGGTCATCCCCCGGGTGGAGCGCGGCGAGCTGATCAACGCCGGCGTGCTGCTCTACTGCCAGCCACGCGGCTACCTGTGCGCCCGCGTGGAACTGGACGAGGCACGCCTGCGCGCCCTCGACCCCCAGGTGGACCTCGACGGCGTACGGCACGCGCTCGACGTCTACCGGCGCTCCTGCGGCGGCGACGAGGGACCGCTGACCGAGGAGCCGCTGGGCAGCCGGTTCCGCTGGCTGACCGCCCCGCGCAGCACGATCGTGCAGACGGGCCCGGTCCACGCCGGTCTCACCGCCGACCCGGAGGCGGAGCTGGAGCACCTCGTGACCTGCCTGGTCCGCAGCCCCTGAGCCGAGACCGGAAAGCGGCTTCGGTCGTCCAGGTGCACGGTCTCGACCTCGATCCGCCGGTAGCCGAGTCGCTCGAAGACCGGCGATCCGCCCGGAGCGGCGGGACGCCGGTCAGAAGAGCACGGACATGAAGGTGCCGACCTCGACGAAACCGGCCCTGCGGTAGGCGGCCCTGGCCGGGGCGTTGTAGTCGTTGACGTACAGCGAGACCACCGGCGCGAAGTAGTCGAGCGCGTGCTTGACCACCGCGGCCATCCCTGACACCGCGTGGCCTCGGCCACGCAGGTCGGGGTGGACCCAGACGCCCTGGATCTGGCAGGCGTGCGGCGTCACCGCGCCGATCTCGGCCTTGAAGACGACCCTGCCCCCCTCGATGCGGGCGTACGACCTGCCGATCCTGATCAGCTCGGCGACCCGGGACCGGTAGAGGGCTCCGCCGTCCCCCAGCTCAGGGGAGACGCCCACCTCCTCGGTGAACATCGCCACGCAGGCCGGCAGCAGGATGTCGAACTCGTCGGGCCGGACCCGCCGCACCAGCGGGTCGGCCGGGAGCGGCGACGGCTCCGTGGTCACCATGAGTGGCTGCGCCCAGCGGATCGCACGGGCGGCTCCCCAGTGCGGCTCCAGCCGCTCCCAGAGCACCTCGACCGCGTCGGCCGGGCCGACGATCGAGGAACAGCGGCGGCCCTGCTTGCGTGCGCGTTCGGCGAAGGCGTAGACGGCGTCGGTACCGGCGTTGACCGGAACCAGGTTCGCCCCGGCGTAACAGAGGGAGGTCAGGCCACCGCGCGGCCCGAACCCCCACATCTGGCCGCCGAGTCTGGCCGGATTGAGCCCGACAGAACGGACCCTGGAGGCGACGAAAACGTTACCGACGGGGTCGATGTCGAGAAGCGCCAGGACCTCGTCTCGATCGTTGTCGTCGAGCACGCGCGACGCCGTTGTACGCAGCATCACATGCTCAGCCTACGCGACCCCCTCGATTTTGGCAGGAACCAACACAGAGCATCTCATCTACCTGCTAGATCGCCCTTCCCCCCGGGTGCCCGGCGGGCACCCGGACGGGCGAGGGTCCGATCACCGGCACGGGCACCGGCAGCGGCAGGCCGGGGCAACGGGCGTCCGGACTGCCGGAGTCCCGCCGTGCTCCACCGGGGAGGGTGCCGTCCCGCAGGTAGGCGGCCAGGCGACGGTCGACGCAGGCGTTCCCGTTGAGCGAGATCCCGTGGTTGCCGCCGGGTACGACCAGCAGCCGGGAGCCGCGGAGCAGGGTACGCATCCGCAGCGCCCCCGTGTACGGGGTGGCGGCGTCGCGCTCACCCTGGATCAGCATGACCGGTGGCAGCCTGGTGCTGTCGTGCACCCGCACGGGGGTGCCTCCCTGCACGGGCCAGAACGCGCACGGCGCGTTGTACCAGGCGTTGGGCCAGGTGAGGAAGGGGGCCCTGGCGTTGGCCCTGGTCATGTCCGTCCGCCAGCGTGTCCAGTCGCGCGGCCAGACGGCGTCGCTGCACTGCACCGCCAGGTAGACGGCGTAGCTGTTCTCATCCTTGGCGTCGTTCTCCGCGTGCTTGCGGTAGGCGTTGAGCAGGAGTGCCGTCTCCCCCTTCTTGACGTAGGCGGAGAAGGCCTTGGCCAGCTGCGGCCAGACGGCGTCGGAGTAGCCGCCGACGGTGTAGAGGTCGTCGAGCTCGCTCGGGCCGATCACTTCCGCCGCGGGGTGGCCGCCCAACCGGGTACGCATGGCGTCCCAGGCGAAGGAGACGGCCCTCTCGGTGGCGCCCAGCCGGTAGACCGGATTGTGACGGGCGATCCATCTGAGGAATTCCCGGTGCCTGCTCTGGAAGGCGATGCTCTGGCTCAGGTTCGAGCGGTACCAGATACCGCGCGGATCCACCACGCTGTCCAGGACGAGCCGCCTGAGCCGATCGGGAAAGAGCGTCGCGTAGACCGCGCCCAGGTAGGTCCCGTACGAGTAGCCCAGGAAGCTGATCTTCGACTCGCCGAGCGCCTCCCTGATCAGGTCCATGTCCCTGGCGGAGTTCTCCGTGGTCATGTGGGGCAGCATCCAGCCCCACCGGACGCCACACGCCTGGGCGTACTCGCGGGCCCGGTCGATGAGCATGCTCTCGTCCCGCCTGGTGACCGGCACCTGGTCGGGACGGGGCGGCTTGTAGTACTCCACGGGATCGACACAGCTCAGCGCCGGCTCGCTGGCCCCCACCCCGCGCGGGTCGAAACCGATCACGTCGAACCGGTCGGCCAGGCCGCCGGGAAGCCCTGCCACGACGGCCTTGACCAGATCGCGACCGGACGCCCCGGGACCGCCTGGATTGACCAGCAGCGCGCCGAGACGGTCGTGGGTGGCCCTCCCTCTGATCCGGTTCAGGGCGATGTTGATGGTCTGGTACGGGTTGTCGTAGTCGAGCGGCACACTCAGCGTGGCGCACTCCATCCGGCTGTCCGCCCGCTGCCCGGGAACGGACGGCGTCACCCCGGGCACCGAGGTCCCGCCCTCGCAGGGCCCCCAGACCAGCCCCTCCCTGCCCTGGGCCACCGCCCCCTGCGGCACTCCCACCGCGGCTGCCAGCATCGCGATGCTCGCGGCAATCCCGACGACCCTCTTCTTCACTGTGCGGTCCCCCTACTCGTACGGCAGAGGCGATGGTCTCCCGGAGGTGGCGCGATTCACCCGGGACACAACCGGATATCTAGCAAAGTGTAGTCAGATGATTGCTAAGTGTAATGATCCCAGGTCGGACGGCGCCACCAGGTGGGCCAGCAGAACACCGCAAACGGCCACGGAGGCTACGGAGACCGGAAATCTCCGGCGAAGAGCACCCCGCAAAAGGTGCGCCCCCGGCGGCGAGAGAGCGACCGGGGGGCGGACACGTGCGGGAAGCGGGACGGTGCCTAGCCGACGACGACCTGGGGGCCCGTGACGTCGTCGTCGAGGTCGACCTCCACACCCATCTGCTCGGCGAGGCGCAGCGCCTCCTCGATCAGGGTCTCCACGATCTGCGACTCGGGAACGGTCTTGATGACCTCGCCCTTGACGAAGATCTGGCCCTTGCCGTTGCCGGAGGCGACACCGAGGTCGGCCTCGCGGGCCTCACCGGGGCCGTTGACGACGCACCCCATCACCGCGACGCGGAGCGGGACCTTCAGCCCCTCCAACCCCGCCTGGACCTGCTCGGCCAGGGTGTAGACGTCGACCTGGGCGCGCCCGCAGGAGGGGCAGGAGACGATCTCCAGGCCGCGCTCGCGCAGGTTGAGCGACTCCAGGATCTGGTTGCCGACCTTGACCTCCTCGACCGGCGGGGCGGACAGCGACACGCGGATGGTGTCGCCGATCCCCTCGGCGAGCAGGGCCCCGAAGGCGACGGCGGACTTGACCGTGCCCTGGAAGGCCGGGCCCGCCTCGGTGACACCGAGGTGGAGCGGATAGTCGCACCGGGCGGCGAGCAGGCGGTATGCCTGAACCATCACGACCGGGTCGTTGTGCTTGACGGAGATCTTGATGTCGCGGAAGCCGTGCTCCTCGAAGAGCGAGCACTCCCAGAGCGCCGACTCCACCAGCGCCTCGGGGGTGGCCTTGCCGTACTTCTGGAGCAGGCGGGGGTCGAGCGAGCCGGCGTTGACGCCGATCCTGATCGGCACGCCGCGGTCGGCGGCGGCCCGCGCGATCTCACCGACCTTGTCGTCGAACTTCTTGATGTTGCCGGGGTTGACCCGGACCGCCGCGCAGCCCGCCTCGATCGCGGCGAAGACGTACTTCGGCTGGAAGTGGATGTCGGCGATCACCGGGATCTGCGACTTCCTGGCGATGGTCGGCAGCGCGTCGGCGTCGTCCTGCGAGGGGACCGCGACCCGGACGATCTGGCAGCCCGAGGCGGTCAGCTCGGCGATCTGCTGGAGCGTCGCGTTGACGTCGGCGGTGACCGTGGTGGTCATCGACTGGACGGAGACCGGCGCGTCCCCGCCCACGGGGACGGAGCCGACCATGATCTGACGAGATATGCGTCGCTCGGCGATCGGCCTGGTCCTTACGGACGGGATTCCGAGAGCAACAGAAGTCATTTTCAGCCCTTGAAGAGTCGACGACGCTCACCAGTCTAGGCAGTCCCGGTGAGCTCCCGTGCCCTTATCCGTGCCCAGGAGTCGGCATCGAGCACCTCGGCCACCGATCCGGCCTCGGTGACGGTGTGCTCGGAGACCACCGAGGCCACGGTGTCGACGATGCCGAGGAAGGGCAGCCGACCGGCCAGGAACGCCTCGACGCAGACCTCGTTGGCGGCGTTGTAGACGGCCGGTGCCGTACCGCCGGCCGCGCCGACGTGGCGGGCCAGCGCGACGGCGGGGAAGGCTCCGTCGTCGAGCGGCTCGAACGTCCAGGTGTGGGCGGCGGTCCAGTCGACGCCAGGCGCGGCATCGGCGACCCGCTCGGGCCAGCCGAGGGCCAGCGCGATGGGCAGGCGCATGTCGGGCGGGCTGGCCTGGGCGATGGTCGAGCCGTCGACGAACTCGACCATCGAGTGGATGACCGACTGCGGGTGGACCACGACGTCGATGTGCTCGAAGCCGATGTCGAAGAGCAGGTGCGCCTCGATGACCTCCAGGCCCTTGTTGACGAGTGTGGCGGAGTTCACCGTGATCACCGGTCCCATCGACCAGGTGGGGTGGGCGAGTGCCTGCTCGGGGGTCACCTCCGCGAGGTCCGCGCGCGACCTGCCGCGGAAGGGCCCGCCGCTCGCGGTGACGACCAGGCGCCGCACCGCGGAGGCGTCGGGGCCGGTGGGACCCGCCGCCCACAGGCACTGGGCCAGCGCGGCGTGCTCGGAGTCGACCGGGATCAGCTGGCCCGGCTTGGCCAGGCGCTTGACCAGCGGCCCTCCGACGATCAGTGACTCCTTGTTGGCGAGCGCGAGCGCCCGGCCGGCCTCCAGCGCGGCCAGCGTGGAGGTCAGCCCCAGCGCGCCGGTGATGCCGTTGAGCACGACGTCGGCGGGCCAGGAGGCGGCCTCCGCCACCCCTTCCTGGCCGGCCAGCACCCGCGCGTCCACCCCGCGCGCGGCCAGGGCCTCGCGCAGTTCCGGCACCGCGGCGGGATCGGCGACGGCGATCACGTCGGGCCTGAACTCGGCCGCCTGCCGGGCCAGCAGGTCGATCCGGCCACCGTAGGCGGCCAGCGCGACCACCCGGAACCGGCCGGGGTTGCGGGCGATGACGTCAAGGGACTGGGTCCCGATGGACCCGGTCGAGCCGAGCAGGACGACGGAGCGGACGGTGTCTGGCTGCACCGTCCCATTCTCCCGGCTCGGGCCGCGCTGTCGAATCGGCCTCATCCACACGGAAATCTGTTAGACGTGAAACACGCGATAAAAGGCGATATTTAAGTCCGAATTTCGTCATATCAATAGCTGTAAATCTTGAGAAATGCACACGTACGGCGCACTAGCTTCCCGGAACAGCAACGGGCCTCGGGAGGTACATATGCGACGCACAGCACGACTCATCCCCCTTCTCACCGCGGTCGCGGGAAGCACTCTGCTCACCGCGACGATCGCGCACGGCGCCACGGGCACGGGTGCGGGCGGCCCGGGTACGGGCGGGGGCGTCACCGCGACGCGGGCCGTCCCCCAGCCGGTCGAGAAGGAGGCGGCCGACACCAAGGCGGAGCAGCGGACCGTCCAGCGCTACTGGACGGAGGCGAAGATGGAGGCGGCACAGCCGCTCGCCACTCTCATCCCGGAGAAGGAAGGTGCCCGCCTCACCTCGGCGGCGATCGCGGCGCAGGCCGCGGCCGACCCCGTCTCCATCCCCGCGACCACGCCGGACGGCGAGGCCGTCCCGGCCACCGGCATGGCCGCCAAGGGCACGGCGGCCGTCCGCGCCTCCACCGGCGCGCCGTGGACCCGCGGCGGGGCGATCGCCAAGACCACCGGCCGCGTCTTCTTCACCTACCAGGGCCGCAACGCCTCGTGCTCGGCGAACGCGGTGACGAGTGAGAACAGGAGCACCGTGATCACCGCGGGGCACTGCGTGCGGATGGGCGGGGCCTTCCACAGCAACTGGGTGTTCGTACCGGGATACGAGAACGGCAACCGGCCCTACGGCACGTGGGTGGCGACCACGCTCTACACCACCCCGCAGTGGAACAACACCGAGGACATCAACTACGACGTGGCCTCGGCCGTGGTGGCCCCGCTGAACGGCAGGTCGCTGACCGACGTGGTCGGCGGCCAGGGCGTCTCCTTCAACCAGTCGCGCCGGGCGCAGATGCACTCCTTCGGCTACCCGGCGGCCGGTCCCTACGACGGTTCCAAGCTGGTCTACTGCGCCGGAAGGGCCTTCGACGACTTCCTGATGTCCCGCGACATCGGGTTGAACTGCAACATGACCGGCGGGTCGAGCGGCGGCCCCTGGTTCCTCGGCTTCAACGAGAGCACCGGCCTGGGCACCCTGAACTCGGTGAACAGCTTCAAGTACGACTTCGCCTCCGGCTGGATGTTCGGTCCGTACTTCGGCACCGACGCGCAGGCCGTCTACGAGGCCGCCCAGACAACCGGCGCTCCCTGAGACTCACCGGGCCCTCGACGACCCCGGATACCCTAAAGTAAGCACAGAAACACTCTCCGTAGTGCAAACTCGGGCCTCATGACCTCAAGCCTCCCCCTGCTTGCGGCCGCCCCGCTCGTCGCCGGGCTGCTGGGCGTCCCGACGACCGGAGTGACGGCCATCCGGCAGACGGCCGCCGAGTCCGGGCAGCAGGCCGCGAACGCCCCCGTCCCCCTTCTCACCACGAAAGTCGCGACGCCCGGCATGCCGGACGTCGTCGAGCACGCGATCGCTCCCACCGCGTCGGAGCGAAAGCGCGTGCTCGGCTACTGGACCCCCCGCCGGATGGCCTCGGCACTTCCCGTCGACCGGCTCTCGAAGGCCGGCGGGTTGCTCGGGCGGCTCTTCGCCCGAGCCGGCCGGGGGGTCGTCCCCCACCGGAGCCCGAACGGCGCCGCCGCACGCACCTCCGGCGCCCGCTGGACCTCCGGCGGGATGGTCGAACGCACCACGGGGCGGGTGTTCCTGACCATCAAGGGCAGTGACTTCGTGTGCTCGGCGAGTTCGGTCAGGAGTGCCAACAGGGATCTGGTCGTGACCGCCGGTCACTGCGTCAAGGACGGCGCCGGCGCCTGGGCCGACAACTGGACCTTCGTCCCCGGCTACTCCCAGGGCCGCCGCCCGTACGGGCAGTACACCGCGCGCCGCATGTTCGTCGCGGGTCCCTGGTCGCGCGGCGGCGACGACAGCCACGACATCGGCATGGTGGCGGTCAACACCAGTGACGGCAAGCACCTCGGCGACGCCGTCGGCGGTCAACAGATCGCTTTCGGCACCCCCAGAGGGCGCCCCACCAGCGGTTTCGGCTTCCCCGCCGACTCGCCCTACGACGGCGAGCACCTGGTCTACTGCGCGGGCACGCTCCGCGACGACCCGAACGGGCAGACCGGCGACCAGGGGATGCGCTGCGACATGACCGCCGGATCCAGCGGGGGCCCGTGGCTGAGCGGCTTCGACCCCTCCACCGGCCGCGGCACGATCGTCTCGGTCAGCAGTTTCAAATACAGCGACGACCACCGCACCATGTACGGCCCCTACTTCGGCGACTCGGCCAGGGAGCTCTACGCCATGGCCGCAACGTCATGACACCGGCGGAAGAAGCGCGGAGCGAGATGGTCGAGGAGGCCGCGTCTCCGCTGGGGAGCGGCGCCGGCCTCGTCGACGCCGGAGGCCGCGACCGGTTCGGAGGGCCGTCACCGGCGAACCGGCCGCGGGACACCGCGACCGGGGCACCGAGGCGGGCTCAGAGGGTCAGGCCGGTGAGGACCATGACCTTCTCGTAGGTGAGGTCGGCGATGGCCGAGCGGATGCCCTCGCGGCCGACGCCCGAGTCCTTGACCCCGCCGTAGGGCATCTGGTCGGCGCGGTACGACGGCACGTCACCGATGATCACTCCGCCGACCTCGAGCTCCCGGTTGGCCCGGAAGGCATTGTCGAGACTGCGGGTGAACACCCCGGCCTGCAGGCCGTACTTGGAATCGTTGACCGTGGCGAACGCCTCGTCCACTCCGGACACCGTCTGGACGATCATCACGGGGCCGAAGACCTCCTCGCAGGAGACCTTGGCGTCGGCCGGCACGTCGGCGAGGACCGTCGGCGCGACGGTCGCGCCGTCGCGGGTGCCGCCGGTCAGCAGGCGGGCACCGGCCGCGACGGCCTCGCCGACCCACTGTTCCACGCGCTCCGCGGCCTCGACGGACACGAGCGGGCCCACCTGCGTCTTCTCGTCGGCGGGGTCGCCGACGACCAGGGCCTCGACGGCCGGGACGAGCCTGGCCACGAAGTCGTCGTGCACCGACGCCTCGACGATCACCCTCTGCACGGCGATGCAGCTCTGACCGGCCTGGTAGTTGGAGAACAGGGCGATCCGCGAGGCGGCCCAGTCGAGGTCGGCGTCGGCGAGGACCACCGCGGCCGCGTTGCCGCCGAGTTCCAGGGTCACGTGCTTGCGCGGGACCGTCTCCAGGATCGCGTACCCCACGGGAGCCGATCCGGTGAAGGAGACGACGGGCAGGCGCGGGTCCTCGACCAGCCCTCCGGCGCGGTCGTTGGGCACCGGGAGCACCGAGAACATCCCCTCCGGCAGGTCCGTCTCGGCCAGGATCTCGCCCAGGACCAGCGAGGAGACCGGTGTCGCCGGGGCGGGCTTGACGATGATCGGGGCGCCGGCCGCGATCGCCGGGGCCACCTTGTGCGCCACCAGGTTGAGCGGGAAGTTGAACGGGGTGATGCCCAGGACCGGGCCGTGCGGGACGCGCGAGATGTAGGCGAGGCGGCCCGCGGAGGCGGCCTCGGTGTCCAGGCGCATGGTCTCGCCGCTGAGGCGACGGGTCTCCTCGGCCGCGAACCTGAAGGTGGAGATCGCACGGCCGACCTCGCCACGGGCCCAGAAGATCGGCTTGCCGTTCTCCTCGCTGATGAGGCGGGCGATCTCGTCGGCGCGCTCGGCCAGGCGGCGCGAGACGTGCGCGAGGGCGTCGGCGCGCACGTGGATCGGGAGCGCGGCCGCCTCCTTCCGCACGGCCGCCGCGGCGGCTACGGCCTCCTCGACCTGGTCGGCCGTCGGCACGGAGCAGACGGCGACGACTCGGCCGTCATGCGGATTGGTCACGGTGAGCTCGGCGTCGCCTGTGGCGGGGCGGCCGGCGAGCCAGAAGGGGCGCACGTCCATACCTCGACGCTATGTCACCTGCGCCGATGTGGTCTTACTCCACTCCGCACAAGATCCCGGTACCGGTACACCTTTCCGGCCAATAGTCCGTTCCCCCCGGCCTGTAACGAAAAGAGGGGCATTCGGGGATATTCCTTACATGGCGCCGGTTTAAATGATCTTCATCATGGCTAAGTCACCGAATGAACACTCAGAGCGGAAGGGCGTGGGCGCATGACCTCCTCGGCGCCGCGCGGCCTTCAGGGCGCGTATCTCCTCGGTGAACGGGCCTCACACGACGAACTGCGCACCAGGCTGCTCGACGTCGCCAGCCAGTTGCTGGTCACCATCGGCCCCGAGAGCCTGTCGATGCGCCGCATCGCCACCGAGGCGGAGTGCTCCACAACGGTCATCTACACCATGTTCGGCAGCAAGGAGGGCCTCGCCGAGGCTCTGTACCTGGAAGGCTTCGAGCGCTTCCGGCGGCGCCTGGAAGCCGTTCCCCCACGCAGGGACGCCCTGGAGCACCTCATAGCGCTCGGCCCCGTCTACCGGGAGGCCGCGCTGGACGAGCCCGGCTACTACGCCCTGATGTTCGAGCGTGCGATTCCCGGCTTCGTACCGAGCGAGCGGGCCAGGACCCTGGCCCGCGCGGCGCTGAACATCGTCGACCGGGTGATCGCCGACTGCATCTCGGCCGGGTACATCGTCCCCACCCAGCCCAGGAAGATCGCCGATGCCGTGTGGGCCGCCGCCCAGGGCGCGATCAGCCTGGAACGTGCCGGGCACCTGCGCGACAGCAGCACCTACGACACGGTCACCCAGGCCGTCATCTCCCGCTACCTGGTCGCCGACGCCTCCCGGGCGTGACCGGCTCCCCGGCCTCTCCGTGGGCGGAGCCCCCGCCCCGGCTCACCGAGCGGACCCGTCACCCGGCGACGGCCAGGGCGATCCAGAGTTCGGCACGGGCCGCCGGGTCGTCGAGGTCACGGCCGACGAGTTCGGCGACCCGGCGCATGCGGTAGCGCAGGGTGTGACGGTGCACTCCGAGCCGCTGCGCCGCCGCGTCCCAGTGGCCGTTGCAGTCCAGGTAGACCCGGAGGGACTCCAGCAGATCCGCGCGCGAGCCGTACTTCCTGAGCGGGGCGAGCAGCGCCGCGGAGAACGCCGCCGCCGCGTCGGAGTCGAGCAGGCAGAGCAGTCCCCGGCCCGCCAGATCGGCGAAGCGCATCACCGGCACGGCACCGCGCCTGGCCGCGGCGAGCGCCTGGCCTGCCTGGTCGAGTCCGGTACGCAGATCGTCGAGACCGGCGGGATCGCCGACCCCGACGGGGCCGTGCTCGCCGAGCGCCGCCGCCACGGCATCGGCCCGCGAGGCCGGGACGAGCAGGACCACCCTGTCACCGCCGGTGTCATCGGCGGCGTCACCGTCTGCCGCCGCGAACTCGTCACCCGCGGCCTCCAGCACCGCCTCCCGCTCACCGGCGCAGGCGATGGCCACCAGCGGCCCGGCGGGAAGCCGCTCCCCCAGCCGCTCCAGCGTCTCGCACCCGGCGTCCACCTGCCCGGCCAGCAGCAGCCGCAGCACCGCCGAGCGGACCCGGCGCTCGGCGGCCAGGTACTCCCTGCCGTGCTCGGCGGCGAGCGTCAGCAGGGAACCGGCGGCGTTGACCACGGTGTGCGCGACCGGGGTGAAGGGCCGGCCGAGGCCGACGGCGAGGAATCCCCTGACCCGGCGGGCCCCGAACGGCTGCACGATGACGTGCTCCCTGGGCGAGGAGAGGGCGACGCTCGCGGGCGCGCCACGGTTGGTGATCTTTCTCAACCGCTCCAGCTCGGGGCCGAGGTCGTCGGCGGCGCCGGCCGAACCCCGGCCCGCCGCGTGCCGCACGGCCCCCGCCTCGTCGAGCAGGACCGCCCAGCCGCCCAGCTCGCGGGCCAGGCGGTCGATCACCGCGCGAGGCCCCTCCGGGCGCAGGGCGGCGCGGGTGAGCCGGCCCTGGGCGGCGAAGGCACGGCTGAGCTCGTCATACTGCTCCGCGGCGAGCAGTTCGCTGACCACCTTGCCGATGGCGACGAACGGGGTGTCGCGCGGCACCTCGAGCAGCGGCAGCCCCGCCCGGGTGGCGGCCTCGACCAGTTCCCCGGGGATCGTCTCGTGCCCGAGCCCGACGCCGAATCCGAGGCCGGCGACCTCCCTGCCGACCAGGCGCTCGACGTAGGACGCGGCGTTGCCGGCGTCCAGGCGCATGCCCGTGGTGAGGACCAGTTCCCCGCCCTCAAGGAACGGGGTGGGATCCTCCAGTTCGCTGACCGCCACCCAGCGCACCGGCCGGTCGAGCGCGTCTCCACCGGCGAGCACGCCGAGCCCGAGCGGCGACCGCCGTACGACGGTGCGCAGCGTCGGCGCCACAGCCACCCCCGTTTTGTACGTTACGTCCAGTGTTCCCCGTCAATTTTGACATAGTGCATCATCGGCACACCGACATCCACCGCATACCTTCACATCATGAGCACCGTCACCGAGGGCGGCCCCTCGCTTCCGCAGGAACGCCGCATCGTCACCGAGATCCCCGGCCCGAAGTCCCGTGAGCTGTTCGCGCGCAAACAGGCCTCCGTACCACCGGGCATCGGCACCACACTGCCCGTCTTCGTGACGCACGCCGGAGGCGGTGTGGTCGTCGACGCCGACGGCAACTCCCTGATCGACTTCGGTTCCGGCATCGCGGTGACCAACGCCGGCAACGCCGCTCCGCGCGTCGTCGAGCGGGTGCGCAAGCAGGTCGCCGACTTCACGCACACCTGCTTCATGATCACGCCGTACGAGTCGTACGTGCAGGTCGCCGAGAAGCTCAACGAGATCACCCCCGGCGACCACGAGAAGCGCACCTTCCTGCTCAACAGCGGCGCCGAGGCCGTGGAGAACGCGGTCAAGGTCGCCCGCCAGGCCACCGGCCGCCAGGCGGTCGTCGTCTTCGACCACGGCTACCACGGCCGGACCCTGCTGACGATGACGCTGACCGCCAAGAACATGCCGTACAAGCACGGCTTCGGCCCGTTCGCCCCCGAGGTCTACCGGGTGCCGCTGGCCTACCCGTTCCGCTGGCCCTCGGGCCCGGAGAACTGCGCCGAGGAGGCCGCCGCCCAGGCGATCGACCAGATCACCAAGCAGATCGGCGCGGAGAACGTCGCCGCCGTGGTGATCGAGCCGATCGCGGGCGAGGGCGGCTTCATCGAGCCCGCCAAGGGCTTCCTGCCGAGGATCGCGGAGTTCTGCCGGGAGAACGGCATCGTCTTCATCGCCGACGAGGTGCAGACCGGCTTCTCCCGTACCGGCGACCTGTTCGCCTGCGAGGACGAGGGCATCGTGCCCGACATCATCGTCACCGCCAAGGGCATCGCGGGCGGCCTCCCGCTGTCCGCGGTCACCGGCCGGGCCGATCTCCTCGACAGGGTTCACGTGGGCGGTCTGGGCGGCACCTACGGCGGTAACCCGCTCGCCTGCGAGGCGGCACTGGGCGTGCTGGAGACCATCGAGGCCGACGACCTGACCGGAAAGGCCCGCCGCATCGGCGAGACCATGCTCCCCCGGCTGCGCGCCATGGCGGAGCGGAACCCGATGATCGGCGACGTACGCGGCCGGGGGGCCATGATCGCCATCGAGCTGGTGGTTCCCGGCACCAAGGACCCGCACCCCACGGCGGCGGGCGAGATCGCCAGGAGGTGCCA
Source organism: Streptosporangium sp. NPDC002607 (assembly GCF_053592655.1). Lineage (NCBI taxonomy): Bacteria > Bacillati > Actinomycetota > Actinomycetes > Streptosporangiales > Streptosporangiaceae > Streptosporangium > Streptosporangium sp. NPDC002607. The sequence continues at coordinate 344,065 of NZ_JBSFWD010000002.1, forward strand.
CGCCGAGGGCCTGCTCGTGCTGACCGCGGGCACCTACGGCAACGTGCTGCGCTTCCTGCCGCCACTGGTCATCCCCGACCACCTCCTGGAGGAGGGGCTCACCATCCTGGAGAAAGCCATAAGCGAGGTCTGACGGTTTAGATACCACTAAATAGGGCACCCGGCTTGATGCTGAGTGCCCTATTTGCCGTTATACGGCCTGCATGTAGGCCGTGATTTAACCACCACTTGACACCTACCACAACGGTCACGGGCTGTGATCGCGTTATAACAGTTCCGATATGAAAGTGCTCGATCACCACAGGAAACGTGTCGACATCCTCCCCACGGCCGAGCCGCGGGAGAGAACCAGGGGTCTCCACGCTGGAGGAATTCAAGATGAGTTGGCGGCCGGCCAGAACGGCACACGGCACGATGACCTTCGACCCCGAGGGGCTGACCCGCACCCAGCGTGAGGGCGACGCCTGCGTGGCCTGTCACAAGAAGTGGCCCCGCCCGCGCATCAGGATCGGCCGCCTTCCGGACGGCAACGCCCTCTTCGCCTGCCCCGAGTGCGCGGAGGCACTGCTGCCGCAGCAGGACGACGCCCACTCCCTCCCTCGCCACGTGGCCTTCTCCTAGACCTCCGACCCCGCACCGTCCCGAGGCGTGAACCGTTCGGGTAGCTTCTCCAGCATCGGAGCGCGCCCGTGCACGAGGTCAGACCGCCGTACGGCCCGGTGCTCGCGGCCACGGAGGTGCGGGCGCCACTTTTCCTTGCGGATGGATGTCGAGACCGGACCACCCGCTCCGACCTGACCGTGAGAGGCACCCGCGCCGGGCGCCGCGAGCACGAGGAGCGAGAGCGTGAAGTACATGCTGCTGATCTACAGCAACCCCGCGACCTGGGAGACCCTGTCCCCGCAGGAGGTCGACGGGATAATGGGCGAGGCCGGCACTCTCATGAAGGAGCTCACCGACTCCGGCGAGTGGGTCGGCGGGGAGGCGCTGGCCGACCCTTCGCAGACCAGGACCGCGCGGATGCGCGACGGCGTGCCGGCGACCACGGACGGGCCGTTCCTTGAGGCCAAGGAGCACCTGGCCGGATACTGCGTGATCGACTGCGAGAGCCCCGAGCGGGCGGCCGAGATCGCCAGACGCTGGCCGGACGCCCGGCTGTGCGCGGTGGAGATACGGCCGATCATGAGCACGGCCGGTACCGAGGCGTGACCCTTGCCGGTGGAACCGAGGACCTGCTGCGCGAGCTCGCGCCGCAGGTCCTCGGCGCGCTCGTACGGCGCCACGGTCACTTCGACGCGTGCGAGGACGCGGTGCAGGAGGCATTGCTGGCCGCCACCCTGCAGTGGCCCGGCGAGGGCGTACCGGACAATCCCCGCGGCTGGCTGATCACGGTCGCCTCCCGCCGGCTGACCGACGAGCTGCGCAGCGCGTACGCGCGCACCCGCAGGGAGACCCTGGTCGCGACGCGGACGCCCGCGGACGAGTTCCGCTCGCCCGCCGCCGACGCCGAGCGGGCAGGCGGGCAGGACGACACCCTGACCCTGCTGTTCCTGTGCTGCCACCCCGCGCTCTCCCCTGCCTCGCAGGTCGCGCTCACCCTGCGCGCGGTCGGCGGTCTGACCACGGCGCAGATCGCCCACGCGTTCCTCGTCCCCGAGGCGACCATGGCCCAGCGCATCAGCCGGGCCAAGCAGCGGATCAGGAGCACGGGCATTCCCTTCACACCGCCTCCCGAGCCGGAGCGGGCCGAGCGGCTGCGAGTGGTCCTGCACGTGCTGTACCTGATCTTCAACGAGGGCTACACGGCCACCTCGGGACCCGACCTGCAACGCCCCGAGCTGGCCGGGGAGGCGATCCGGCTCGCCCGCATGGTCCGCGGGCTGCTGCCCGGAGACGGCGAGGTGGCCGGACTGCTCGCCCTCATGGTGCTCACCGATGCCCGGCGGCCGGCCCGCACCGGGCCCGGTGGCTCGCTGATACCGCTCGCCGAGCAGGACCGGAGCCGCTGGAACGGGGAGGCCGCCGCCGAGGGGGTCGCGCTCATCACGGACGTGCTGGCCTGGGCACCTCTCGGCCCTTACCAGCTCCAGGCGGCGATCGCCGCGGTGCACGCCGAGGCGACCTGCGCCGAGGAGACGGACTGGCCGCAGATCCTCGCGCTGTACAGGCTGCTCGAACACCTGGCCCCCAACCCGATGGTCACGCTCAACCACGCCGTCGCGCTCGCGATGGTGAAGGGCCCGCGGGCCGGACTCGACCTGCTCGGGAACCTGGAGGCCGACGAGCGGGTGGCCGGGCACCACCGCCTGCACGCGGTGCGCGCGCACCTGCTGGAGACGGCCGGTGACCGCGAGGCCGCCCGCGCTGGCTACCGCGAGGCCGCGCGCCGTACCACCAGCCTTCCCGAGCAGCGCTACCTGGAGGCCCGGGCCGCCCGGCTGGCGCGGGCGGAACGGTAACGGCTCGCCGGAGGGCGCGGCGCGTCAGGCCGACAGGAGAGCCGAGGTGGTCTGGTCGCGCATGCCCCACGGCGAGCCGTAGGCGTTGAGCAGTTCCAGGAAGGGCACCGCGTCGAACGCCTCGGGGCCGAGCACCCCGGTGCCCGACCAGGCACCGGTGGCCAGCAACTCCAGGGCGACCACCGGGTGCACCGCCGTCTGCCAGACCACGGCCTGGCAGCCGTACTCCCGCATCGACCACTCGTTGTCGACCACGTGGTAGAGGTAGACCTCGCGCGGCCGCCCGTCCTTGCCCACGCCCTTCACCCAGGTTCCGGCGCAGGTCTTGCCCCGCATCCGGTCACCGAGCGTGGCCGGGTCGGGGAGGCTGGCCGCGACCACGTCGCGCGGCGAGGTCTCGACACCACCCACCTTGATCTTGCCCGCCTTGTCCAGGCCCAGCTTGTGCAGGGTCTTCAGGACTCCGATGAACTCCTCGCCGAGACCGTACTTGAACGTCACCCGCCTGGCGTCGATGTAGCGCGGTACGAGGAGCACCTCCTCGTGCTCGACATTGACGCACTCGACGGGCCCGATCCCCTCGGGGAAGTCGAAGACCTCGGGCTCGCTGAACGGCTCGGTGGTGTGCCAGTCACCGTCCTCCCAGACCACCGGCGGGTTGAGGCACTCCTCGATGGTCGTCCAGATGGAGAAGGTCGGCGCGAAGTCATAGCCCTCGACCACCAGGTTGGAGCCGTCGCGGATACCGATCTCCTCGATGCTCTCGAAGAGGTGCTCGGCGGCGTAGCGCGCGAAGACGTCGGCCAGCCCAGGTTCCACGCCCATGCCGACCAGCGCCAGCCCGCCCCGCTCCCGCCATGCCTCGCCGAGGGCGAACTGCTCGTCGCCGAGCTTCACCCCGGTCAGCTCGTACGGCCTGCGGGGATGGGGGCGTGACAGCGACATCGCCATGTCGAGGTAGTGGGCTCCGGCGTTGAGCGCCGCCTCGAACAGGGACATGGTGAAGCGGGGGTCCACCGCGTTGAAGAGGACGTCGCAGCGGTGCTCGGTGAGCGCGGCCTCGACCGCCACCCGGTCGGAGGCGTCCAGCCCGATGGCGCTGAAACGCGGGTCCGCGATCCTGTCCACCACGGCGGCGGCCCGGTCCTGTTGAGAGTCGGCGACCACGATGTGTTCGAAGAAATCTCGGCGTGCGGCGATCGGGACGACGGCGGAGCCAACGCCGCCCGCTCCAACAAGAAGGATTCTCATGGCGACAGCCTACCCACTGACTGGTCGACCAGTCGATATTAAGAGCATGATTTTCCCACTGAATCCATCGTCAAAAACGATCAGGGCAACGAAAAACGTAGCCTGTCGCCGAGAGCGCAGACATAGCAGGGTAGAGGGAACATCGCGGAGCCTCCTTTTCCTGACGAGGAGGCGATCGGGTGCGGCCTCAGTCGGAGATCCGGGGCTTTCCGGGCTCCGAGGATGCTCGGAGGCTTTTCCAGCGCTCCGCCCAGTCGGCGTAGTCGGTGCACTCCCCGCCCAGGCCGCCGCAGTCCCTCGCCGGGCGGGCGGCGAAGAGAACGTCGCGCAGCCGGCGGTCGTCACGCACGTGGTAGATCTCGCACATCCGGCGGGCGCGCCCGCCGCACGCCTCCGGATTGGCCGGGGCGAGGCCGGTCCAGGCCGCGGCGGGGCGCTGCGCCCGCGCCGAGCTCATCCAGTTCAGCCACCGGTAGGCGCAGTTCGGGCTGGCCGGCTTGGCCGCGAGCATCCACGAGTCGACCCACCCTGTCGCCGGGCCCCCCTTCAGCACCTTCATCGACCGGCCCGCGCGCTGGAAGAGGTCGAGGTGGTAGGGCAGGACCTGGGCGATCCGCACCCGCTCCGCCGACAGTGCCCTGACCAGGTCGAGCGAGCCGTCCCAGTAAACCCGGTCGGGGCCGTCGCCCTCGGCGAGGAGCTTCATCGCGGCGTCGAGCTGGGCGGGGGTGAGCTGGAACGGATTCTTGATCTTCAACTGGGGGCGCGTCCCCTTGAGGGCGAGCGCGGCGTCGGCGATGCTCAGCGGGCTGTTCCTGATCGCCGCCGGAGCCGCCCCGTAGAGGGCAAGGGGCCCCCGGAGCCCGTCCCCTTCGCGGACCACCCGGTTCACCCCCCACAGGTAGGGAATGCCGTAGACCTTGCCGTCCTCACGCAGACCGGGCAGCTCGCGCAGGCGCTTGGGGATCCGCCGGTAGTCGGCGACCAGCGCGGTGTCGAGCGGCGCGACCTTCCCCTGCTCCACCAGCAGACCGGCCAGGTCGGGGGCGGCCGAGAGCACGTCGTAGCCGCCCCGGGCGAACCTGGCGGCCATCTCCTCGCTCGTCCTGACCCGGTCGAGCTTGACGACGCAGCCGCTCTCCCGCTCGAAGGGCGTCAGCCAGTTGACCCGCGAGCTGACCCCGCCGTACTCGACGTACCCCTGGAACGTGAGCACCTGGAGCATGCCCTCGCCCTTGCCGATGGACGCCGACGGCGCCGGGCTGGAGGTGGCTCCGGACTCGGAGCCGGGTGTCGCGACGGGCGTGCCGGAGGGCGTGGGGCTCCGCACCGGCTGGGCCGCGCTCGCGGCCCCCGCCTGGGCCAGGGTGGCGAGCGCCAGGCCGCCCGCCCCCAGCACTGCCCCGAGACGCGCGCGACGGAGCCTGTCCCTGCCCACGAGGCCCACGAGGTTTCCTCCCGACGTCGCCACCGATCTGCCCGGGAGCCTACCGGCCATCCTCGGCCTCCTGCGGTCCGTTGGGGTGTGTGCCCGGTTCCCACAGGCCAGGCGTGGGCGAGCCCCGCCCCGCGGCAGAGGTGTCAGAGCACGCGTGAGGCCCGCGTCCCGGCAGGAGGGACGCGGGCCTCACGGTTCAGGGGCCAGTGGGTGGGGCGCCTCCTTCTCCCTGGCCGGGGCGCCTGCTCCCTACCGGGAACCTCCCGCTCGATGTTCGATGCGGGACCACTAGCCGTTGGTGGGGAAGCCGAGGTTGACGCCGCCGTGGCTCGGGTCGAGCCAGCGGGAGGTGACGACCTTGCCCCGGGTGTAGAAGTGCACGC